>DAHXOD010000071.1 GCA_027365055.1 bacterium
GAACATGTGGTGGGCCCACACGCCCGTGGAGAGTGCGGCGATGGACATGGTGGCGAACACCATCCCGCGGTAGCCGAAGGTCGGCTTGCGCGAGAACACCGGGATGACATCGGTGACCATGCCGAAGTACGGGAGCGCCAGGATGTAGACCTCCGGGTGGCCGAAGAACCAGAAGAGCTGCTGCCACAGGATGGGGGACCCGCCCCCCTGGACGGTGAAGATATGGGTCCCGAAGTGGCGGTCGCAGAAGAGCATCACCACCGCGGCGAAGAGCACGGGGAAGGCAATGAGGATGAGGATGGCGGTGACCAGCATGTTCCACGTGAAGATCGGCATGCGGAACATGGTCATCCCCGGCGCACGGAGGTAGAAGATGGTGGCGACCAGGTTGACGCCGGTGAAGATGGCGGAGAACCCGGTGAGCGCCAGACCCATCAGCCACAGGTCGGCCCCGGAACCGGGCGAGTTGGTGGCGTTGGAGAGCGGGGCGTAGGCCACCCACCCGAAGCTGGCGGCTCCTCCGGCGACGAGGAACCCGGAGAGCATGGTGATCGAGCCGCCCAGGTAGAGCCAGTACGAGAGGGCGTTGAGGCGGGGGAACGCCATGTCCGGCGCGCCGACCTGGAGGGGGACGATGTAGTTGGCCAGGCCACCGAAGGCGAACGGTCCGGCGAACAGGTAGAGCATCAGGCTGCCGTGCATGGTGAACAGCTCGTTGTAGGTCTGAAAGGAGACGAGCGTGGAGTCGGGCTGGGTCAGCTGTGCCCTGATCACCAGCGCCATCAACCCGGCGATGAAGAACAGGACCAGCGACGTGATCATGTACGACTTGCCGATGACCTTGTGGTCGGTCGAGGTCAGCCAGTTGACGATGCCGCTGGGACCCTCGTGATGATCGTGCTCGTGGGCGGCTCCGCCCGGCCCGTGGGCGCCGGGGCCCTGGGCGTCGGGCCCCCCGACCGGTTCGGGGGTCAGGAGCTCGGGGCGTTCAACCGTGGTCGTCATGCGAGTGCCTTTGGCTTGGTGGAGGCCGGTGGGGCGGCGTTGGACTTGGTCTGGTTGCTCTGAGGCGGTGGGGTGTTCGACGAGCTTGATCCCGTGCCTTGGAGCGTATGGCCTGCTGCGACCTGGCTACTGGCCCATTGTTCGAATCCCGCTGGTGTCACCGCTCGTACGCTGAAGAGCATCTCCGAGTGGTACAGGCCGCAGAACTGGGTGCACTGCCCGTCATAGGTGCCGGTGTGGATGACGTTCAGGTCGAAGACGTTGGTCACGCCCGGCTGCGCGTACCGGCTGAAGTTGAAGTCACGGACGTAGAAGCCGTGGATGACGTCGTCGGAGACCAGGGTGATCTGCACCGTCTGGCCGGCGGGGACGACCATCTGGGGCCCGTGGTTGTCCGGTCCCTGGGTGGTGGTTCCCACCACCCCGACGTTGAGCCCTGGATAGTCGAAGCGCCACCCCCACTGGAAGGCGGTGACCGTGATGTCGACCACCGGGGTCCCGCTCGATGTCACCGTGGCGCTGGAGGCTACCGTGGCGTCGACGTTGTTCTCGGTGAGCACGGTGAAGAAGAAGAGAACGCCGACGATGATGACCGGTAGGACGGTATAGAGGATCTCGATCGGGACGTTCTCGTGGAACTGCTTGGGCATCTCGTCGGATCGGCGGCGGTAGCGGACCACCGACCACAGGATCAGCACCGCAACGATGCCGCCGATGATGATCCCGAGGGTCACCATGGCCGACCAGAGCTTGAAGGTGTCCTGTCCCTGGGTGGTCGCACCCCGGCTGGCCCAGTAGGCGGGCTGGTTGCACGCCGCCAGCACCAGGGGCGCGGCGACGAGGACGGCGGCGAGCCACCGGCGGCGCGGCCGGGCCGCCCGGCCGCCGGGTTGCGCTGGAGCGGGAGGTCGTCCCGTGGCGACCGACGGCGTTCGGGACCAGGGGTACCGACGTCGCGACGGGTCGGGGGAACCGGTCGGTGTGGCGATCACAGCGATGACATTAGCGGGCATCGAAGAGGAATTAGAAGTTGAGATCGGCCGCGGCGAGCGGAGGCGGGCGCAAGCCTCGTTTGCCCAGTTCAACGCCGTGCGGATTGATGGTCACGGCCGGCGGCCACCCGTGGACCGATCAGACGCCGGGGGCGCCGCTCCCCGACTTCGGCCGCCCGAGGCCGGTACGGAGCCGGCCGACAGACCTCCCGGCAGCCCGGATCGACTGCCGGGTTCGGTGCTCGAGCGCCGGTCGGTGCTGGGACGCGGCCACCACCGCCGTCGCAGCCACCTGGCCCGCCCGCCGTGCGGCGCCGCCCGGTCGCGGCGAGGTGGGACGGTCGGGGACGGCGGTGACGGTCGGCTCGGGCCCGGGCTGCACTGTGGTCGGCGCGGCCCGCCGGGCCGGTGCGGGGCGCTCGGTGGACGTGAGCGTGGCCAGTCGGAACACCCCCACTGCGGAGAAGACGAGGATGACGATGCCGGAGACGTCCGGTCGCAGCAGTGGGACGACCGGGACGAGGGTGACCAGGATCGCGATCGCCACCACGACCTTGACGTGCACACGCCTGCTGCAGAGGCGGACCACGCCGAGCGGCCCGTCGGCCGTCATCGCCGCCAGGGCGAACGCCGCCCCGGCAACGACCAGCACGATGCCGTTGTGTACGTGGAATGACAGGTCGACCATCGCCACCAGCAGGGCGATCTCGGCCGCCTGCAGCACCCAGAACGGAACGACCTTCGAGATCGACCGGCCCGCACGCAGCTGGGGACCGACGGGCGGGGGTGCGACGGGCGCGCCGTGACCGGAGGCCGTGCTCGCCATCAGCGGAGAGTCGAGCCGTCGCGGCTACGAGGAACGGGGAGCGGAGCCGTCGCCCGGCGGGACCGGGGGGTTCACGGCGACGGGTGCCGGTGCCGCGGTCGTGGTTCCGGCGGGCGGTCCGTCCGCACCTCCCTCGTCGAGGCCCTTCTTGAACTCCTTCTGCGCGGAACCGAGGGAGCGCGCCAGCTTGGGGATCTGGGTGCTCCCGAACAGGACCAGCACCACGACGACCAGGACGATGATCCCGTCGACGCCGAAAATCTCTGCGGGTGAGCCGAAGTACATGCTGCCGTCTCCTTCGTGGACTACTGGTTCAAGGTTAGACCTCTCGGCCGTCGCTTGGTAGTACGGCGCCAGGTGGCCCAGCGGATGAACCCGGCCGCGCCGGCCCGGGCGGGAGGCGGGGATCAACCGGCCAGCAGCACCCCGAGCACCAGCGCCGCCACCGAAGCGGTCCCCCCGATCGACCCCCAGACCGCGAGCCCTCGCCTGGTGGTCGCCCGCTGGTGGAGGAAGACGGCCACGCCGGCCACCGCCACGACGGCGACCTTCACCGCCAGCACCACGGTCCACGCGGAGGGGGCACCGGAGACATCGAGGGCGGCGATGTTCCAGAACCCGGTGACGACCACCAACGCGTAGGCGGGCCACAGCAGGCGGGCCAGGGCGCGGGCCACCTTCTTCGGGGCCTCCCCGCCGAATCCCCGCACGGTCGGGAGCAGCCCGGTCACCGTGATCTGGCCGCCGACCCACACGGACGCACCCAGCACGTGGAGCGTCAGCCGGACCGCGTCGAGCGCCGGGCTGAGGGTCGGGGTGGAGGCGGCGATGACCACCGGCGACACGAGGTCCGGCCTACTTCCCCGTCCAATTCGGCTTGCGCTTCTCCGCGAAGGCGAGCGGACCCTCCATCGCATCGGCAGAGCCGAAGACCGTTGCCACCTCGGCGTTGTTGAGCGCCCAGGCGTCGGCTTCGGAGAGCTCCCCCGCTTGCTTCATGATCCGCTTGGAGACCCGCACGGCCAGGGGAGCGTTGTCGGCGATGGTGGTGGCGAGAGCGACCGCCTCGTCGATCAGGCGCTCGGCGGGCACCACCCGGTTGACGAGGCCGAGGGCCAGGGCCCGCTCCGCGTCGATGGGATCGCCGGTGAGTGCCAGCTCGAGGGCCACGGCCTGGGGGAGGCGCTTGGGCAGGCGAATCAGGCCACCACCTGCGGCGAACAGGCCCCGCTTGACCTCGGGGATGCCGAACTTCGCCGATTCGACGGCGACCACCAGGTCGCACGAGAGCATGATCTCGCAGCCCCCGGCCAGTGCCGAGCCGTTGACGGCGGCGATCAGCGGCTTGGGGAAGTCGCGCTGGGCGATCCCGGCGAAGCCTCCGGTGGCACCGATGATGTCGCCTGCCTCGCCGGCGGCGAACGCCTTCAGATCCATCCCAGCACTGAAGGCCTTGTCGCCGCTCCCGGTCAGGATCACCACCCACACGTCGTCGTCTTCGGTCAGCTCGTCGAAGGCCGCCGAGAGGAGCCTGCTGACGGCGCCGTTGATGGCATTGCGAGCCTCGGGGCGGTTGATGGTGAGGATCTCGATGTGTCCCTGGCGTTCACGAAGGAGTTCGGGCATGGGTCTGCCTTTCTGGAGTGCGGGGCTCTGGAGTGCGGGGCTCTGGAGTGCTGAGCCCGTCGGAGCGATCTCAGCGGTCGGGGAGACGGTAGCGCGGTGGCGTCCCGGTGACGACCACGTTGGTGCCGATCAGCGAGGGCGGGTCGACGCCACCCATGTCGGCGAGGACGGTGGCGTCGGCCGCGGCGGCGACCACCTGGCGCCCGTCGGGGAGTCGGGCGATCAGCGGAGCGCCGTCCGGCTCCCCACTGCTTCCCCTGGTCACGGTGGCGCTGACCACCCTCGCCTCGGTCGGCTCCGGGACCTCGAACGCCACCTCGAGCGCGTCGGCGTCGATCCGCTCCTGTTCGGTCCCGGTGTCGCCGGGGCGGAATCCAGCGGGGGGTGGTGTGGTGGCGTACAGGCCGAGCGCATGCTTGGTGACGAACCACCCCAGACCGGTCGCCAGACCGAATTGCGTGCCGCCGGGCACTCCGCTGTGCTCCCGCAGGGCATCGGTCACCGCGGCGATCCCGTGGGTCGTGTAGTTGTTGCCGGGGCCGCCGAAGTAGGGGAGACCACCGGTGGCGGTCAGGCCCCGAGCATCGTCCGTGCGCACGCCGAGTGCATCGCAGGCCATCTGGACCGCCGAGGGGAAGCACGAGTAGAGATCGAGGACCTCCACGTCGTCGATACCAATCCCGGCCGCACCGTTCCCGGCGGCAACGCTCGCCGCCGCGAAGAGCGCAGCACCCGCGGCAGCGATCGCCGGGGACGTGCCGAGGTCGGGTCGCGCCGACGGGAATCGGATGTCGTTTGCTTCGGCGCCCGACCAGACGAACACCGCGCGCTCCGCTACTCCGGCCCGGCGGGCCGCGGCGAGAGAGCACAGCACCAGGGCCGCGCCCTGGTCGGAGCCGAGGAATGCGGTCATCCGCTTGGTATAGGGGTCACTGACCAGACGGTTGGTGGGGGACGGTGTGGCGATGTCGGCCGCGCTCCGCTGCTCGCGGAACCAGGCGTACGGATTGGACGCGGCGACCAGGGTGAACGGAGCGAGCAGCTGTCCGATGGCCAGCCGCTGGGCGGCGCTGTCTCGCCCGCAGCGTGCCGCCAGCGCGTTCTCGAACAACGGGTAGACGTGGATCGGGAGGACCAGACCGATCGCGGACTCGGCTGGGCCGACTCCGGGCAGGTCGTCGCCGATCACCGAGTCGGGAGAGCGGGCGATGTCGCCGTCGTCACGGGGCAGGCCGGCCTGGTGCCTGCCTCGGTACGAACGGATGGCCTCGGCCCCGGCGATGACGGTCACCGACAGGGAGCCTGCGGCAATGTCCGCCGCCGCCCGGTTGACCAGCCATTGCGGCGAGTTGCCGCCGATGGTGGTCACCTCGCAGTGAGCGTCGCCCACGCCGACGCGAGCGGCAAGCTCGGACGCCGGGGCCGGTCCGCTGCGGGTCAAGATGTTGACCACGGAGATCCGCTCGACCTGAGCGCGCAGACCCGGCACGTCCGAAAGCGCCGACTGGCAGGCGCGGGCCATCAGGTCGACCGGACTGACCAGCGCTTCACGCTCGATGGACTGGCCCGAGGCGATGACCACGGGAATGCGCTCGGGATCGGTGGCGGCGCCACGAGTCGATGCTGGCGGCGAGTGGTCCATCTCGGGACGGTGACGCTACCACCGGGGCACTTCCGTGACGAGCATCGCTGCTGGCACAATGAGTGGGTGACACCGCCCCCGGTACCGTCAGCGTCACCGGATGGCGACGTGCTTCCGTCCGGGTTCCTCTTCGGCGTGGCAACTGCCGGGTTCCAGGTCGAAGGGGGATTCAACGGCCCCGGTGAGCCAGCGAACAACTGGTCGACGTGGGAGCGGATCGGGCGGATCGAACCATCGGGGAACGGCGTGGGGTTCTGGGAGCATCCCGAGGAGTCCCTCGACCGGGCAGCTGGGCTCGGGTGCAACAGCTTTCGCCTTGGGCTCGAATGGGCGCGGGTGGAGCCCCGCCAGGGAGTGGTCGACCACGATGCCCTCGACGGCTACGTGCGAATCGTCGACGGCTGCCTCGAACGGGGGATGGAGCCGTTGGTCACGCTCCTCCACTTCACCCACCCGGCCTGGCTGGGCGAGGAGTTCTGGCTTCGCTCCGACGCACCCGGGCAGTTCCACCGGTGGGTGGATTGTGCGGTGGGGGCGCTGGCCGGCCGGGTGCGCCACTGGGTGACGATCAACGAGATCAACGTGCTCGCTCTGGGGTCGTGGCTGCTCGGTGCGTTCCCGCCCGGACGGCGGATGGCGTTCGGCGATCACGCCGTTGCCATCGACAATCTCCTCGTTGCCCATGTGGACGCGTACGAGACCATCCACCGGGCCCGCCCGGACGCGGTCGTCACCACCAACAACGGTTGTGCCAGCGCGTACGACCTGGACCGCCTGCTGACCGACCTGCTGTCGGCCCGGAGCCTCGGCGTGGACCGCGAAGATCTCGATCCGTGGATCGACGAGCGCCGAGCCGAGCACGATGCCCGGGTTGCCGTTCCCTCGGCCGGTTCCGGTGCCCTTCTCGAACGCCTGGTCCGGCGTGGGATTGCCTCCTTTTCCCCCTATGGTTCCGCCCCGTCTGGCCGACGGGTGGGTCGCCCGGTGGACCCGGGTCTGCGAGCGCCCCGTCGGGTGGTCGATGCCGTCTATGCCAGCGATCACGATCGCACCCTCGACACGGTGGGCCTCGACTACTACGACCCGATGGTGGGGAGGCATCTCCGACTTCCGTGGCACCGCTCGGCCGGGGGACGGCGCTGGGAGCCGGCCCGGGCGCTCTGGGACGATGTCCCCGACCCGGCCGGGCTGGCTCGTTGGCTCGGTGCCCAGCAGGCGGTGACGCCGGGGCCACCGCTGTGGGTGGTGGAGAACGGGTTGTGCAATCGGGTGCGCAACGGACGGTCGTTTCCCCGGCTCGACGGATGGGACCGGTCGCGCTACCTGCGGGAGAACATCGCCGCGGTGGTCGCCGCCCTCGACGCCGGTGTCCCGGTCGGTGGCTACTGGCACTGGTCGTTGGTCGACAACTACGAGTGGGGATCGTACGAACCCCGATTCGGACTGTACGGGGTGGACCGACATCGGGGGGCACGTGGCTACCGGTGGATGGAGACCGATGCCATGGGGGGGGATGCCGCCGGCGCGTATCGCCGGATCATCGCCGGGCTCCGGGCGGGCGATCGTTCCGTCCTCGGGGCGGACCAGACCTGATGGAGCAGACCTGACGGAGCAGCGCCAGCGGTCCCGCAACGAACCCCGGAACGAACCGGAACGGCGTCTCGATCCGGCGGCACCGGCGCGTTTCAGCAATTGGTCCGACGTGCCGATGGGAGTCCGGAAAGGGAATTGGCACTATCCGAACCCGGAGGTGTGGGCTAACGTTTGCGCTGCATCCTGGCCAGGATGGTCCAGACGGGGTCGGTGCGGGCTGCCAGGCGGGGGCCGGATCCGGGCTGATCGACACAAGGGGGAACACAGGTGGCGACACCGAGCATGGCAGCGACGAGAGCGGCGCCCGCGTCCCACCGCCGGGGAACGGAGAGTCGCGCTCACTCCGTGAAGGCTCAACGGAGGCGCTTGGCGGCGATTGCCGCCCTGGCGGTCTTGGCGATCGCGCTCCTCGCATTCCCCAAGGTGACTTCGTCCCAGACGGCGGCCCTCTCGACCCGGGTCACGACCCTGCCCGGCCAGACCCCGATGAACGCTCCCTTCAGCGCCGGCACCACGGTGGGCGGCTACACCTGCGGTCCGGGCATCCGCCAGGTGCCCTGGTCCGCCTACGCTCCGGCCTGTGAGCCCAAGTGGAGCGGCAACAACGGCGGGGCGACCGCTCCGGGGGTGACGGCGACCACCATCACCCTCAGCTACCGCGAAGCGGCGAGCGCCATCCTCCAAGAGCTCTACACGCTGGTCCCCCCGTCGGTGGTGGGCACCAACGCCGAGGCGATCCAGACGATGCAGTCCTACATCAACATCTTCAACAAGGACTTCGAGCTCT
>DAHXOD010000072.1 GCA_027365055.1 bacterium
GGCCATCGTGGCCAAGGCGCTCGCCGCTCCGTTGGCGGCCATCGCCAGCAACGCCGGCCTCGAAGGCTCGGTCTACGTGCGCCAGGTGGAGGGCGAGTCCGGCTCGGTCGGCCTCAACGCCGCCACCGGTGAGCTCGAGGACCTGGTGAAGGCAGGCGTCATCGACCCGGCCAAGGTGACCCGCTCTGCGTTGCAGAACGCGGCGTCGATCGCCGGCCTGCTCCTCACCACCGAGGCCCTGGTGGCCGACAAGCCCGAGAAGGCCGACCCGGCCGCCGCCGCTGCCGCTGCCGCAGCCATGGGCGGTGGCATGGGCGGTATGGGTGGCATGGGTGGGATGATGTAATACCCCTGGCACGGGGACCGCTGCTGCGGTCGGTGTCCAGCAATGGCCGGGTCCTTCGGGACCCGGCCATTGTGCGTCCCGGAGCGGTCATCGCGCCGGAGAGCGCCCGGCGGTGCCTTCCGGATCGGCGCCTGACGAGGTGGAGGTGTTACCCCTGGGAGAAGTGTTCGGCCAGGTCGGCCACCACTTGGGGGAAGAGGACCGGCGGAAGGTCGTGGCCCATGTCCGGGATCAGTTGGAGCCGTGCGTTCGGGATCGCGTCCGCTGTCGCCCGACCTCCCGAAGGATCGACGAGCGGGTCGGCGGCACCGTGGATCACGAGCGTGGGGATGGTGAGAGCGCCAAGAGCCGCAGTGCGGTCCGGCTGGGTGAGGATCGCCCCCATCTGACGTCCGGTGCCCGCCGGGTGGAAGCCGCGGTCGTAGTCGGAGGCCGCCCGCTCCCGGATCGCCGCTTCGTCGAAGGGGAATCCGGGGGAACCGATCACCTTCCAGGTGGTGACCGCCTGGTCGATGGCGCCGTCGCGTGAGGTTGCCGGAGCGACCAGAAGGGTCTCGAGTGCCTCGGGATGGGGCTGTCCGACGGTGGGGTCCCCGGTGGTGGACATGATCGACGTCAGGGTCCAGGTCCGCTCGGGGTAGGCGATGGCGAAGGTCTGGGCGATCATCCCACCCATGGAGACCCCGACCACGTGCGCAGCGTCGATGCCCAGTGCGTCGAGGAGGCCGGCGCCGTCAGCGGCCAGGTCGGCCATCGAGTAGGGCGGCGTCCAGGTTCCATCGAGCAGCCCGCCCAGATCGGGTGCCCCCGTGTCGTCGAACCACGTCGACTTGCCGACATCCCGGTTGTCGTAGCGGATGACGAAGAAACCGGCGTCCGCCAGCCCCCGGCAGAACTCCGGATCCCAGGCGGTGAGCTGGGCGCCCAGACCCATCACCAGGAGCACCGGCGGCGCACTCGGGTCCCCCTCGGTCTCGTAGGCGATGGTGATTCCGTTGGCGGTGACGGTGGTGGTGTCGGTTGGCATACGGCGATCGTAGCGACGGGACCGACCGGTTGCCCGAACGGGACTGCTCCGACTGCCGGGTCGCACCAACCCGGCCATGCGATCTCAGACGGCCGGCCGTTGTGCCTCGGTGACGTAGTGGCGTTCGCCGGCTGGGTCGAGCCAGACTCGCATCACCCGGTTGGTGGACGGGTCGTTGAACACCTCGTCGGTGGCCCGCCAACCGGGCTGCGGCCGGTCCGACTCCCGGTGGCGCCGCACGAAGAGGCTGGCGACGAGCAGCGCGACGAGGACCAGGACGACCAGGGCGACGATCACCGCTCCGGGCACCGGTTCATGTCCGGGCGCCGAGGACGACCGCCGTGCCATAGGCGACGATCTCGGTCAAGGACTGGCCCATCTCGGACGAGTCGAAGCGCATCGACACGATGCCATTGGCGCCGATCAGCTGGGCGTTCTCGATCATCCGGTCCATGGCGTGGCGGCGGCTGTCCTCCACCAGGCGGGTGTACTGCTTGACCTCGCCCCCGGCGAGCGCCTTGAACCCGGCACCGATCCCCTTGGCCTTGCCCATCGACCGGACGACCACGCCGAAGACCATCCCCAGGCTGCGGTCCACCTTCCACTCAGGGAACTCCAGTGCCGTGGTGATCGGGAACTGTGGCCCGCCGGGCTGTCCGTAGTGAGGTTGCTCATCCGCCATCGTTGGCTCCCATTCTGCTGCGGGTCACGGGGGCGAACCCGGCGGCACCACGCTACCGCCTGTCGGGTGGAGTCGCTCGTTTCGCACCTAGTCTCGACCTCGGATGCCGACCCCCCCGACCGAGCCTCAGGACCCACCGACTGCGCTGCCCCACCCAGCGGGTCTCCAGGTGGTGCCTCGACCACCCGGCCACCGTCGGGGCGGGCCGCCCCCATGGGCCGGGCTTCCCCTCGCCGATCGGACCGCCATCGGACTGGGTCGTGTGGTCGCTGCCATCGCCGACCGCACTCTCTCCCGCTCCGGTCTGGGTGCCGGCCGGCCCGATCCCGAGCATCGCCTCGTCGCCGACGGGGTCGACGTGTCCAAGCACCCGTCGGCCGTGCTGGTCGCCCTGTTCGAGGAGGCGGGCGAGTCCCGGGTGGTGCTGACCGTGCGGTCGAGCAGGCTGCGGTCGCACCGCGGCGAGGTGGCCTTCCCGGGAGGGAGGCTCGACCCCGGGGAGACGGTGGAGGACGCCGCCCTCCGCGAGGCCGACGAGGAGGTCGCACTCGACCCCGCATCGGTGGCCCTGGTCGGTGCGCTCACCGCCATGCCGACGGTGTCCTCCAATACCCTGATGACGCCGGTGGTCGCCACCCTCCTCGGTCGTCCGGACCTGGTCGCCAGTCCCGACGAGGTGGACCGGGTGTTCGACGTGGCACTCGCCGACCTGTTGGCGGAGGGGGTGTTCCGCGAGGAGTGGTGGTCGATCCCGGGCCGGACCGGCGCTGACGGACGGGACGGCGGCGAGTTCCCGGTGTGGTTCTACGCCGCCGGCCACGAGCTGATCTGGGGTGCGACCGCCCGGGTCCTCACCGAGCTGCTGTGTGTGACCCTCGGGCTTCCCGGACCGTTCGACCGGCGCTGAACCGGCGGCCCGTCCCCGGGGCGCCAGGCGGTATCGTGGAGTAGGCCGCTCGGCACGGTGTCAGGGGAGGTGTGCCGGGTGGTCGTTCCAGCATTCCCACCCATGGGCCGGAGGAGTCAGACGTGGCTGAGTTAGAGATCGGCATCTTCAAGTCGGGACGGAGGGCCTACGGGTTCGACGACATCGCCATCGTCCCCAGCCGGCGGACCCGTGACCCAGAGGACGTCGACATCAGCTGGGAGATCGACGCCTACCAGTTCGAGCTGCCTCTGCTGGCCTCGGCCATGGACGGCGTGGTCAGCCCGGCCACCGCCATCGAGATCGGACGGCTGGGAGGGTTGGGTGTGCTCAACCTCGAGGGGCTGTGGACCCGCTACGAGGATCCGTCCTCGCTGTTCGACGAGATCCGCGAGCTTCCGGCGGAGAAGGCCACCGCCCGCATGCAGCAGATGTACGCCGAGCCGGTCCAGCTCGACCTGGTGTCCGAGCGCATCCGCGAGATGAAAGCGGCCGGCATCACCACGGCGGCGTCGGTCACCCCCCAGAAGACCGAGTCGTTCGCCCCGGCGGTGCTGGCTGCCGAGCTCGACCTGCTGGTGATCCAGGGGACGGTGGTGTCCGCCGAGCACGTCTCGAAGTCGGCCGAGCCGCTCAACCTCAAGCGGTTCATCCGCGAGTTCGAGATCCCGGTCATCGTGGGCGGCTGCGCCTCCTACCAGGCGGGCCTCCACCTGATGCGCACCGGTGCGGTCGGGGTGCTGGTCGGGGTCGGACCCGGCAACGCCTGCACCACCCGTGGGGTCCTCGGGATCGGTGTCCCCCAGGCCACGGCCATCGCCGACGTCGCCGGCGCCCGGATGCGGCACCTCGACGAGACCGGGGTGTACTGCCACGTGATCGCGGACGGGGGCATGTCCAAGGGTGGTGACGTGGCCAAGGCCATCGCCTGCGGCGCTGACGCGGTGATGCTCGGTTCCCCCCTCTCCTCGGCGGTCGAGGCCCCGGCGCGCGGGTACCACTGGGGAATGGCGACGTTCCACCCGACCCTCCCCCGCGGGGCGCGGGTGAAGACCACCACCCGGGGAACGCTCCAAGAGATTCTGCTGGGACCGGCCCACGAGAACGACGGCCGGATGAACCTCTTCGGGGCCCTGCGGACCGCCATGGCGACCTGCGGGTACCAGACAGTCAAGGAATTCCAGAAGGCGGAGGTGATGGTGGCCCCGGCGCTGCAGACGGAGGGCAAGGACCTGCAGCGCTCCCAGGGTGTCGGCATGGGCCATTGATCCTTCCTCTACCCGGGCCGTCTGGGTCGCTGACCAGCAGCGCGGTCCTGGTTGTAGGTGAGGGAACCGTGACGTCCGGGTGCTCGGAAGCCGCCTTCCGTCCCGCATCACGGAAGTAGCCGTGGCGACTTCCGACGGGCGGGCTGCGGTGGAGTCACTGGCGAGTTCCTCGCAGCATCCCGTAGCGGACGCCCTGCTCGAGGGGCTGACATCCCCCCAGCGCGCGGCTGTGACCCATCGGGGCGGTCCGTTGTTGATCGTGGCCGGAGCCGGTTCGGGAAAGACCCGCGTCCTGACCCGCCGGATCGCCCACCTGGTGGCCACCGGCACGGCGGCGCCCTGGCAGATCCTGGCGATCACGTTTACCAACAAGGCCGCCGACGAGATGCGTCGGCGGGTCGTCGACCTGGTGGGACCGCGAGCGGAGCGGATGTGGGTCTCGACGTTCCACTCGGCCTGCGTCCGCATCCTCCGTGCCAACGGTGACCGGCTCGGCTACAAGGGTTCGTTCACCATCTACGACGATGCGGACTCCCGGCGGCTGGTGGAGATCGTCTGCCGTGAGCTCGAGGTCGACGTCAAACGGCTACCCCCCCGGTCCATCCTCGGGCAGATCAGCCAAGCCAAGTCGCGCCAGCTCGGACCCGAGGAATTCCGCCAGGCCGCAGTCACCATCTTCGATCGCCGGGTGGCCGACGTGTTCGACCGCTACCAGCAGCGGATGCTGGCGGCCAACGCCATGGACTTCGACGACCTGCTGCTCAACACGGTGCGCCTGTTCCGGCTCCACCCCGATGTCCTCGAGCACTACCGCAGCCGGTTCTCCCACGTGCTGATCGATGAGTACCAGGACACCAACTCGGTCCAGAACGCGCTGGCGGTGTTGCTCGCCGGCGGGCACCGCAACAGCGTGGTGGTCGGGGACAGCGACCAGTCGGTCTACCGGTTCCGGGGCGCGGACATCACCAACATCCTCGACTTCGAGAAGGCGTTCCCGGACGCCACCGTGGTGACACTCGACCAGAACTTCCGTTCGACCCAGACCATCCTGGACGCGGCCAACGCGGTGATCGCCAACAACGTGTCACGGAAGCCGAAGACGCTGTGGACGGACGGCGGAGAGGGGGAACGGATCACCCGCTACCGGGCGGAGGACGAAGCGGACGAGGCCTCGTGGGTCGCCAACGAGATCGACCGCCTCCACCGCGACCACGGACTGGCTTGGGGTGACGTTGCCGTCTTCTACCGGACCAACGCCCAGAGCCGGGCGTTGGAAGAAGCGCTGGTGAGGGGCGAGGTGCCATACAAGGTGGTGGGGGGCACCCGGTTCTACGACCGGCGAGAGGTGAAAGACGTCCTGGCCTACCTCCGTGTGCTGGTCAATCCGGACGACGAGGTGAGCTGGAGACGTATCGTCAACGTTCCAAAGCGTGGGGTGGGCGATACCTCGGTGAACCGGCTGGCCGTGTGGGCCGACCAGAACGGGGAGTCGTTCGGGGCCGCGGTGGCCCGAGCCGTCGAGGCCGGGGTGACGGGAAAGGCGGGTCGGGCGTTGGCCGACCTGGCTGGGCTTCTCTCTGACCTTCGGAGCCGGATGGCGGTGCCCGAGCTCGCTGACGCCGACGGGGATGCACTGGCGCCGGCAGCGGGGCGTGCTCGGGAGTCCGACGGTGTGGTCCCGGCGGATGGACCCGGCGATGCACGCGGCACCCGGGTCGAGCCGGGCACGGGCACGGCTGTGGCTGCGGGCGTGCTGGACCCCGGCGATCTGGTCGTGGCCGTGCTCGACCGCACCGGCTACCGCAACGAACTGCTGGTCGAAGGCAGCATCGAGGCGCTCGGGCGGGTCGAGAACGTCGACGAGCTGGTCGGAAACGTTGCCCAGTACGCGACCCTGGCAGACTTTCTCGAAGCGAGCGCGCTGGTGGCCGGTTCGGACGAGCTCGGCGGCGACGGCACCCAGGTGTCGCTGATGACCATGCACATCGCCAAGGGACTCGAGTTCCCGGCGGTGTTTCTGGTGGGGATGGAAGACGGCATCTTTCCTCACTTCCGCTCCTTGGGGGACCCGGTCGAGCTCGAAGAGGAGCGGCGTCTCTGCTATGTGGGCATCACCCGGGCCGAGCGCTTCCTCTTCGTGACCCATGCATGGAACCGGATGCTCTGGGGAAACTTCTCGAGCAACATCCCCAGCCGCTTCCTGAACGAGATTCCGCCGTCGCTGCTGCGGGATGTGGGTGGTGGGCGTGCGGATGGTGAGTCGCGGTGGGGACTCGGGGGGTCGGATCAGGCGATCGGCTCCGGAGGACTGGGCGGCGATGACCGGGTTGGAGCCGGGGAACGGGTCGCTCGTGGAGACCCGGCGGTGGGAACCCCAGGTCGAAGCCTGTTCGGGACCGGTCGAAGCGGGCCCGGCGTGGCGGGCGGTGGCAAGCGGGCGTCGACCTCGACCGGGGCGGAGCTGTTGGGACTGTCCCCTGGCGATGTCGTGGTGCACGGCCGGTGGGGAGAGGGAACGGTGGTGTCCACCGAGGGATCGGGCGACGCGGCCGAAGCGGTGGTGCAGTTCCCGAGCGTCGGCCGCAAGCAGCTGCTGCTGCGGATGGCGCCGATCAAGCGAGCCTGACTCCGCTCACGCAACGTGGTCATGGACGTGCGCGGTGGCGATCAGTTGCCCGAGCGTGCGATTGATGCCGTGCAGCTCGGAGTTGACCGCGTCGATCCGGCCGTCGAGGTGGTCGATCCGGCCGTCGAGGTGGTCGATCCGGCCGTCTATCCGTTCGCCCAGCTGGCGGAGACCCACCCGAATGTCGACGGCGAAGGCCACGCCTCCGGCGACGACGATCCCGATGAGGGTCCAGACGGCAGCGACCATGGAAAGAAGGCTACTGCGTGGCTGTGTCAGTGGCTGTGTCGGCGGGCCATTCGCCGAGAGTGATCCCCCGCCAGGATGGCCAGTCCTCGAGATGGGTACGCGATGAGGAACTGCTCAGCCAGGCATCCTGCGCCAGATCCCGCGGGGCAGGTGCTTCATCACCAGAAAGACCCAGCGGAGCACCGGTGGCGTGTAGACCACCCCGGCTCCGGAGGCCAGCCCCTTCATCACCGCGTCGGCCACCGCGTCGGGGGTGGTGGCGAACGGGGCCGGGTCCATCCCCTCGGTCATCCGTCCCACCACGAACCCCGGGCGGACGATCATCACCCGGACGCCGGAGCCTTCCAGCGAGTCGCCCAGGCCCTGGGCGAAGGCATCGAGGCCCGACTTGGACGATCCGTAGATGAAGTTGGCTTTGCGTGCCCGCTCTCCGGCCACCGACGACAGGACCACCAGGCGGCCGTGCCCCTGGTGCCGGAGCCGGTCGGCCACTGCCAACATCGCGGAGGCCGGACCGGTGAAGTTGGTGGTGATCACCTGTGCCGCTGCCAGCGGGTCGTGCTCGTCGCTGGACTGGTCACCGAGCACGCCGGCCGCGACCACCACCACGTCGATGTCGCCGAACTGCTCGAAGAGCCGGTCGACGACGGGGGCATGCTGAGCGATGTCGGTCGCGTCGAAGTCGACCGTCTCGATGGTGTCGGCACCGGCCTGTGCGGCGGCCTCGGCCGCGGCGAGGAGCCGGGGGCCGTCCCGACCGGCCAGGATCACCGTCTTGCAACGGGTCGGAACCAGCTTGGCCACGATGGCCTGGGCGATCTCGGAAGAGCCGCCGAGCACCAGCACCGACTGGGGTCGTCCGATGGCGTCGATCATGGGGAGGTCCGATCTGTGGAGGGTGGGGAGCTGGGCGAGTGCGTCGGGTCTGCGGGCCGGGCGGCGTCCGTCGAGGCCGCCGCGTCAGCGGCGCGCTCCGGGGAAAGGGGGGAAGGAGCGGTCGCCGGGCCGGCCCCTTCGACCCTCCGGGTCCCGACCTTCGCCGGGGTGGACTTCCGGGTCCCGGCCTTCGCCGGGCCGGCCCCTTCGACCCTCCGGGTCCCGACCTTCGCCGGGGTGGACTTCCGGGTCCGCCGGACCGGTCGGTCCGCCGGACCGGTCGGGTCCGGGCGGTCGGGTGAGAGGCCCAGCCGCCGTCCCAGGTCGGATCGGAGGACGCCGTCGGGGTCGACCCGCGCCCGCACGGCCTTCCAGGCATCGAGTCTGGGGTACATCCGAGCGAA
>DAHXOD010000073.1 GCA_027365055.1 bacterium
AAGTGCACCGCCCGCAGCTCGTCGGGATGGAGGGTGCGGGCGTACTGGAGCGCCCGGGCCGTGGCCATGTCGAGGCGGTCCACCAGCACCACCACGGCGTGCCGGTTGAGCACCGGCACCTCCGCCGCCTCGGACGCTCCCTGTTCGAGCTGGCGCTCCTCGTCCATGTACTGGCCGTGCAGGCGGATCAACCCGACGTACAGCAGCGGCCCCAGCACCACCACCACCCAGGCTCCGTACTTGAACTTCACGATGGCGAAGATCAGGACGATCGCGGCGGTGAGGACGGACGACAACGCGTTGACGCCCACCTTCAGGCGCCAGCGACCGGCCTGGTGGTCCAGGTGGTGCTTGACCATGCCGGCGCCGGCCATGGCGAACCCGGTGAACACCCCGATGGCGTAGAGCGCCACCAGGCTGTCCACCTGGGCACGCGTGGCCAGCAGGAGCGCCACCGCCACCACGGTGAGCACCACGATCCCGTTGGAGAAAGCGAGCCGGTGGCCCCGGCGGGTGAGCTGGCGGGGGAGGTAGGAGTCCTGGGCCACGTAGCTGGCCAGGAAGGGGAACCCGTTGAAGCTGGTGTTGGCCCCGGTGTAGAGGATCAGCACGGTGGCGAACTGGACCACGTAGAACAGGATCTGGCCGATCGGTCCGGTACCGAGGACGTAGCGGACCTCCTGGGAGACCACGGTAGGCGAGCCGACCGCATAGGGGACCGCGTGGGTCCAGTGGGCGAGGAGGGTGACCCCGAGCACGAGGAAGGCGAGCACCGAGCTCATGATCACCAGGGTCTGGCGCGCATGGCGCGAGGTGGGGGCCCTGAACGCCCCCACCCCGTTGGAGATGGCCTCCAGGCCGGTCAGCGACGAGCCCCCGTTGGCGAACGAACGGAGGATGACGATGAACGATGCCCCGTAGAGCCACCCCGGACCGCCGTGGCCGATGGCGATCGTCCCGGCATGGTGCACCGAGTGGACCTGGAGGGTGCCCATCGCCGCCCGGACGTAGCCGGCGATGACCACCGCCCCCAGGCTGACGATGAAGAAATAGGTCGGGAAGGCGAAGTACTTGCCCGCCTCTTTGATGCCCCGCAGGTTGCCGTAGAGCAGGAGGAACACCACCGCCAGGGTGATGGGCACGGTCAGGTTCTGGCCGTCGACCCGCAGCAGTGCGGGGAATGCGCTGGTCAGCGCGGCGGTACCCGCCGCCGACTGCACCGCCACCGTCACCGTGTAGTCGATCAGCAACGCCACCGCCGCCACCTGGGCCACCTTGGGACCGAAGTTCTCCCGGGCCACCACGTAGGCCCCGCCCGCCTTGGTGTAGAGCCGGATCACGTCGAGGTAGGAGAGGGTGACGAAGAACAGGACCCCGAGGATGGCCATGGTGATGGGCACCACCAGGCTGAACGCGGCCAGGCCGACGTAAGGCACCAGCTGGGTCAGCATCTCCTCGGTTCCGTAGGCCGACGACGAGATGCAGTCCGGGGCCAGCACGCCGAGCGCCACCGGCCGGCTCAGGCGCTCCGAGCTGAGCTGCTCGTTGACCAGCGGAGGGCCGAGCAGCTTGTTCTTCAGGCGGTAGCGCAGGGTCTCGGGGATGTCCACCGTGACTGCCCGGGGAGCCGCCGGCCGCACCACCCGGCTCCGGACGGACGAACGGACCGTGGCCGCGCCAGCCACGGCGTCACCGGCGACACCGAGGCCGCCGGGACCGGCTATTGCGTCGGGACCGTCATGGACCGCCGACTGGGTGTCCGCGCCGAGCCACTTGCCGCCGGCCACCGGAACGTCCACCCCCTCAGTAAAACACGCCCGGTGTCGGTCTCCGTCGGCCGGCGGCAAACCTCAGGCGAGCGCCGGATGAGCCGCCACCAGCCGGCCGCCCCTCCGTGAAGTTGTCACGGGGTCCCCGTGCGTGTTGCATGGTCTGTGTGCACGTGATCGTCGTGGGATGCGGGAGGGTGGGATCGGGGCTGGCCGTCGGGCTGGTAGACGAGGGTCATACCGTCACGGTCGTCGACCGCAACGGCAAAGCGTTCCGGCGCATTCCCGACGGGTGGGCCGGCACCACCGTGGTCGGATCCGGATTCGATCGAGACGACCTCGATCGGGCCGGCGCCAAGCATGCTGACGCACTGGCCGCCGTCACCAGCGGCGACAACTCCAACATCCTGACCGCCCGGATCGCCCGGGAGACCTACGGGATCCCCAACGTGGTAGCCCGGATCTACGACCCGCGCCGGGCCCAGATCTATCTGAAGCTCGGCATTCCCACCGTGGCCACGGTCTCGTGGACCATCGACCAGGTGCACCGCCGCCTGCTGCCCGGCGAGCACGATGTCGCGTGGACCGATCCCACCGGAACCCTCTGCCTGGTCGAGCGGGACCTGCCGGACGAGTGGGCCGGGCGCCGGCTGAGCGACCTGGTCGACCCGGGTGCCATCTCGCTGGTTGCCGTCACCCGTGCCGGCACTGCCCGGCTCGATGTGGGCGATCTGGTCGGCCAGGAGGGCGACATCCTCCACCTGATGGTCTCCGAGGCGGCCCGGGCCGACCTCGACCGCCTGTTCGGGGACGGGGTCAGGGTCGGGCTTGCTGCGCCGCCCGACCGAGCGGACGACATACTCCATGGAGCGCCACGGTGAGGGTCGCCATTGCCGGAGCCGGCAGTGTGGGCACTGCCATCGCCTCGGATCTCCACGCCAGTGGCCACGACGTGCTCCTCATCGAGCGCGAACCCGACCTGGTGGCCCGGATCCGGGACGACCTCGACGTCACCTGGGTGGTGGCCGATGCCTGCGAGGTGGCTTCCCTCGACGCCGCCGGTATGGCCTCGGTGGACGTGATGGTGGCAGCCACCGGGGACGACGAAGACAACCTGGTGGTATCGCTGCTCGCCAAACAGGAGTTCGCGGTGCCGCGAGTGGTCGCCCGGGTCAACCATCCGAAAAACCAGTGGCTCTTCACCGAGAGTTGGGGCGTCGACGTGTCCGTGTCGACGCCCCAGCTGCTCACCGCCCTGGTGGAGGAAGCGGTCTCGGTCGGTTCGCTCGTCCGCCTGCTCCGTTTCGAGGGGGGGAACGCCCACCTGGTCGAGGTGACCCTGGCCGAGGACTCGCCGGCCGCGGGGGTGACCCTGGTCGACCTCAAGATCCCGCGGGACGCCACGGTGGTCGCGGTGGTGCGCGACGACCGCCTGATCGTGCCCCGCGGCGACACCCGGTTGGCCGCCGGCGACGAGGTCCTGCTGCTGGTGGTCGCCGAAGCCGAAGAAGCGGTGCAGCAGCTCCTGGTCGGTCGTTGACCCCGGCAACGGCCGACGCGTGAGACACTGAACCCGTGCGGGCCGCGTTCTTCGACCTCGACAAGACCGTCATCGCCAAGGCGTCCATCGCCGCCTTCGGCCGGCCGTTCTACCGGGGCGGGCTCATCAATCGTCGCCTGATCGTCCGGGCCGTCGTCTCCCAGATCATCTACCTCCACCTCGGCGCCAGCGAGGCGAAGCTCGATCGGATGCGCGAGTCGATGCTCACCCTGACCACCGGATGGGACCAGGCGCAGATCCGCGACATCGTCCGGGAGGCACTCGAGGAAACGGTGGAGCCGATCATCTACGCCGAAGCGCTCGACCTGATCGAAGCGCACCGAGCAGCCGGGCACAAGGTGTACCTGGTCTCCGCGTCACCAGAGGAGATCGTGGAGCCGCTCGCCGAGCACCTGGGCGTCGACGGCTGCATCGCCACCAGAACCGTGGTGGACGCAGACGGGCGCTACTCGGGGGAGATGGACTTCTACGCGTACGGGCCGTACAAGGCGGAGGCGATCACCGCTCTGGCCGAGGAGCTTGGGCTCGACCTCACCGAGTCCTCTGCCTACTCCGACTCCTACACCGACCTGCCGATGCTCGAGGTGGTCGGCCACCCGGTGGCCGTCAACCCCGACCGCGTGCTGGCCAAGACGGCCAAAGAGCGCGGTTGGGAGATCATGCAGTTCTCAAAGCCCATACGGCTTCGCGACCGGATGAGCGTGCCCAGCCTGCCGACGACGGCCATGGTGGCAGGCGCGACGGCGGCCGCCACTGTAGGGGCGCTGGTGGCGTGGCGGCTCGCCCGCAGGCCGTCGGCGCCGGCGGCACTCGCCACTCGACGCTGACGCTTGCGGCCCTGCGGGGTTCAGGCGGAGCGGAGCCGCTTGGCGGCGACCACACCGAGGGTGACGAGGACAGCGAGAATCAGGATCTTCTTCATCCGGTGGATGGTACCCGCTCGAGCGGACTGGTGCCTCCGCATCGTGCCTCCCCCGCCGGGTTGCTTCCAACGCGGCGATTCTCCGGCCGCGGAAACGCTGGTCAGACGGTCAACAGGTCGCGAGCGCCGGTGTCCGAAGACGGATGGCGGAGCTTCGACATCGCCCGAGCCTCGATCTGACGGATCCGCTCGCGGGTCAGGTTGAAGTGCTCTCCGACCTCCTCGAGCGTACGGGGCTCACCCCGATCGAGCCCGAAGCGCAGGCGGAGGATCTCTCGCTCCCTCTCGTCGAGCGGTGCCAGGAGCCGTCCGATCTCCTCGGGAAGCAGTGACACCGCCGCCACCTCGAACGGGGACTCCGCCGACCGGTCCTCGACCACGTCGCCGAGCTCCGCATCGCCGTCTTCGCGAAGGGGCTCTGACAGCGACAGGGGCTCGGCCCGGAAGCGGAGGGCTTCGACCAGCTTGTCCTCGGGCATCTCGACCTCGGCGCCGAGCTCGGCCAGCGTCGCCGGCCGGCCGTACTTGAGCTCGAGGCGGGCCTGGGCCTTTTGGACCCGGGCCAGCGTGTCGCCCGCGTGGACCGGGAGACGGATGGTACGCCCGGTGTTGGCAATACCCCGGGTGATGGCCTGACGGATCCACCACGTCGCGTAGGTGGAGAACTTGAATCCCTTACGCCAGTCGAACTTCTCCACGGCGTGCATCAGGCCCAGGTTGCCTTCTTGGATGAGATCGAGCAGGGGAAGACCCGAAGCCTGGTACTTCTTGGCGATGGAGACGACCAGCCGTAGGTTGGACTGCACGAACGTCTGCTGGGCCCGCTCACCCTGAAGAGTCGTGCGTCGCAGCTCGCGCTTCTTCGCCGGTGTCAGCCCTTTCGGGGGCGCCGCCAAGATCGCGTCGGACTCGCGCCCTGCTTCGATCGCTTGGGCCAGACGAACCTCGTCGTCCTTGGTCAGCAACGGATACTGTCCGATGTCGGTCAGGTACAGCCGTACCAGATCCTCATCATCTCGCTCGAGGCGCTCCTTTGCCAACGTCACCGGATCCTTCGTTCTCCCCCACTCCGTGGGGTCCACCGGTCCGACCGTTGCACCACTGCGCAGACGGTGCGCTGGATGACGTTCGACCCCGGCTTCTGCGGGCGCAACTATCGCTGCTCTCGAAGTTTACCGGACGCGTCAAGCCCTCCGACCGATCCTGATGCGGCGGGCAGGGGTCGAGCGGGAGGGAATCGTCCCTCGGTCTACGACAAACTCCCTGTTCAGGAGCTATAGACCTCGTCGGGCAACCGGACCAACCCCCGAGATAACGACGCTGACACCACCACGGTTTCGAGGCAACGGACGAACTCGCCGACGGCGTCCACATCGTGGGGACGGGCGACCAGTCGCTGGACCATCTGCTCACCTTCTTGCCAGTCCTCGATCTCGTCGGCCAACACCAGCCGCAGAGCCCGCACGACCGGTTGGTCGGCGACCTCGGAGGTCGCACGCAGGTGGGCTCCATAGCTCACCACCAAGCGGGGGAGCACGACCCTGTAGAGACCGGCGAGTCGGGGCAACGCTGCCGGTCCGCCTACGGCGTCTTCGGCCACTGCGGGAGGCCACGACCGGCCGGGCGTCCCGACCTGTGGCGGTGCCGTGGACCCGGCCAGGAGGGAGAGGACGTCGAGGGCGGGCTGGGGAGGCCTGGTGAGGCCGTCGGGATCGACCCCGGCCAGCACGGGCAGCCGGTCCGCCCATAGCTCGGCGTGCCACGCGTGACGCGATGCCTGCGCGTCGAGATGGATCTGCACGGCCGGGATGGCAATGTCGGCCACCCAGCTTCCGAGCACCTCGAACAGGGCCTGTTCGATCCAGCGGTAGGCACCGGCCAGCGCGGCGGTGGCCCCCAGGGTCAGCGAAGTGCTGCTGGCGAGCCCTCCGGCCGTGCTGCTGACGAGCCCTTCGGCCGTGCTGCTGGCGAGCCCTTCGGCCGGGGCAGGCGCCGAAGACGTCGACGTCGGTTCAGACACGAGCCACCCCTGAGCGATAACGGTTGGTGATGGGCATCCGCCGGTCCTTCCCGAACGCCTTGGCCGAGATCCGCACACCGGGAGGCATCTGGCGTCGTTTGTACTCGGCGCGGTCCACCAGTCGCACGACCAGGTCCACCACCTCGCGGTCGAAGCCGTCCCCGACCAGCTCTTCCGCCGAGCGGTCGCCCTCGACGTAGCCGGCGAGCACCGGATCGAGGACATCGTAGGGCGGGAGGGACTCGTCATCGCGCTGGTCAGGCCGCAGCTCGGCCGAGGGCGCCTTGACCAGTACGGCGTCGGGGATGACGTCGCTCCCGGCGCGCCGATTGAGGTACCGGCACAGGCGGTAGACCAGGGTCTTGTCGACGTCCTTGATCACCGCGAACCCTCCGGCAGAGTCGCCGTACAGCGTCGAGTAACCGGTGGCCATCTCGCTCTTGTTGCCGGTGGTGAGCACCATCCATCCGTTGGCGTTGGAGAGGGCCATCAAGATCACTCCCCGGATCCGCGACTGGAGGTTCTCGTCGGTCAACCCACTCGGCTCGCCACCCAGCAGCGGTTCGAGGACAGCGCCGATCGTGCGATGGGGACCGTCGATGGGAGCGTTGGCCAGGTCGATCCCCAAGTTCCGGGCGAGCGCAGACGCATCGCTCAGGGAACCGTCACTCGAGTAGCGCGAGGGCAGCGCCACACCGTGGACGTGCTCTGCTCCGAGCGCGTCGACCGCCACCGTCGCGACCAGCGACGAGTCGATCCCTCCGGACAATCCGATCACCACGTCGGTGAACCCGTTCTTGCGGACGTAGTCGTGAGTGCCCAGGACGAGCGCCTCGTAGACCTCCGCGTCAGGGTCGAGGACCGGCGCGATCCGGGGACCAGGGGCACGGTCGGGTCGGGGCGGGTTGGTGGCGAGTTCCGGATCGAGTTCGATGTCGCACACCGCGACGTCTTCGGCGAACTGGACGGCCGAGGCAACCAGGTTGCCGCGAGCGTCCATCACCAGGGACGCACCATCGAACACCAGCTCGTCCTGACCGCCCACCTGATTGACGTAGGCGATCGCACACCCCGCTTCGGCAACCCGCTCCGCCAGCACGGCGAGGCGCTCGGACCGACGGCCCCGCGAGTACGGGGAGGCGTTGAGGTTGACCACCAGGCGGGCGCCGGCTGTGGCCTGTTCGGGGATCGGACCGCCGGCGAACCACAGGTCCTCACAGATCGTCATCCCGACCGGTACCCCGGCCACCGGCCAGACCGTCGCCGGAGCGGATCCCGGCGTGAACCAACGCTGCTCGTCGAACACCCCGTAATTCGGAAGCTGACGCTTGGCGTAGCGCCCGACAACGGACCCACCGGCGCAGAGGGCTGCGGTGTTGAGCAAGCGTCCCGAATCGTCCTCGTCGACGAATCCGATCACCGCGGCGCATGGTCCGGTCGCCGCCGCGATGCGTTCGAACACGGCACGGTTCTCGGCGACGAAGGCCGGGCGCCCCAACAGGTCCTCGGGGGGGTACCCGGTCACCGTCAGCTCGGGAAAGATCGCCAGGTCTGCACCGGACGACCCAGCAGCATCGAGCGCGGTCAGGATACGATCCGCATTGCCGGTGAGGTCGCCGACCACGGTGTTGATCTGGCACAGGGCCAACCTCAGCGACGGCATCACGCAAGCGTAGCGGGGCGGTCCGGGGCCGTTCCCGAGCGGCCGGCGGTGTCCAGGCCCCACGCAGGGCATCCGAGACGAAGGAGCCACCGTGCAAGCAACGCAGATGGACGTGCAGTTCCCCTTGGCCAATCTCTTCCTGACCCTGGTGTGGTTCGTACTGCTCTGCATCTGGGTCATCACGGTGTTCGCCGTCCTCACCGACGTGTTCCGCAGTCGCGACCTGAGCGGCGGCCGCAAGGCAGCCTGGACCGTGTTCGTCCTCGTCCTTCCCCTGCTCGGCGCGGTGGTGTACCTGTCGGCACGCGGCGGTTCCCTGCACCAGCGCGCCGAGGACCGGGTCGGACAGAGCGAGGGCCGGCTCGATCGCTACGTGCA
>DAHXOD010000074.1 GCA_027365055.1 bacterium
GTTCGAACCCCGACCGCGTCCTCCGAATCCGCCCCTGCACCCATGGGGACCGGGCTGGTTGACACGGATCGATGTGGCCGTCACCGCACCGGTGCTGGAGGTCGGGCCGACAGCACGGACGCACAGGCCGACAGCCAGGTTGCTCGGGGAAGCCCCGACGACTTGCGTGTAGGTGGTGGCGGCATTCACCACCACGGTTCGAGCGACGGTCGCGTTGTTGGCGGGATCCAGTCGTTGCACCGTGAAGGAGGAACCGGAGACGGCGGAGACCGAACCCGAAGCTACTCTTGCGAGTCCTCGGTGGGCCTTGCGGGCCGCCCGGGACTTTCCTCCCGGTGTGGTCCCGGCAGACCCACCGGCGCCACCGACCCTGGACGCTCGGGCGAGCCCTCCACCGGACCCAGCGTGGCAGCTTCCTCCGGCAGGTTGGGTGATCGCGACCGTGATGGCATCGACCGGGGCGGTCCCACCCGGCGCGGTGGTTGTACCGGACGATGCGCGGGCTGGGGCGACCGCGGTGGCGCAGACCCCCACCGTCACGTCGGCCAGGGACGCGGGAGTCGTCCGGGTGAAGGTGGTGGTGGCGGTGTAGGTCACCGTGGTCTGACCCGTGCTGGGGTTCTGGACTTCGAGCGACTGGCCGGTGATGGCGGCGATGGATCCGGACGCACCGGGAACGGAGGTCGGCGTGGTCGACGACGCGTGCGGGGCCGGTCCAGACGGTGCCGCGGTCGAGGACGTGGAGGGAGATCCGCCGCATGCCGCCAAGGAGACCGCGACCGCTCCGAGGGCAACGGCGGCGAGGGCAGGTCGCAAGTGCAGGGAGCGCATCCCTGCGTGTGGAGGGAACTGCTCTGAGGTCGGCGAGTCAGGTTGGTTCATGATGCTCCTTGCTGAGGTCTGGCCAGGTTCCCGGCCCGGAACGCCGTGATCGTGCCGGTGGTCGCGGCGGAGGGCAACCGGCGGGACGGCATGGTCGGTCGCTCCATGGTCGGTCAGTCGCTCCGGAGGGCGTCGATCGGGGCGAGACGGGCGGCGCGGCTCGCCGGGTAGATGCCGGCCACCTCGCCGATCGCGACAGCGACCACGATCGCACCGACCGTGGCAACAGTGGAGACCGAGATCGGGTCGCTGATGACGTGGGGGAGGACGGTGGCACCGACCAGACCCAGTGTCGCCCCCAGGACTCCCCCGACGAGACCCAAGGTGGAAGCTTCGACCAGGAACTGGCGCCGGATGATCCGCGGCGTGGCACCCAGGGCCTTGCGCAGTCCGATCTCACGGGTGCGCTCGGTCACCGACACCAGCATGATGTTCATGATCCCGATGCCGCCGACCAGGAGCGAGAGACCGGCGATGAAGCCGAGCAGGACCGTCAGGGTCCGGTTGGCCGCGTTGGCCGATGACACCACCGTGGCCTGGGGGGAGATCGTGAAGTCCGCCGCCGCCGGCGTGGTGATCCCGTGGAGGGCGAGCAGCTCGGTGTCTGCTTCCTGGTAGGCGGCGGAGATGGTCGCCGAGGAGGTGGCGTCGAACAGGATCCTCTGGACCTGATTGCGGGCCGCCCCTCCGACCAGAAAGTCGGAGGCAAAGGACAGGGGGACCACCGCCTCGTCGTCTTGGTTGCTCGAGCTCGATGAGCCAGCGGGCGTGAGCACACCCACCACGGTCACCGGAATGCCGGCGATATCGGTGGTCCGCCCGATCGGATTGCGTTGCCCGAACAGCTCGGTGGCCGTGGTCGCGCCGAGGACCGTGACCGGTGCGTGCTGGCTCAAGTCCTGGCTGTCGAGGAACCGGCCCTCCGCCAGGCTCCGGGAGTTGACCGAGAGCCAGGGCGGGGTGGTGCCGACCACGGTCGTCGTCCAGTTGGTCGAGCCGGCGGTGAGGGTCTCCGACCGCGAGATGGTGGGCGACACCCCGGCGATGTCAGGCGCCACCACCTTCGACGACAGGGCGCTGGCGTCTGCCGCAGTGAGCGTGGATGCGGTGCCCAAGCCGCCGCGCACCCCACCGGACGAGGTGGTGCTCCCCGGCGTCACGACGAGAAGGTTGGCCCCGAGAGACGAGAACTCGGCGTTGACCCGTGCCTGCGCTCCCTCGCCCAGACCGACGGCCAGGATCACCGTGGCGATCCCGATGAGCATGCCCAGGACGGTGAGGCCGGACCGCAGCCGGTGGGCGAACACGGCTCGCAGGCCCGTCCGCACGGTTTCCCCCCAGGTCATGGGCCTACCTCGCTGACCACGGAGGGGTCGACGATGTTGCCGTCCCTGATCCGGACGGTCCGCTGCGCCGTCCTGGCGACATCGGGCTCGTGGGTGATGAGGACGACGGTCCGCCCCGAGCGGTGGAGGTCGCGGAACAGACCGAGCACCTCCTGGGCCGCCACCGAGTCGAGGTTGCCGGTCGGCTCGTCGGCCAGGATCAGCGCGGGATCGGTGACCAGCGCCCTGGCGATCGCTACGCGTTGTTGCTGGCCCCCGGAGAGCTCACCCGGGCGGTGATCCATGCGATCCGACAGGCCGACCTGCTCCAGTGCCCGGGCCGACCTCCGCTGGCGCTCTCCTCGCTCGACGCCTGCGTAGGTGAGGGGGAGCTCCACGTTCCGGCGGGCGTCGAGGGTGGGGAGCAGGTTGAACTGCTGGAACACGAACCCGATCCGGCGATTGCGCACCTCGGCCAACGCCGCCTCACCCAGGGTGCTCACGTCCTCGCCGGAGAGGCGGTAAATGCCCCCGGTCGGGGTGTCGAGACAGCCGAGAATGTGCATCAACGTCGATTTCCCGGACCCGGACGGACCCATGATGGCCACGTACTCGGACTCGGAGATGGTCATCGACACCCCTCGAAGGGCTTCGACCTCGAGGGCGCCGGACCGGTAGACCTTCCGCACATCCTGCAGGTCGATGACCGGAGCGGCGACGAGAGGGTAGGTATCCGTCCGGTCGATCCGGTCGATCCCGACCTTCTGGGTGTCACCGAGCGTATGGCCGGCGCGGGCGCGACCGGTCATCCGCCGAGGCCCCCGCCCGCCCGGGCACCGCCCCGGCCCGATCCTCGGGCACCGCCGAACCCGGCCGCTCTGCCCCCACCCGCCCCGCCTCCGAGCGGTCTCCGGAAGGTAAGAACGGGGACCACCACCTGATCACCGACCGTCACGCCGCTGGTGACCTGGGTCTCTCCTGCAGAGCTGGTCCCGACCGTCACCGGGGTGGACACCGCCGATCCCCCCTTCATCACGGTGACAGAGGTCATCGTCGTCGTGTAGTGCAAGGCTGTAGTCGGCACCACCACGACACCTTGGAGCTCCTTGACGACGATGGCCACGTTGGCGGTCGTTCCGGCGTAGAGGCCGGGCGGGCTTCCGGTGACGTCGACCATCACGGGGAACGTGGCGACCCCCGACGACTGGGTGGCCACCAATCCGAGGGAAGCGACGGTGCCGTACACGTGGGAGGTCGCTCCGGACGGGGTGATGACGGCCTGGTCGCCGACGGCCAACTCTCCGACCTGGGTGTCCCCGACGGTTGCCGATACGACGAACGCTCCGGTGCTGATGACGACGACTTGAGCCGACGCGCCGGACGATGACGAAGAGCTGGCCGCCGAGCCCGCCGCCGAGCCCGCCGCCGAGCCCGCCGCCGACGACCCGCCCGGTACCACCTGACCGAGGACCAGGTTGACCGAGGCGACCGTTCCGGCGATGGTCGAGGTCAAGGTGGCGTCAGCGAACGAGCTCTGTGCCACCGTGACGGATGCCTGCGCCGCAGCGACCGCGGCCTGGTCGGTGGTGAGCTGGACCGCCGACGCGCCGTCGGTCTGGTCGGCCGTGAGCTTCGCCTGGGCGGAGCTCAGGGTGGCCTCTGCCACGGCCAGTGCGGCCGAGAGCGTGGTGGGGTCGATGGTGGCCAAGGTCTGGCCGACGGCCACCACCTGTCCGGGGGTGACGTCGACCGCGTTGACCCGGCCGGACACGGCGAACGACAGGTTGGCCTGGTTCGCCGGCTCGATGGTCCCGGTGGTGGCGACCGACTGAACGATGGTCCCGGTCCCGACTGTCACGATCCGAGACGTCGGGGAGGCGACCGGCGTCGAGCGGGTGGCGAACCAGGCGCCCAACCCGCCGCCCACCAGGACGACCGTCGCACCGGCCGTGATCATCCACCCCCGCGAGCGGCGGCTCCGACTGCTTGACACCGATCCTCCTCGGATACCTTGACTGACATCGAACGGACTGACATCGAACGTGCCGCCGTACCGGCGCGGCCAGCGGGCCCACTGCTATTCCACGCGCTCTTCCTTGGGGGAACGTGTGAAATTCCTTGGCAATTCCTGTGATGCCGGACGTGACGTACGGTGATCGGGTGCTGGTGCTCGTCTCGTCGGTCGCACACGGCCGGTTCGCGGCCGGCCTCGCCCGTCCCGATCTGGACTGGTTGGTGATGGCGCCGGACGGAGGCCTGGTCGACTCCACGGGCGCACCGGTCGATCGGGAGCGCGCCGAGCCGGAGGTGGCTTGGGCCACCTCCGACCTGTTCCGAACGGGAGCACCGCTCCGGCCGTTCCTCGGATTGGCCCGCCGGGCCCCCAGCCTCCGCTGGTTCCAGTCCCCGGCCGCGGGCTACGACGACCCGGTGTTCCGCGAGATGGCCACGCGGGGGGTGACCATCACCAATGCCCACGTGAACGGTGTCCCCATCGCCGAGTTCGTCCTCCGTTCGGTGCTCGACGAGTTCCAGGATGCCGCCACCTGGCGATCCCAGGCGGCCCGGCGGGTCTGGGAGATCCACGACTGGCGCGAGGTGGCGGGCACGACCTGGCTGGTGATCGGACTGGGTGGCATCGGGTCGGAGGTGGCGGTCCGGGCCCGTGCGTTGGGTGCCGCGGTCGTCGGATGTCGACGGCATCCGGACGGGACGGAGCAGGTCGACCGGATGGTGACTCCGGATGCGCTGGTGGACGTGGTCGGGGAGGCCGACGTGGTTGTGCTCGCCGCACCGGCCGGCCCCTCCACCGACCGGTTGGTCGACGATCGACTCGTCGCCCGTTTTCGACCCGGATCGATCCTGGTGAACGTGGCACGGGGCTCGTTGATCGACGAGGCAGCCTTGCTGTCGGGGCTCGACGGGGGGCACCCCGCGGTCGCCGTCCTCGACGTGTTCGCCACGGAGCCCTTGGCGGACGACCACCCGTTCTGGACCCATCCGCAGGTCCGGGTGACGCCCCACAACGCCGCCGGTGGGACCGGTCGCCACCTGCGCCAGGCTGCGCTGTTCGCCGACAACCTCGATCGCTACCTGACCGGCGATCCCCTCGCCGAGGACGTGACGGCCGCGGTGCTCGACACCGGTTGAGCGACCCGGGTCGCGCCGCCGGGTGGTCGAGCTGGGGGCCCGGCGGACCGGCGCGCTAGGTTCTGCTCTCGGGGACGAGGAGGGGTCGAGGGATGACTGCCAGCCGTATCACCAGGATCGCCGGGGTGGCCGTGCTCTGTGCCCTCGCGTTGGTCGCCCAACCGGCACTCGGTGAGGCCGCCGGGGCCGCGACCGTGGCGCCGCGGACCGCTCCGACGCTGACGACGAGCGGTACCACCGGACTGCAGCCGGGCACGCCGGTCCAGTTCGCCGTCACCGGTGCCACGCCCGGGGCCACCCTGGTCGCAGTGGAGTGCACGCTCCAAGCGCTCAAGATCTTCGAGAACGCCTGTGACAACCGGCGGGACACCGTGGTCTTCGCCGGCGTCGACGGCATGGCGCAGGGAAGCTTCATCCCGACCCCCGCCATCAAGACGGCAGCCGGCCCGGCCGACTGCACCACCACGAGCTGCGTGTTCGCCGTGGCGGAGATCGCTCCGAGCCTGGCGTCCTCGGTGGTGGGCGTGGACGGTCTCTCGTTCGCTTCCGGCGTCACGGCGAGCTCCCCTCCGGGACCGTCCTCGGGCCCTCCGGCACCGACCTCGGTGCCGTCGTCGGTCACACCGTCGGGTCCGATCATCGGCGTGGGCACCCCGGACAGCCTGACCCTGGCCGCCGGGATCGCCCCCGACATCTCGACCCCGGATGCGGTGACCGGGCCGAACCTGCCGGTCGGGAACCTCCCGGCCCCGGGTACCCCGGTGTCCGGTCAGGGTGTCGTGGAGCTGACCCTGGCCGCGCCGGGCACGTCGTGGTCCAACGTCAGTGACCGATCGGTCGTGGTCGACGTGTCGGTCGACGGCGGCCCCACCCAGCAGATCGTCTGCTTCGCCGGGGCATCGGCCTTTACCTACGCCGGGTTCACGGGTCCCCTGACCACCGGCCTCCACACGGTGACCGTGGCGGTCGACGGTGCACTCTCCAACACCGGTGGCGCTGCGCCGACCGTGCAGGTGGTGTCCGCCCAACTGTCGGTGGTCACGCCGTCGAACCCCTGGTATGACGCGGTGGCCTACGCACCCGTGGTGTACGGGCGGGCGGACACCGCCCAGAACGACACGCCGCTCCTCACCTACGCCGTCCAGGGTCAAGGTGGCACCACCGGCACCCAGAGCCTCTCGTACACGACGATCTGGACCAAGGAGGCCCAGGGCACCGCCTTCGTCCCCTGGCTCGAGTGGGGTCAGTGGGGGCGGATGACCGACATCACCGGCACGGTGTCGCTCGACGTCTCCTCGTCGGGTGCCGTCAGCAACCCGATGTACAACTGGTGCGGCTGCCAGACCGGCTACCCCGAGAACGAGTCCTCGTTGCAGGAGGTGTCGGTGCCGTTCGCCGGCGCCTATGCCGACGGCACCCACGCGATCGTCCGCAACGCGTCAGGGAACGACTACCAGCTCGACTCGGGGACGACCGCGTTCCGGATGCAGCAGGTGCCGGTACCGGGTCCGGCGGCGGGTGCGACCAGAGCCTCGGTGATGGATGCGCACCCGTGGACGTACCTGGTGTCGGCCCAGGAATGCTCGCGTTGGTACACAAACGGTTCCACCGATCCGTTCTCGCCCCAGCTCGGGGACAGCCGGCAGTACGCGATCGTCGACCTGAAGGCGACGACGAGCGGTGTCGGCGCCCTCGGCGTCGCGTTGCAGCTCTCCGGATCATCCCAGTGGTACCTCAGCGACTTCGGGAGCGGCTTTCCCCTCCACGCCGGCGGGCACGGGCGGACGGCCGTCAAGCTTCCCCTGGGATGGGAGAGTCGCCAGATCACCGGGCTGCGAGTGCTCGAGTACCCGTCCGCTCCGGCGCCGTCCGTCTCCGGGCTCGCGGTCACCGTCCTCGGGTTGACCGCCAATTTCACGATGTACCAGCCGGCCGTTCCTCCGCCGCAGGTCGTGGTGGCCTCGGTCGCTCCGCAGACACCGACGGTGTCGACCATGTCGCCCACGACCGGTCCCGCCACCGGAGGTACGGCAGTCACCCTGACCGGTGCGAACTTCGGGACTTCGTCGGCGGTGAGCTTCGGTTCCGCATCGGCCGCGTCGGTCGACGTGGTGTCGCCCACCGAGCTGATCGCGGTCGCACCGCCGGGGTTCGGGGCTGCTGACGTGGTGGTGACCGGAGCGCTCGGCTCGTCACCGGCGACCGCGGCAACCCGATACTCCTACGGCGCCGGGGGCTACTGGCTGGTGGCCGCCGACGGGGGCATTTTCGCCTTCGGGGACGCCGCGTTCCACGGCTCGATGGGCGGCACCCACCTCAACCAGCCCATCGTGGGGATGGCCGCCACCCCGGACGGCAAGGGCTACTGGCTGGTGGCCGCCGACGGGGGCATTTTCGCCTTCGGGGACGCCGCGTTCCACGGCTCGATGGGCGGCACCCACCTCAACCAGCCCATCGTCGGGATGGCCGCCACCCCGGACGGCAAGGGCTACTGGCTGGTGGCCGCCGACGGGGGGATCTTCTCCTTCGGCGATGCCCCGTTCGGCGGTTCGATGGGCGGCGCCCACCTCAACCAGCCCATCGTCGGGATGGCCGCCTGAGCGTCACAGGGTCGAGCGGGTGGGATACCAACCGTT
>DAHXOD010000075.1 GCA_027365055.1 bacterium
GCCTCGGCGGACCGCCGCGAGCGACCGGCCCGGACCGGCGAACGGAGCGGACCAGGCCGGGATGGACCTGGTCGGAACGCCCCCGGGCGCGAGGGGCCCCGTCGGCCGGCCGCATCGACGACCTACCGCAATGCGGCGCTCGCCACGCTCAGACCCGAGCAGATCCCCGTCGCCGAGCAGCTGTTGCGCGGTGGCATCCCTTCTGTCCGCCAAGCACTCGACGAGCAGAACGCCAGAGCCCGTACCGAGGGACGGGCCGAGGTCACCACCGGTCCTCTTCTCGCTCTGGCCGAGGAGCTGCTCCCGCTCGTCACGTTGGCCGCCTGGAAGGACCGCGCCTCGGCAGCTCGTGCCGGAGGGAAGGACACCCCCCTCCGCGAACTTCGATCGATCGTCGCCTCATCGTCGACCGTTTCGCTCGACGATGAGGGGCGTGAGCTCGCCAGTGCGCTCCGCACCATGCTCGACCAGCGCGTCACGGCACTACGCGACCGGTGGGTCGAGCGCATCACGGTGGCACTCGACGAAGGACGGGTTGCCGACGCGGTGAGAACCTCGATCCGGGCGCCCGAGCCGGCGACCCGGCTCTCGGCCGAGCTCGCAGTTCGGCTGGCCCACGACGCCGGTCAGGCCATGTCCGCCGATCGATCACCAGCAGACTGGATGGCCGTACTCGAAGTCGTCGTCGACTCCCCGGTGCGGCGGAACGTCAAACCGGTCGGCATCCCCGCGGGAGCAGACGAGGAACTGCTGGCCGCCGCCCGGAAAGCCTCCGGGTTCGTTCCCGAGCTGGCACGGCTCCTGGGCATCCCGATCCCGCCTCCCCCGGGTCCGCGCCGGCCGGTACCGGCCCGGCCGCGCCCGGCGCGTCGAGCCGGCGCCTGATCCGGTCCGTCGGCGCCCGGGTCCACACACCACACCGGTGATGACCGCGTGCCAAAGGGTCAGGGCAGCTCGCGGTGCATGGTCAGCAGCCGAGCTTTGAACCCGGCCTGCTCGAACAAGCTTTTGGTCTGACGGTCCCCCGGCAGCGCGGAGCCATCCACCCCCAGGCAGCCCTGGCGCTCGAGCCAGTCCACCGCGCCGTCAAGGAGCAGACGACCGATACCGACGCACCGGGCACCCGGTTCGACGTACAGCCCGTCCAAGCAGCCCAGAGGGGCCTGCGGTGACCGTTCCTCGACGTGACAGACGGCCCACCCGGTCACCACACCGTCGATGGTCCCCACCAGCACCAGGCTGAGCGGATCGGCCATCCGTGTGGCGAACTCCTCGGCGGTCGCCGCCGGCCGCCCGGCCTCGCGGCAGCGACCGATGAGCAACGTGCCACCCCGGGCGGTGGCGAGCGCCGCCACCGCCCCGTCGGCCAGCTCCGCGCAGCGAGACGCATCCGCCTCCGTACCGGGCCTGACCGATTCCATGTCCCCCCTCAACGATGCAGCCGGGTCGGCACGGGCACTCAGGCCCGCTCGTCGAGCAGCTGGTCGATTCGGCTGAGAATGGTTCTTCGGCCACGGCTGGCCGCCTCGTAGGCTCTCATCGCCACCAGCTCCGACCGGCTCAACCCGGCGAGTCGTTGGACGACCTGGGATGCCGAGAGCGTATCGAACCCGGGAATGCCCAGCGACTCCACCATCGGGACGTTCCGGTCCACCCCGCCTGAAGCCCCCGGAGCCGTCCGAGGTCGGGTCGACGGTGCACGGACGGGGTCGGGGGCCGCAGCGCTCCCAGAGTCCCCTCCGGTCCCTCTCACGGCACGCAGCCGGTTCGTTCCCGGAGGACGTGCTGGCGGAGCAGGATCGTGGCGCCCCCCGCCGAGCAGGTCCTCGACCTGCCTCCGCAACGCTCCCGTACCGAACCGGACCGAGAACTCACCGACCGCCCGGGCCGATGCCAGCCGAGCACCGAGCTGCTCACGGCCGCGAGCGACCAGATCCGGTCCATGCTCGGCCACGGTCACCACCAGTCCCGCCGGCCCGTACACGAACAGATCGAGCACCCGTTCCCCGAACGCCGACGGTTCCTCCGGGCTGGGGCCCGGGCCGGAGTCCGACCCAGCACCCGGTCCGGGACGGACGGTCATACGCAGTCCCGGCAGAGCATCCGTTCCGGGTTGGCGAGCTGGTTCGGATGCTTCACCAGGAAACACGACCGGCAGACGAATTCGTCTGGTTGCTTGGGGAGCACCCGCTCCACTCCCTCACCCCGATCGTCCGGCTCGATCGCGTCCTCGTCCTCCTCGGGCTCCACCACCACCAGGCGCTCTTTGAGGATCACGTCGAGGCTGGCCTCGACGTCCTCGTCCTCGGGCTCGTCCTCCTCGTCCTCGTCGACCTCGTCGCCGGCGGCGGCCGGCTTCACCACGACCACTCCGACCGGTTCTTCGATCACGTCGGCGTCGTCGTCGTCATCGCCCGGGACGTCGACGACATCGACCAGATCGTCGTCGTCGACCAAGTCTTCGACCAGCTCTTCGTCGTCGTCGACCAACTCGTCGATCGGTCCGTCGGTCAGCTCGTCGGTCAGCTCGTCGGTGTCCTCTAGTGCTTCGAGTTCTTGCGGCATGTCGGCCCTTCACTGGTGAGTTGGCCGGGAGCATAGACGTTCATGCGCGCGCCCCGTGCACTGATCCGATTCCCGTCACCGGCCCGCCACTCGTGGTCGCCGCACTGCCATTCCGTGCCGGCGACCAGGGGAGCGCATCAGCGCCCAGGCGGCCTGACCCGGGGGTTCTTTGGCACCATCCCCCCGCTACCCTCGGCGGCCACGCCTACGGTTGCGGGGAAACGTTCTCTACTCGAACCCCCGGGTCCTGTCCGCCTCACGGCATCCCCCCCACCGAACCGGCAGTGCGGTGCGTGACCGCAGCACGGTCCTTCCGCAGCACGTCCGTCGGGGCCTCTGGGACTGTCCGAACGATAGGCCACGACTACCGGCTGCCGTCAAGCGAGTTTTGACCGGTCTGACCTGGGCTTCTGCAAAAGCTCCCTGGTCAGGGTGCTGCCGGGATCGCGTCGGATCCCGACACGGGTGCCTGGCGCCGCTGCTCGGCTCGCCGCTCCGAATCCAATCGTTCGAGCTCGGGCTCGTCGTGGTCGACAAAGGTCATCGACGCGGCGAGGGAGCGGTGACCGGCACCCTCCCCGATCAACCGGTGCATCTCCTGGGCCACCCAGCGATAGGAGGCATGCCCCTGTGGCCCGGACCGCAGCTCGACCAGATGCATCGCTTCACGAGCGTTCATCTGCATGGTGTAGCGGATCCGGAACGCCAAGGCCACCGCATAGGCGGCCTGCTCCGGGAAGCGCGGCGCCAAGGCCAGATAGAGCTCCCGGGATCGCTCGACCGAACCCTGGTAGCGCCCGGCCAGTCCCGCCTCCTCGACGGTGGGGGGAATCCCGTAGCCCAGGTCAGGGCCGAGTGCCTGCCAGTCCATGGTCAGCATGCGATGCCGCTGGAGATCGCGGAACGCTCCGTAGTCGGTGACGATGTCGAACCGGTAGCCGGTCCGTTCGAACGCCCGCCCCGGCCGGTGGCGCCGGTTGGATCGTTGGCCCACGTAGGACGACAGCAGCGCCCGGCGCTCGTCAACCCCGAGCTGGCGGACCCGACGTGCCACCTCTTCGTCGGACCGGCGGATCAACGGACTGCAGATCGCCGCGAGCACCTTCTCCTCCCCGTCGGGATCAAAGTCGACCAGGGTGACCGATGGCTCGCCGCTCGGGCCTCCGGAGGCATCGCTGACCGGTTCGCACAGCTCGGGGAAGAGGCGCTCCACCAGTGCACCGGTCTCGGAGCGCGTCCGTTCGAGATAGGCCGACCATGCCCCGCCTCGTTCAGGACGGTCGATCCGTTGCAGGAACGACGGGATCACCTTGCGGAGCTCTTCGAGCATCAGCTCGGCGTACTGGCGCGCCTCGGGCAACGGGTGAGTCCGCATGCGCAGCAACAGCAGCTCGTAGGACTGGCCAGTTCCGTAGATGCCGACGTTGGAGAGCGAGCCGGCCGGCAGTAGGCCCCGCAATGAGTCGAGTGCCTTCGCTCGCACCGCCTGGCGGTGGACGAAATCGGAGTCTCCCGGTTGCTTGGGGTGGCGACGTGCCAGCCAGGCCTGCAGCTCCACCAGCAGGTCGCCGTAGGCATCGAAGATGCGATCCATGTCTCCCACGTAGCGAGCACCCAGTGGTGACTCGAGGAGCTCCGGGTCGCGGTAGTAGCGGTAGTGCCCAGTTGCCAACCGGCTGTCGTAGGCGACGTAGCGGGTCGACTGTTCGAGGTAGGCCATCAGCCGACCCCATTCGAGCACCTTGGTCACCAGGTTGGATGCCTGTTCACAGGCCAGATGCACGCCGCCCAGCTGGGCAACCGAGTCGTCGCCGTATTCGAGGAACACCTTCTCGTAAAGCTGTTCAGCCCTCGCCACCCCGACGGTGGCATCGATAGTGGCATCGCCGGCAATGTCCAGCTCGGACACGAACTCGTCGAGGAAGAGGCGGCGCAGGCTCTTGGGTGAGCGCGAATAGCGCGCAAACAGGGCCCCCTTGACCACCTCCGGCAAATTCACCAGGGCGAATACCGGTCGGTCGAGGTTGGTGACATACCGACGGAGGATGTCTTCCTCCTCGGCGGTAAAGGTTTCCGAGGCGTAGGGGATCATGCCCGGATCACACTAGGACGGCCCCGACCCACCAGGCGCGGACCCCACCGGGGACGGGTCGTCTGCCGCCACCACCCCGCGTCGCAGCAGCGACACCGCGGCGTCGGCCGCCTGTGCCGTCGACGGCGTCGGGGCCTGCTGACCGAGCTGGCGAAGCAGATCGATGAGCTGGCGCACGTTGCGCACAAAGTCTCCCGGTGCCACGTCGCACTCCCGCAGGACCGAGGAGAGGAGACCGCCACGGGCCCAGCCGATCACCGCGACGGCCAGACCGGTGTCGGGGCGCCGGGTCCGTCGCAGTCCCACGTCACGCTCGTGCCCTCGCAACGCGCCAGCCAGCTGGTGCAGTGCCTCGAGCCGTTCGACCACCAGCCGGTTGCGAGGTTGGGCCGCCACATCTCCCCCGCGGCGGGACTCGAACGTCAGGGCGGACACCACCCCAGCCAGCTGGGCGGGTTCCAGATCGTCGAGCAGTCCGGAAAGGAGCACCTCCGCCACCAGCAGATCCGACTCGTGGTACAGGCCACAGAGGACCACGCCGTCGGGCGTGACCTGCCAACCGTCCACGTAGCCCCTCGACTCGAGCACGTCGATGCGCCGGTCGAGGAGCGAGGCCAGCGAGATCGACTCCTTCGGGGCCTGCCACTGCCCGTAGGAGGAGCCGAGGAGCGCGTGGGCCTGGGGGCGGGTCCACCTCCGGACCAAGTTCACCGCCAGGTTGTACGTCGGGTGGAACGACGACCGGAGATCGGGTGGCGGGGCGAGCGCAGTGTGGGCGACGGTGGCGAACCGGGTGGCCTGCGACCACGCCACCACGGCATGGCCCACGTTGTCGATCCCCCGGCGGCCGGCCCGTCCGGTCAGCTGCTGGTACTCGCCAGCCGTCAACACCGACGTGTCCGATCCCCGGAATTTGGCGAACCGTTCGACCACTACGGTGCGGGCGGGCATGTTGATGCCCAGCGCCAGTGTCTCGGTGGCGAAGACCAGTTTGAGCAGCCCCGCCGAGAAGCACTGCTCCACCGCTTGGCGGAAGGCCGGCACCAAGCCGGCGTGGTGGGGAGCGATTCCGGATTCGAGCGCCGCCGACCACGGTCCATAGCCGAGCGTGGCCAGATCGTCATCCGACAGCGGTTCGACGGCGTCCTCCACGAGCGCCCGGATCCGGCGCCGTTCGTCCGCGGTGGTGAGCCGCAGGCCGTCCTGCAGGCATTGGCGGGCAGCATCGTCGCAGGCAGCCCGGGAGAAGATGAACGTGATGGCGGGAAGCATGCCCGCGGCGGCCAACGTCTCGGCCAGTTCCCCCCGCCGGGGGGCGCGAAGGCGGCGGTGCGAGTCCCGTCGCCGACGTTCGTCCAAGGCCAGTCCATCGGGGTTCGCCTTCCCAGAGCGCAGTAGGGGGAGGAGCGTGACCCGGTCGCTTCCGCGATCGGCGACCGCGTAGTGATGCTCCAGGACCACCGGGCGCACCGTCTCCACCACCACTCGGGTCGGACCGCGGATCGAGGTCAGCCACGCACCGAAGTCCTTCGCGTTGTGCACCGTCGCCGAAAGGCTGACGAAGCGCACGGACGGCGGGGACAGCACCAGCACTTCCTCCCACACCGACCCACGCACGGGGTCTTGGAGGTAGTGGACCTCGTCGAGGACGATCGTCTCCAAGCCATCGAGCAGGCCGGATGCGGAGAAGAGCATGTTCCGGAGCACCTCGGTGGTCATCACCACCACCGGAGCCCGGGGCAGATGAGAGACGTCTCCGGTGAGCAGTCCCACCTGGCCCTGACCATGGCGGACGGTCAGATCACCGAACTTCTGGTTGGAAAGTGCCTTCAAGGGAGTCGTGTAGAACGCCTTCCCTCCGTGCTCGAGGGAACGAGCGATCGCGTACTCCGCCACCAACGTCTTACCGGAGCCGGTCGGAGCGGACACCAGGACCGACTCGCCGTCATCGATGGCATCCATGGCGGCCACCTGAAACGCGTCGGGCACCACCTGGCGCTCACCCTGGAAGCGGCGACGAAACTCCAGGCGATCGCCCACGCGCTCCGGGTACGCCCGACCGGTGGCCGCAGGGACTCCCCCGGCCGGCCCTGGGGTCATCGGGTGATGAGGCGACCGGCGATGATCGACAGTTCGTAGAACACGTAGAGCGGAACCGCCATCGCCAGCATCGAAAACGGATCCGAGCTGGGGACCACCACACCGGCGACCACCACGATGCCCACGATCGCCCAGCGTCGCCACGACGCCAGCTTCTTCGGCGTCAGGACGCGGGCTGCCTCGAGCGAGACCAGCAGCACGGGAAACTCGAAGGTCAGGCCGAAGACGGTCATCATCAACACGATCAGGCTGAGGTAGTTCACCGGATCGAGGATCTGGTGGAGGCTGGGACCGCCGATCGAACCGAGCCAGCGCAGGGCGTGGGGGAAGATGAGGTAAGCCACCAGGCACCCGAACGTGAAGAAGGTGATGGAGGCGACGATGAACGGGATCGCATAGCGCTTCTCCCGCTTGTTCAGCCCGGGGGTGATGAACCTCCAGACCTGCCACAGCAGCACCGGCGAAGCGAGGAAGAGCCCGCCATAGGCGGCGATCTTCACCCGGAGCGACAGGCCGTCGAGCGGACCGGTGATGTAGAACGCACAATGACCCGCCTCGGCCTGGCAGTAGGGATGCCTCAGAAACGACAGGATCGGGTTGTAGGCGATGAAGGCGAAGGTGGCCGCCACGATGAACGCCAAGGCGGAGAGCATCACCCGCCGCCTGAGCTCGGTCAGGTGCTCGATGAGCGTCATCGCGTCAGGTGTGGGCCGGGTCTCCCTCTGCCGCTTCAACGTGATTGTCATGGTGGATCCTCGAACCCCTCGGTCCAGTCCGGACGCGAGTCAGTTCATGTTCGGGTCGCCGGTGCCGGAGTGCCCGGTCGCCCTGACCTGGTGGAGTGCCCCACCGTGACCACTCGGCGGTCCCAGGTCGGCGCCGGCCGCCCCGTCGTCCGTCCGGACGATCCCGGCCGGTCGGTTGACGGATGCGGCTGGTTGGACTGCGTCACC
>DAHXOD010000076.1:0-412 GCA_027365055.1 bacterium
ACCGGCAACTACCGGTTGATCTGGCTGTTCCCGGCCGCAACCGGCGTCGCCCACGCCGTCGTCAACTGTTGGCTCCGTTTCCCACCCCGCAGCACCACGAGCCCGGACATGATCAAGCGCCTGTGGCAGTGGGCCATCGTCCAAGCGGAATCGGTCTCGGAGACCGGCATTGTCTCCGGGCTGTTGGCCGCTCCGCTCCTCGGGGTGGTCACCAACGAGGACGCCGACAGTGCGGTGGTGGTGGACATGGCGCGCAACATCCTCGGTGATCCCTACGAGGGCGACGGCGAGGGGGGAACGGTCGACGCGTCGCCAGGGACCTCTGAGCCGGGACTCACCGGGGAGGGGGCCAGTGACGGCACTGAAGACGGGGCGGGAGGGGACGGGGCGGGAGGGGACGGGGCGGGGGGGG
>DAHXOD010000076.1:422-7557 GCA_027365055.1 bacterium
AGCCGATCCCCCGGGTGAACCGGGTGGCACCGGCGCCGAGCGGGGCTGACCGGCGAGGGGGCGGAGGGCAACTGCCTCCAACGTTCCGAGATGACGAGCCTCCACCACCACGGCGACCAGCGTGCCGACCGCGATCGTTCGTGACCCGTCAGTGATCGCCGTGCAGTGGAACCGGAATTTCCTCGTCTCGCCGCATTCCACCACGCCGATGCCCCGCGCGTCGTCGAACTGGCCGACCCGCCCGACCAGCGGCGCCCGTCCCACCGGGGGAAGGTCCACCTGGCCGTTCCATCGTCGAGTCGACCCCGACACCTCAGTGCACGATCTTCGAGAGGGCCAGCTCGATGATGTCGGTCGCACCCCGATCGCGCAGGGCGGGGATCAGTACATTGATCTCCGACTTCGGCACCACGGTCTCGACGGCGAAGCCGCCACCTCCGAAGAGCTCCGACACCGTCGGCGATCGAAGCGCAGGAAGGAGATCGATCACGTCCGCCAGGCGCTCGGCCACCACATTGAGTTTCACCAGGACCTTGTCGCGAGCCTCCAGGGTGCCCTCCAGCAAGGTCAGCAGCTGCTCCATTGCATGCCGCTTCACCGGATCAGCCGCGGCGGCCGGGTTGGCGATCAGCTCGGTGTGGGAGACGAAGAGGGTCTCGACGATCTTGAGCCCGGCAGCCCGCAGCGCCCGACCGGTCTCGGTGATCTCCACCACGCAGTCGGCGATCTCGGGCACTTTGGCCTCGGTGGCTCCGTAGGACAGGCTGACCTCTGCCCGTACCCCGTGTCGATCGAGATAGCGCCTGGTCAGCTCGGGATACTCCGTGGCCACCCGCAGCGCCCCGTCCCGTCCGGATCCGGTCGCCCCCAGGTCGCCCACCGACTCGACCGGCGAGTCACGGGGGACCGCCAACACCACCCGGACCGGGTTGGCGGTCGCCTTCGAGTAGCGCAGCACGCCGAGCGAGGTGACATCGCTCCCGCGTTCCTCGACCCAGTCGCGCCCGGTGATCCCGACGTCGAACAGACCGTCGGCGACATAGAGCGGAATCTCTTGGGGGCGCAGGATACGGACGTCGTCGACCCTCGGATCATCGATGGAGGCCCGATAGTCGACCTCGGACGAACGACGCACCGCCAAATCCGCCGCAGCGAAGAGCTCGAGCGTCGCCTTCTCGAGCGACCCTTTCGGAAGCACGATCCGCAACATGGTCAGGCCTCACCCGACGAGAGCGCGTCGAGCAGGCGACGCATGCCGATCGCCGTCGACGCCGCCTCGAACCCCTTGTTGGTGTCGTCGTCCTCCGATCGTTCGAGCGCCTGGTCCACCGTGTCGGTGGTGAGGACCCCGAACACCACCGGTACACCGGTGTCGAGCTGGACACGCTGCAGGCCGGCGGCACACTCTCCGGCGACGAACTCGTAATGACCGGTGTCGCCCCGAATCACCGCACCCAGACAGATCACCGCGTCCACCGAGCCGGTCCGGATGAGCGCGGAGGCCACCAGCGGGAGCTCGAACGCTCCCGGCACCCAGGCGACCGTGACCGCGGCCAGGTCGCACCCGGCTCGGCGAAGTCCGGCCAACGCACCGTCCAACAACCGGGAGCTGATCCCCCCGTTGAACTCGGCGCAGGCGATGCCCACTCGGACCGCTCGGCCCGAGGTGGCATCGCGGAGCGACCCGGCGTCGAGCGACCGGCCGACCTGTTGCGCGACGGCGTCCACCACGCCCGGAGTCAGCCGCGTCAGGTCAGAGGACGTCATCAAGACCCTCCAGAAGGTGGCCCATCCGCTCGCGCTTGGTCCGGAGATACTCGATATTCTCCGGGTTGGCGTGCGGGGGGATGTTGACTCGCTCGACGATGTCGAGACCGAAGCCTTCGAGGCCGCCGTACTTGGCCGGGTTGTTCGTCATCAGCCGCATGGTGGTGATCCCCAGATCCACCAGAATCTGTGCCCCGATCCCGTACTCACGCGAGTCGGAGGGAAGGCCGAGCTCCAGGTTGGCATCGACCGTGTCGAAGCCCTCCTCTTGGAGGCTGTAGGCGCGCAGTTTGTGGCCGAGCCCGATCCCGCGGCCCTCGTGGCCACGCAGGTAGACGACCACCCCACTGCCGTTCTCGGCGATCCGGGCCATCGCCCCTTGGAGTTGCGGGCCGCAGTCGCAGCGCAACGAGCCGAACGCATCACCGGTCAGGCACTCGCTGTGCACCCGGACCAGCACATCGGGTCGGCCGTCGACCTCGCCCATGACCAAAGCGACATGCTGCTCGCCGTCGAGGACCGACTCATAGGCGTGCGCGGTGAACTCACCGTGCACGGTGGGAATCCGAGCGCTGGCGATTCGGCGCACCAGCTTGTCGTGGCGACGCCGATAGCGGATCAGATCGGCGATCGAAATGAGAGGGAGGCCGTGACGTTCCGAAAACACCTCGAGATCGGCCATCCGGGCCATCGAGGCCTTGTCCTCGGTCACCACTTCGCAGAGCACACCCGCGGGCGCCCGACCGGCGGCACGGGCCAGGTCGACCGCAGCCTCGGTGTGACCCGCCCGCTTCAGCACGCCACCGGGACGGTAACGAAGCGGAAAGATGTGGCCGGGCCGGTTGAGATCGCCGGAGCGGGTGTGAGGATCAGCCAGCGCCTTGATCGTCGCAGCCCGGTCGGCGGCGGAGATCCCCGTGCTGGTGCCGTGTCGGTAGTCGACACTCACCGTGAATGCCGTCCGTTGTATCTCCGTGTTGGTGGCAACCATCAAGGGCAGGTCGAGTTGCTCCACCCGCTCGGGAGTCAGCGGTACGCAGATCAACCCCGACGTGTGGGCGATGAAGAAGGCGATCTTCTCCGGCGTGACCGCGTCGGCGGCCATGATCAGGTCCCCTTCGTTCTCACGGTCCTCGTCGTCGGTCACGATGACGATGTCACCACGGCCGACCGCGGCGATCGCATCCTCGACTGCTGAAAAGGGCATCGACCCTCAATCTTCCTTTGGGGAACGGGCAGGTACTGGGGAACGGGCAGTGACTAAGCAGCGGGCGGCTCCAGGTCGACCCGCAGATCGCCGCCCAGGCTAGTGGCCGTCCGGATCGTGCCCCGCCACAGGCTGTCGATCGTGGTCACCCCGGGACCGGAGAACAGCGGTCGCGCGTCGTCGCCGCCGAACAGCGCCGGCGCCAGGTAGACCACGTACCGATCAACCAGCCCCGCCGCATGGAAGGCGTGCGCCACCCGGGCGCCTCCTTCCACCAGCAACTGCAGGATGCCCTCCGCGCCCAGACCGGTCAGGATCTCGAGGAGGTCACCTGACCGCTCGAGAGCGGGAAGGACCGCGGCGCCAACGGGTGCCTGCCCGAGGACGACCCGCACAGGCTGCTCCTCGGACGAGCGATGGTCGGGGTCGTCGGGAGGGAGGCGAACGGTGAGCGCGGGGTCGTCGACCCGGACCGTCCCCGCGCCGACCAGGATCGCGTCCGACCGGGCCCGAAGTCGATGGGCGTCGAGTCTGGCCGTCTCTCCGGTGATCCACCGGCTGGACCCGTCGGGCGCCGCAGTGCGACCGTCGAGCGAGGACGCCAACTTCAACACCACCCACGGGCGGCCGGTCCGGCGGTGATGGACGTACGCAGCCAGCTGCTCACCGACCACCGCCCCCTCCACGCCCACGTCCACGTCCACCCCGGCTTGACGGAGTGCTGCGATCCCCCGGCCCGCCACCCGTGGGTCGGGGTCCTCCATCCCGACCACCACCCGCCGGATGCCGGCGGCAACGATGGCGTCGGTGCACGGGGGGGTGCGGCCGTAGTGGGCACACGGTTCCAACGTCACGTACAACGTGGCCAGCTCAGCATGCTCACCGGCTCGGGTCAGTGCCTCCACCTCGGCATGAGGACCCCCGGGTGGGGCGGTGGCACCGGCGAACCACCCTCCGGCACCGGCGTCCGGGTCGGGGTCGGCGACCTCGACGCCTTCGGGGCCGACCGGCTCGCCCACCGCGGGGGGCACCACGACCGCTCCGACCCACGGGTTGGGCGCGGTGCGACCGCGCACGGTCTCGGCCTGTGCCACCGCCCGCAACATCCAGCGTGCATCCCGTCGGGCGCCTCCGGTTGTCAGGACCGACCGTCCCCGGACAGGGCGACCGCCTCCTGTGCCGCCCGCAGGATCGCCGTGGACGCCTCCCCCGGATCATCGCTTCCGAAGACGGCCGATCCGGCCACGAACACGGAGGCGCCGGCCCGAGCAGCCTCGGACACCGTACGTGCGTTGATGCCACCGTCCACCTCGATGGCAACGTGGAGGCCCCCCGCCTCGACCGCCTCGCGTACCTGGCGCACCTTGTGCAGCACGTCGGCGATGAAGGATTGACCTCCGAACCCGGGAAAGACGGTCATGCAGAGGACGAGGTCCACCGACGCCAGAAAGGGCTCGACCGCCTCGAAGGGTGTGTCCGGGTTGAGCGCCAGCCCGGCCCGCAACCCGAGATCGCGCATCTGGGCGATCAGCGCCGCCGTTTCGCCCACCTCGACGTGGACCGTGCATCCATCCGAGCCGGCGTCGCGGAACGCGCCGAGGTAGCGGGCAGGCTCCGAGATCATCAGGTGCGTATCGAAGAACAGCGTCGAATGGGAGCGGAGCGAAGCCACCACCGGAGGGCCGATCGTCAAGTTGGGCACGAAATGGCCGTCCATCACGTCGACGTGCAACCAGTCGGTCGTCGGCGCGACCTGATCGACCGCGTCGGCCAGACCTCCGAAATCGGCGGACAGGATGGACGGGGCGACCCGCAGGATCGGGCCGGCGGAAGGGGTCGCCATCGCTGCCATGTTACCGCTCGCAGGTCCGGGGATCAGCGTGGACCCAGCCGTTCACCCGGCTCCGGCCGGACCCCGCGCAACCAATCGGCCACTGCCATCGGCCGGCGCCCCTCGGGCTGGACAACCACCAGTCGGAGCCGGGTGCCGCCGGCGGCGACGACCAGTTCGCCGTCGATCAGACCGGCCTCTTCGCGGACTGCCGACGATGGTTCGGAGTCGATCCCCGGTCCCACCGTGGCGGCGACCACCCGCAGGCGCCGGTCCCGGAAGGTGGTCCACGCCCTCCCCACCCGGACCACCCGGTGCAGGTCGTCGGCACGCCGGGTCCAGTCCAGCTCGTGCTCCTCGGGTCGGATCTTGTCGGCGTACGTTGCCGTACCCTGTTGGGCCACCGGAGCCGGCAGTCCGGCGAAGCCGTTGGCCAGGTGCTCCACCAGCAGCCGGGACCCGACGGTCGCCAGCCGTCCGGCGAGCTCGTCGGCTGACTCCTCCCCTCCGATGACCACCCGCTCCCGTGCGTAGACGGGGCCGGTGTCGAGCCCGGCCTCCACTGCCATCAGGCAGGCGCCGGTCTCCGAGTCACCGGCGAGGATGGCCCGCTCGACCGGTGCCGCCCCGCGCCAGCGCGGCAGCAGCGAAAAGTGGAGGTTGACCATGGGGAGCAGTTCGAGCACCGGTGCAGGGATGATCCGGCCATAGGCGACCACGACACCCCCCTCGGCCGTGACCGTGAGCACGTCATCGAGAGTGTCGGTGACCTGCAGCCCCATCGTCTCGGCCGCGGCCTTGACCGGGCTCGGTTCGAGGCTCGAGCCGCGCCCCCGACGCTTGTCGGCACGGCTCACCACCAAGGCGATGTCGTGTCCGGCACCCACCAACGCCTGCAACGGCGCCACGGCGACCCGAGGCGTACCGAGGTAGACCAGGCGTGCCATCAAGCCGACCCTATCCGCCCCCGGACTCCGTCCTCGACGATCAGACCTCGCGGGGATCGCCGGCGGACGAAGACACCAGCTTGGCCTCCATGGCTCCGGTGTCCAATCCGAGGGCTCGATCCCGCAGCACGCGAAGCGCCTGCTTGCGGAGGTCGTCGTCCAGGCGCTCGACCATCAGGATGCCGTCGAGATGGTCCACCTCGTGCTGGAACACACGACCGAGAAACTCGTCCGCCTCGATCGACACCTCGTTCCCGTCCAGGTCGAAACCGGTCAGATGTACCTCCATCGGCCGAACGATCCCCAGGCGAAGATCGGGGATGGAGAGGCAGCCCTCCTCGTGGTACCACTCTCCGTCACTCTCCAGGATGGACGGATTGATGACGACCTCGGGACCGTCGCCCACGTCGTAGACGAACAGCCGCTTCTGCACCCCGATCTGAGTGGCCGCCAGGCCTGCCCCCACCGCGTCGTACATCGTTTCGACCATGTCGTCGACCAACCGGACCAGCGCACCGTCGACAGCGTCGATCTCACCGGCAACCTGCTTGAGCACCGGATCTCCCATGGTGCGGACCGCGTACGACGACATCAGCCCATTCTAGGTGATCCGGTCTCCGGCGGATCGGTGGGACGTCGGCCACCCCAGTGCGGTGCCCTCCCGGCAACGACGGTCCAGGCTGGTGGCTGGTGGCGCCGCTCCCCGCTACACGTCGACTGGGTCCACCGCGACCCGAAGCCGTCCGGGCGGGCGTGGTGTGGCGGCCAATGCGTCGCACAGGCCGGCGTGATCGACGGCGCGGACCAACCACGACGCCGATCCCGAGCCAGGACCCGGTCGGGTGCGCTCGGACACGCTGATCCCCGGGCGTTCTCCGAGCAGGCCGGCGTAGTCGGCGCCGGACGCTCCACTCACCAGGGCGAGCGCCCCGTACGGTGGGAGTGAGAGCATCCGGCGCAGCTCGCCTTCAGGGCCACTCACCAGGTCGGGGTCGGCGTGCACGGCGGCGCGGAGCACCTGATGATCGGGGATTCGGGTCTGGACCAGCACTCGACCACCGGACGGGTGTCCACCCACCAGGCGGGCGGCGCGTGCCAGCAGCGCCAGTGCCTCCTCGACCGCCCCGAAGCGCGGAGCCAGCAGGTGCTGGTCGAAGTCGAGAAACACCACCAGTTCGGCCCGCTCGATCCGGTGGAGCGCCGCCTCGGTGCCGACCACCAGACGGTGCGCGCCCGGCCCCGGAGCGTCACTGGTGGAGGTGAGCTCGAACGCCTCGACACCGACCAGGGCCGACATCTCCTCGGCCGCCCTGGCCACGCCGACCCGGAGCAGCTTCAAGCGGGTCGAGTCGCACGACGCGCACAGCGGCGGTCGGGACACGC
>DAHXOD010000077.1 GCA_027365055.1 bacterium
CCCACACCGCTCACCATCGGGATCTCCTGCGGGGGAGAGCTGCACGGAACGCTCCGGGTCCCCGGTGACAAGTCGATCTCGCACCGGGCAGTGCTGCTGGCCGCCCTGGCCGAGGGCACGTCGGAGGTCACCGGCCTATCGACCGGGGGCGACGTGCACTGTTCGCTCGAGGCGATCCGCCAGCTCGGCGCCGGGGTGGTCCATCGGGACGGGTCGGTGCTCGTCGACGGGGGTCGTTCCCGACTGAGTCAGCCGAACGGACCGATCGACCTCGGCAACTCAGGCACCGGCATGCGCCTGTTGATCGGCCTGCTGGCTTCCCTCCCCTTCGACGTGACACTCACCGGCGACTCGTCCCTGAGCAGCCGTCCGATGGACCGGGTGGCAGTCCCCCTCGGGCGCATGGGGGCCCGGGTCTCGGGAAGCGGCGCTCACCTGCTTCCCCCGGTGGTGGTCAGCGGCGGGGGACTCCGCGGCATCGACTACACCCCGCCGATGGCCAGCGCTCAGGTGAAGTCGGCCGTGCTCCTGGCCGGGCTCGACGCCTCGGGGGAGACGACCGTCCACGAGCCGGTACGCACCCGCGCCCATACCGAGGAGCTGTTGGAGGCGATGGGGGCGGACATCACCGTGACCGAAGGCAAGCACGGGCGGTCGGTGCGGGTGAGACGGAGCGAGCTCCGCCCCACCCGGCTGGAGGTGCCCGGCGACCCGTCCCAGGCCGCGTTCTGGCTGGTCGGAGCGGCCATCCTCGAGGGCAGCGCGGTGACCGTGACCGACCTCTACCTCGGGCCCGAACGCGACGGGTTCCTCGGCGTCCTCCGCCGGATGGGCGCGGCGATCGAAGTCCGCTCATCGGAGGGACACCGGGGGTCGGTCTCCATCCGGTCCTCGCCGTTGCGGGGGACCACCGTCCATCCCGACGAGATCCCCTCCCTCGACGAGGTGCCGGTTCTTGCCGTCGCCGCCTCGGTCGCCGAAGGCGTGAGTCGGTTCTGCGACGTGGGCGAGCTACGGTTCAAGGAGTCGGACCGCCTGGTGAGTACCGCCCGAATGGTGTCCTCGTTCGGGGGCGACGCCCGGATCGACGGGGACGATCTGGTGATCACCGGCGTCCGAGGCTTACGCTCGGGCGGGACGGTCGACCCCTGCGGAGACCACCGCATCGCCATGGCCGCAGCGATCGCCTCGATGGCCACCAGCGGAGGGACCACCACGATCACCGGCTGGGAGTCGGTGGCGACCAGCTATCCCGGATTCCTCGACGACCTGAAGGGACTGCGGGGCACGCTATGACCACTCGCCCGACACGAGACTCGCCGGCACCCGCAGCAACGCACTCTGCCGACACCGCGAGCGTTCTGCCCGGCGAACCGGTCCGGTCGCTGGTGGTTGCCATCGACGGCCCCGCCGGCTCCGGAAAGTCCACTGTGGCCCGGGCGCTCGCCGAGCGGCTGAAGCTGGGAAGGCTCGACACCGGGGCGATGTACCGGGCCGTGGCCTGGGCAGCCCTGCAGCGCCGGATCGATCTGACCGACCGGGTCGCTCTGGGCAACCTGGCCGGGACGATCACGATCGCCGTCGGTGACACCGTGGAGGTGGACGGCGTCGACATCACCGAAGTGATCCGTGACGAAGTGGTCAGCCACGCCGTCTCCACGGTGGCTGCCGCCGCCGAGGTCCGAGCGGTGCTGGTCGGCCGTCAGCGCAAGTGGGTCGAGTCGCACGGGGGCGGCATCGTGGAGGGACGCGACATCGGGTCCGTGGTGCTTCCCGACGCCGATCTGAAGATCTACCTCACCGCGTCCGCCGAGGAGCGGGTCCGTCGGCGCGCCGAGGAGGGAGCGGCAGCGCTGGCACGCCGGGACCGGATCGACAGCACCCGGTCTGCGTCCCCGCTGGTCGCCGCCGACGATGCCCGGGTGATCGACACCACTGGACGGTCACCTGGCGACGTCGTGGACGACATCGTCAGCTGGTTGGATCTCCGATGACGACCGACGACACGGCCCGCTTCCAAGTGGAGCTGGGCGACGAGCCCCCGGTGGACACCGACTTCACACCGATCTACCGCTTTCTGCGCATGCTGGTCCACTGGTTGAACCGCTTGCTGTTCCGCACTTCAGTCGAGGGGCGCGCTTCGGTTCCCGAGCAGGGACCGGTGATCATCGCCCCGGTGCACCGGTCGTTCATCGACTTCTTCATCGTGTCGGAGGTCACCGGGCGCAAGCTCCACTACATGGCCAAGGACTCGCTCTGGAAGAACCCTCGGTTCGGCCGCTTCCTCCGTTCTGTCGGCGCGTTCCCGGTGCAACGCGGCTCCGCCGACCGCGAGTCGATGCGACGGGCCCAGCGCGTCCTCGATGCCGGCGAGGTGTTGGTGCTGTTCCCCGAAGGAGAACGTCGCTCGGGCCCGGTCATCGAGGAGCTCCACGAAGGGGTGGCGTTCCTCGCCGCCCGCACCGGGGCCCAAGTCGTGCCGGTTGGGGTCGGAGGATCTGCGTCGGTGATGCCCAAGGGAAGCAAGCTCCCTCGGCCCCGGCACGTTCACCTGGTGGTGGGCGCTCCCTTGGCCGCTCCCGCGGCCAACCCATCGGGCCGGGTCCCCCGCAGCCGGCTGCGGGCAACCACTGACCAGTTGCGAACGGCGCTCCAGGCGCTCTACGACCGGTCCGTTACGGTGACCGGCCGCTACTGATCAGGTCCGGCAACCGAGCGGGCGAGGTATCGGCTGCGCTCGATCACCGGCCTGGTGGCAGGCGGCACGCTCGGACCGGCGACGTCAGTCGGCAGACCGGCGAAGAGTCACGCGCAGCCACGTGGTGACGATCACGCGGGCATACTGCGCCCCGAAGAAGAGGTTGCCACCCTTCTTGGACGCACCCGACGAACGGGGGTGCCACACCGTCGGCACCTCACCGAGACGCCACCCTCGGGTCGCCGCGGTGATCACCAGCTCGGCTGTCTGGTACTGGTCCTGATGGAGGAACGGCAGGATGTCGGCGAGCACCTCGGTCCGGAAGGCCCGGTATCCGTTGGAGGAGTCGGTCAGCTTGGTACCCAGGAGCCAGTTCAGCGTCGCCGCGTACAGCTGCACCCCCAACCTGCGGAATCGGTCGGTCGTGTGGTCGACACCGAGCCGCCGCGACGCGATGACGAAGTCGGCGCGGTCGTCGATCAACGGTTCGAGGAGCAGACCCAACTCGGCCGGATCGTTCTGGCCGTCCGCGTCCAGGGTGACGACGAAGCGTGCACCCTGCTCGATCGCCAGCTCGTATCCGATCCGAAGGGCAGCGCCCTGCCCGAGATTGACCGGCAACACGAGCGTGGCCACGCCGGCGTCGATCGCCACCTGATCGGTCCGGTCCTCGCCGCCGTCGATGACGACCAGGGGAGTGACGCCGAGATCAGCGGCGCGCTCGGGCATCCTGGCGAGCACCGCACCGAGGTTGCGTTCCTCCTCATAGGCAGCGATCACTGCCACCACCGGTCCCAACCGTGTCCCGGGATACCGGGCTCGGAATTCGGATCGACCGATGTCGATGGCCAACCGTCGCAGCGAGGCGAGTCGGCGACGCTCGCGATTGTCGGCCCGGGTGAGCCAACGATGCTGCTGGGTCGGAGCGTCGGCTGGTCGACCCTGAGCGGCCGACGCCGCTGCCGTCACAGGCTGTGCGGGCGACCGAACACGGCGCGGACCCGCGCTTCGAAGTGGCCGAGAGGCGCTGTCTCGTAGTGGGGGTCGAAGCTGACCTGGTCCCACTCGTCGGCGAACTGCTCGGCCAAGTCGTACCAGGGCTCGGCCCGGTACTGGTCACGGGCGTCAGGATCGAGGTGGAAGTGACGGTAGTAGTGGCGCCCCTGAAAGTCCTGATGGGCAAGGATGACAGCGGTCACTTCCGGGCGTACGTACGGACGGAGGATCTCTGCAGCGATCCTCGGATGGTTCGGAACGGACACCGCCTTGCCGATGTCGTGGCACAGCGAGGCCACCACCAGCTCGTCGTCCGCCCCGGCCTGCTCGGCCCGGGTGGCCGTCTGCAGGCAGTGCGTGAGCTGGTCGACCGCAAACCCGTCGACCACCTCGTCCAACGAGCCGAGCATGGCCAGCACCCGATCTGCCACCCGGGGCTGTCCGCCCATCGTCTCGGCCCCGATCACCGCCCAGTCCTCGGCGGTGGAGGCATCCATACGGGTGAACGACGTGGTGACCATCTCGTCAGTCTCGCACCCGCCGGGGCATCAGGCGAACCACCCTGCCCAGGTGGCGGCCCCGGAGACCACTCGCTCGACGGCTGCCAAGGCTCGGAGGACTTCGGTCTCCGCCGAACCCTCCGCCTGACCCTCCGCCCGACCGGGCGGAGATCCGCCGAGCCCGGGGGCACACAGGGACGACCGGACCCAGCCCAACGCGCAGAGCAACAAGCCGGTGAAGCTGGCCTCGGTAATGGGTCCGCAGCGACCTCCCGCCGCGCGGTAGCGCTCCACCATCGTCTCCACGACGGTGCGATCCGGCGGTCCGGACAGGTAGCCGGCCACTTCGAGCGCGGTCTCCACCACGTCCCAGTCCGCCCGCTGGGTGGAGGCAGCGTCCCAGTCGACCACCACCACCCGACCCGAAGCATCGACCAGCACGTTCTGGGCGTGCAGATCCCGGTGGGTATGCACCAGGTAGGACGGCTCCTCCATGGCTGCGGCACAACGAGCTGACACGTCCTCGAGGAGCGGGATGCACGCGAGGTACGTGGCATACCATTCCGAGCCGGCTGCGGTCGGCACGACTGCGTGGTGCCAGTCAGCGACACCTGCCGGTTGGCGTCGCCACTGCCGGGTCTGGGGGAGCAGCCGGTGGAGCCGACCCAGGAAGGTGCCGAGTTGGCCGGCCACCTCGACCGACGAGGGATCCACCCGCCGGGTGCCGGCGACCCACTCGTGCACCCGCACGGCGGTCGGCGTTCCTCGAGCGTCCACGTCGACCCACGGAACACTGGCGCCCGGGGCGAGCACCGGCCGCGCCACGGGCAGACCGGCAGCGAAGGCTGCACGTTCGATCTCCCAGGACCCCAGGAAGTACCCCAGCCAGCTCGCCCAGGCGAACAGATCCGTAGGCCGGTCGTACTGCTTGACGAAGTAGCGAGCGTCGAAGGTGTCGAGCTGCAGGGTCCGATGTCCCGGTCCCAGCCCGACCGGGACCAGCGGCATCGCCGGCGTCCCCAGAGCGAACGCTGCAGTCACCTGGTCTGCGGTCAGCGGCGGGAGGGTCACCCGGCCAGTCGCTCGAGCACCGCGGCCGCCGCGGTGGACCGGTCGTCCGACAGCACGCCGGCCGACGTCAGCTCGCGCCCGGAGCCATCGACGGCGAGGCTCGTGCCCGGAGCGGTCGGGGCATCCGGAGCGGCAGCGAAGAACGCCACGGTGGCCTCGAGCGCCCGCAGCAGCTCGCGCAGCTCCGGCGGGGGAGGGAAGTACTCCTCCTCGACCGTGACCCGGGCGATCTCGACGCCATGGATCGGGGCGAGTCGGGCCACCACCGCCCGCACCAGAGACTCGGGGGCGGATGCGCCTGCGGTCACCCCGATCGTGCCGCTGAGATCCTCGGGCACCTCGGAGACGTCGTTCACCCGGAGCACCCGAGGGCAACCGAACGCCGCAGCCACCTGTGCCAACGCTACGGTGTTCGACGAGTTCTCCGACCCGATGACCACCACGGCGTCTGCCTTCCCGGCCAGTGCCTTGAGGGCCGCCTGGCGGTTGGTGGTGGCGAAGCACAGATCGCTGCGGTTCGGCATCCACAGATCCGGGAACCGGTCGCGGGCTCGGTCGACGATGCCGGCCCACTCGTCGTGACTGAGGGTGGTCTGCGCCAGCAGGGCGACCGGAACCGGCCCGTCAGCCCCCAGATCCAGCGCCTCCACGTCCTCGACCCGTTCGAGGAGCCGGACCGCCGCCGGTGCCACCGCCATGGTACCGACCGCCTCTTCGTGGCCCTCGTGGCCCACGTAGAGGACGGTGTAGCCCTTGCGGGCCCGCACTTTCATCTCGTGGTGGACCTTGGTCACCAGCGGGCACACGGCGTCGACCACCACCCGGCCCTGTTCGCGAGCGGCGGTCACCACCTCAGGAGCTGACCCGTGGGCCGAGAGCATCACCGGAGCTCCAGGGGGAACGTCGGCGATGTCGTCGACGAAGACGACGCCCTGGGCCCGGAACTGCTCTACCACATGGCGATTATGGACGATCTCGTGGTAGCAGTACACCGGCGGTTCGAAGACCCGGACCATCCAGGCCAGCGCCTTGATCGCTTTCTCCACGCCGGCACAGAAACCTCGCGGCTCGGCCAGCAGCACACGGTCCACGGCCATCACCCCATCGTACCGGGACCACGGACCGATGTGCCGGACAGCCCGTGGCCGCAGGACGTTCCCCGTCCCCCCGCACCGAGGCGGCGGTTCCGGTTCGGTGAGCGGGTACCCTGTAGCCATGCCGGTCCTCCGAGGTACGGCGGCCCCTGTCGTCGTGGCCGTCGCCGAATCCTCGCCAGCCCAGCGTTCCGGGTTGCGGGCGGGTGACCAGCTCCTCTTCCTCAACGGCCGCACCCCCCGTGACGTCATCGAGTACAGCCTGCTGGTCGACGAGCCGCGGCTCGATCTGGTGGTGCGCCGACGTGGCGTGGCCGACCCGTTCGGGCTCGCCGTCGTCAAAGAACCAGGCGAGCCCCTCGGCGTGGAGGTGTCGTCCGCACTCTTCGACCGGGTGAGGACCTGTGACAACCACTGCGAATTCTGTTTCATCCACCAGCTGCCACCAGGAATGCGCCGCAGCCTGTCGCTCAAGGACGACGACTACCGGCTGTCCTTCCTCTACGGCAATTTCACCACGCTGACCCGCTTCACCGAAATGGACCTGGAACGTGTGGTCTCCGAGCGGCTGAGCCCCCTGTTCGTCTCCATCCACGCCACCGATCCCGAGGTGCGAGCCGACATGCTGCGCAACCGGCGGGGGGCGACCAGCCTGCGATGGCTCCGGGCGCTCCTCGACGCCGGCATCGAGGTGCACGGTCAGGTGGTGGTCTGCCCTGGACGCAACGACGGAGCGGTCCTCGACGACACCCTGGCCGGGGTCCTCGACCGCTATCCCGATCTGGCGACGGTGGCCTGCGTGCCACTCGGGGTGAGCCGGTTCTCGGGTGAAGACGCCATGCGACCGCACACCCCGGAGGAGGCAGCCGCAGTGTGCGACCTGGTCGAATCGTGGCAGCAGGCCTTCCTCGAGTGCATCGGACGTCGCATGGTCTTTGCCGCAGACGAGTACTACCTGATGGCGGACCGACCCTTCCCGGCACGTGCCACCTACGAAGGATTCCCCCAACACGAGAACGGACTGGGAATGGCCCGGGCATTCGAG
>DAHXOD010000078.1 GCA_027365055.1 bacterium
GCTGCCAGTGACGCTGCCGGTGTTCTACAGCCCGCACCACGGCACGCCGACCCGGCTATCGGCCGACACCGTCGCAGCCGTGCTCGCACGTGCAGCCGCCGCTGCACGCCGGACCTGCCCCTCCGTGCCCGAGAACATCCACTGTCACATGCTGCGCAAGACCAAGGCAATGGATCTCTACCAGCAAGGTATCCCCTTGCCGATCATCATGCGCCTCCTCGGCCACGAGAACGTGTCGACCACCGCGGCGTTCTACGCCTTCGCCACCTTGGACATGATGCGCCAAGCCGTCAATGCGGCCACCCCCGCGATCGGCTCCCCAGCCGCGCCGCCACTCACCCACGACAAGCTCCAAGCTCTCTACAGCCTCCGATAGCGCCCCGTCGTTAAGCCGAGGAATCCGTCAGGCAACCCCACCCAAGCAGGTCAGGGTGCGATTCCTCGGCTTAACGCAAACCTCGGCATAATCGGTGTTCAACCGAATTCGGTTGAACACCGACGCCGGCCGCCCATCCGAGCCCGTGGACGGCGTGCCGGAGATGGGAGCGGATGGAATGGGGGGCGCAGGCGGCAGCGACGACCACGCCGAGCCCCCCGATGATGATCGTCGACGCCATGATCTCGCTCGAGACGAGGTACTGGGCTGCGATCAGCACGCCGAGCACGATCCCCCACCGCCTCGCCGATCCACGCTGGCGGACGGTGAGCTCATGGATGGCCAGGAACACGAGCGGTGGTAGCACCACGAACACGAGGTTCAGGTGACCACCCGCCGACTGGGCGATCTCATAGGGGGAGAAGCCGTAGAGCAGGCCGGCCACGAAGGCTGCCGGGCGCCAGTGGACGACGTGGCGGGCAAGTATGTAACCGGCAGTGGCTGAACCAGCGAGCGACAGCGTGAGGAGGGCATTGAACGAGGCGATAGGGCCGAGGCTGAGCGTGAGGGGCGCCGCCAGTGCTCCCAGTAACGGCACACTGGTGTTGGTGAGGAGGTTCACGCCGAACGGGTAGTTGGCGAAATTGGTGAAGAGCGGGTTGAAGCCATGGAGCACGGCGAAGGGAACCCACTCCAGGAACCAGATCGTCGCGTACTGGTCGCCCCCCGGTTCGGTGATCGTCGAGGGGTGCGTTGTCCAGACATTCCAGTAGACGCCGACCGCCAGGGCGAGGTAGACGAGGACTACGATCCCGGTTGCCAACCACGGGTTCTCGTCCGACCGACCGTCAGCGTCGGGCACCTGTCGTGCAGCCCCGCTCAGGCGGGCCAGACCTTTGACGGTGTCGTCGCGTCTCACGGACGCAACTCGGTCGAGCGTCGGATCGGCGGTACCGGGAGTGGGATGTGTCTCGACCATGCGGCCGCCACTCTACCGGTCACGTTGTCGGACCTGCAGAACTGGCCGGTCCGGGTTGCGACAGCGTGGCCCGAACGCTCCTGTCCCACCGGGGGACGATCAAGTAGACCGTCCCCCGGCCGGGCCGGTCAGACCTCCCCGCCCCGCCGGCTCTCGACGGTCGCGCCGATCATGGCGCCGATCAGGAGCCCGGCCGCTACCGGTACGAACCAGATGCCGAACACGAAGCTGAGGCCGACGAAGAACGCCCCCATGCCCATGACGAACGGCCAGATGCTCGACCCGGGGAACGTGCCGACGGTGCCCGACCCCTCGCCGATGGAAGCCTCCGGGTCGTCGGAGGGGCGGGGCTTCATGTGGCGCGACCACCAGAGGTAGTAGCCCCCGGGCAGGAGGCCGAGGATAGCGGCGGCGGCCAGCATGACCGTTCCCGAGTCCTCGTAGCTGAGGTACCAGTAGATGACTCCGATGATGGCGAAGAAGATGCCGATGAAGATGAGGATCCTGGCTTCGAGCCGCATCAGCGCGCCCCTACCGGCTCGGCACCGGCCGGCGCGCCCTCACCGGGGCCGCTACCGCTACCCGGCCCCTCGTGGGTGACCAGAGTCCGGTGCTCGGGATGGTTGTAGTCCCAGGTGGGCCTCTCCGAGCGGACCGGAGGCAGGTGGGTGTAGTTGTGGTGCGGTGGCGGGGAGGAGGTGAACCACTCCAGCCCATGGCCATCCCACGGGTTCGACCCTGCCGGCACCGGCTTGCGCCAGGAGACGAACACGTTGATGAGGAAGAAGAGGAAGGAGAAGCCGATGATGAACGCCCCGATCGACGACACGACGTTGAGCGTGGTCCACCCGGCAGTCGCCGGGTAGCTGGCCACCCGGCGGGGCATCCCCCACAGTCCGAGCACGTACTGGGGCATATAGGTCACCCAGAAGCCGATGAAGAGGAACCAGAAGTGGAGCTTGCCCAACCCCTCCCGGAGCATCCGCCCGAACATCTTCGGGTACCAGAAGTAGAACCCGGCGAACCCGGCGAACACGGTCGTGGCCACCAGGACTTGGTGGAAGTGGGCCACCACGAAGTACGTGTCGTGGACCATGAAGTCGACGGGTGGCGAGGCAAGCAGCACGCCGGTCACCCCGCCGAAGAGGAAGACCAGCATGAAGCCTACCGAGAACAGCATCGGGGTCCGGAAGGTGATCTGTCCCCGCCACATCGTGCCGATCCAGTTGAAGAACTTGATCCCGGTGGGGACGGCGATGGCATAGGACATGGCCGAGAAGAACGGCAGCAGGACGACACCGGTCGTGAACATGTGGTGGGCCCACACCCCGGTGGACAGCGCGGCGATGGTCATCGTGGCGAACACCATGCCCCGGTACCCGAAGACCGGCTTGCGGGAGAATACGGGGATCACGTCGGTGACGACCCCGAAGAAGGGCAGGGCCAGGATGTAGACCTCCGGGTGGCCGAAGAACCAGAACAGGTTCTGCCACAGCACCGGGACGCCTCCGCCCTGGACCGTGAAGATATGGGTCCCAAAGTGCCGGTCACAGAACAGCAGGAGGAGGGCGGCGAACAGGACCGGGAAGGCGATCAGGATGAGGATGGCGGTCACCAGCATGTTCCACGTGAAGATCGGCATCCGGAACATGGTCATACCCGGCGCGCGTAGGTAGAAGATGGTGGCCACCAGGTTCACCCCGGTGAAGATGGCCGAGAAGCCGGTCAGGGCCAGGGCCACGATCCACAGGTCTGCTCCGGCCCCCGGGGAGTTGACCGCTTCGGAGAGCGGAGCGTAGGCGACCCAGCCGAAGTCTGCCGCCCCGCCGGCCACGAAGAACCCGAGGAGCATGGTGATCGAGCCACTCAGGTAGAGCCAGTACGACAGGGCGTTCAGGCGGGGGAACGCCATGTCCGGGGCGCCGATCTGGAGCGGCACGACGTAGTTGGCCAGCCCGCCGAAGGCAAAGGGCCCGGCGAACAGGTACAGCATGAGGCTGCCGTGCATCGTGAACAGCTCGTTGTAGGTCTGGAAGGAGACCAGGGTGCCGTGAGGGTCCATGAGCTGGCCGCGGATGATGAGGGCCATGACGCCGGCGATGAAGAAGAGCACCAGGGACGTGATCATGTAGCTGAGGCCGATCACCTTGTGGTCGGTACTGGTCAACCACTTGAGTAGGCCCGTCGGGCCCTCGTGGTGAGGGTGGTGCTGGTCGACCTCCACCGGCTCATCCGGGCGCCGAGGACCGTCCGGGGAGGTGAGGTCAGGGCGTTCGACGAGTGTCGTCATGGGACCACCTTCGGGGGCGTCTCCTGGCGGGAGGGGGGAGTGGGCGGTGCGATGCGCGTCATGACTTCGGCGCGTTGTTGGACGGCTGGAGCGGGGACGACTTCGGCGGGATGTTGGTGGCCGGGTTCCCTGTCGGTCCCAGGACGTGACCGTCGCGGACCTCGGTCGCTACCCAGCTGTGGAAGGCGGCGGGGCTCTCGGCCTTCACCGAGAAGAACATCTCGGAGTGGTAGAGGCCGCAGAACTGGGTGCACTGGCCGAAGTAGGTACCGGCGTGCTTCACGTGCAGGTCGAAGATGTTGGTGACTCCCGGTAGCGCGTACCGGCTGAAGTCGAAGTCACGGACGTAAAAGCCGTGGACCACGTCGGCGGAGAGAAGGGTGATCTGCACGGTCTCTCCCACCGGCACCACCATCTGGGGCCCGTGGTGGTCGGGACCGTTCTTCAGCTCGCCGACGACCCCGACGTCGAGGTGCGGGTAGTCGAACCGCCACCCCCACTGGAAGGCGGTGACCGTGATGTCGACGACCGGCTTCCCGCTGGCCGTCGTGGTGGCAGCCAGGGGGACGGTGGCGTCCACCTCGTTCTCGGTGAGGACGGTGAAGACGAACAGGAAGGCCACGATGATGATGGGCACGATCGTGTAGAGGAGCTCGATGCCCACGTGCTCGTGGAACTGGCGAGGCATCGCGTCGGACTTCCGGCGGTAGCGGAAGACGGCCCAGAGGATCAGGAGGACGACGATGCCACCGATGATGAGACCGGTGGTCATCATGCCCGACCACAGCTTGAACGTGTCGTGGCCCTGGGTGGTCGCCCCGCTGCTGGCGAAGTAGCTCGGGTAGGCGTTGCACCCGGCAAGGAGGAGCGGGGCGCCGACAGCCACCGCGAGGACGATGCGCCGGGAGCGCTGCGACGTCGATGTCGTGGGCGGCTCGAGCGCCCCGGGCGTGACCGCCGGAGAAGCGACCTGCCCCGTGTGCCCGGCAGGGCCTCGGAGGCGCTGCGTCCAGCGACGGCGGGCCGGCAACGGGTCTGGCGATCCGGTCGAGATGGCGGTCACGGCGATGACACTAGCGGGACTGGCGCCGGAATTAGAAGTTGAGGGAGAGCGTCTGGACCACCTCCGGCAAGGCCTGGGATAGTCCCTGGTACAACGGGAGAATCCGGAGCTCGACGCACCCGTCTCGCGGTGGGCCTCCGGGAGTCGCCGGCCGAACGCTGCGGGCAGCTCCGGGATGACCCGAACAGTGCCCTGTGTCAGTGCCCGGTGTCTCGGGTGGACCGGCGCCGCTGTGCGGACGCGATCTTTCCGGTCAGCCGCCCACTGGCGTGGGCGGCTCGCAGGACATGGGCTCGGGCGACCGGGCCGTGCTCGTCCGCCGCTCGGTTTACGGCCGTGCCCGCCTGCGACGTGGCCCGGCCCGCCCAGTGGGCGACCCGCGCCACCGGGGGCGGTCCGGTCCGGGCGCCCGGGCCCGGCGACGTGCCGGGGCCGGATGCCGGTTCGCTCCGGCCTCTCCGTTCGTCGGTAACGCCGGAAGCGGGCGTCCCGGGCGTGACCCGGATTAGGGTGGCCACCCGCGCCAGGCCGATGGCTCCGAGCTCGAGGATGGCGATCCCGTCCGCGCCTGGCCGCAGGATGGGGATGAGGGGCGCGAGCGCCATCCCAACTGCCACCACCAGGGCCAGCACCCGGTGGGCCGGCCGCCCGACCAGCTTGATGACCCCGAGGGGACCCTTGGCGGTCAGGCTGATGGCGGCCAGCACGCCGGCTCCACCGAGCAGGACGACAGCCCGGGTGACGTGGAGGGACAGGTCGACGAACCCGATGGCGATGGCGAGCTCGGTGACCTGGACCACCCAGAAGTGCAGCCGGCCCCGCTGCGACCCCCCCGCGCCATTTTCCCGCCGGGCGACGCTCACCAGGTCCCCGGGGGTGCTGGCGGTGGTCCTGGTGCCGCTTGTGCCTCTTCCTCCGCCATCGGTCCGCCCCCCGCCATCGGGGACGACCGCGCCGGAGCCCCGACCCCGGCTGGAACCACCGGGCTCAGTCGGTCGAGCTGTCCGACGGCTTCGTCGCCGCACCGCCGCTGGCCGGCGCGTCGCCCTTTGCCCCCTCTTCCAGCCCCTTCTTGAACTCCTTCTGGGCCGAACCGAGAGAGCGGGCCAACTTCGGGATCTGGGTACCGCCGAACAACACCACGACTACGACCACGAGAACGATGACGCCGTCCACTCCGAAGATATCTGCAGGCATGCCGAACACCATTACTGTCTCCTTTGTCGACGTCCTGGCACCAGAGTACTCCCTGGGGTCGTGACCCCTGTCTTCGGCGCCGGTGCGCTGGCGGGATGCCCGGTCAGCGTCCCGACCAGTTCGGCTTCCGTTTCTCGGCGAAGGCGACGGGACCTTCCATGGCATCAGCGGACCCGAACACCTCGGGGATCGCCGCGTTGTTGATCTCCCAACCCCGTGCGTCGGGCACCTCCCCGGCCAGCTTCATGACCCGCTTCGATGCCCTGACCGCCAGCGGGGCGTTCTCGGCGATCGTCTCGGCCAGTGCCATGGCCTCGTCGAGAAGCCGCTCCGCCGGCACGACCCGGTTGATCAGCCCCAGGGCGAGGGCCCGCCTGGCGTCGACGGGTTCGCCGGTGAGGGCCAGTTCCAGAGCGATGGTCGGCGGGATCCGCTTGGGCAGCCGGATGAGCGCACCACCCCCGGCGATGAGGCCACGCTTGACCTCGGGGATGCCGAACATGGCGCTGTCGACCGCCACCACGAGGTCGCACGAGAGCATGATCTCGCACCCACCGGCCAGGGCCGAGCCGTTCACGGCGGCGATGATCGGCTTGGGGAAGTCCCGTTGGGCGATCCCGGCGAAGCCGCCGTTCGCGCCCATGATGTCTGCGCCCTCGCCCGAGGCGAACGCCTTCAGGTCCATCCCGGCGCTGAAGGCCTTGTCCCCGCTGCCGGTCACGATGACCACCCAGCACTCGTCGTCGGTCTCCAGCTCGTCGAACGCGCCAGCGAGCGCCCTCGACACGGCTCCGTTGATGGCATTGCGCGCCTCGGGCCGGTTGATGGTCAGGATCTCGACGTGTCCCCGTCTCTCCCGCAGTAGCTCTGGCATGGTGCGTCCTTCCTCGACAGTCCGGCGGGCTGGTCCGCGTGCGCCCGGTCGTCAATGCTCAGTGGTTGACCAGACGGTAGCGCGCCGGCCCGGCCTCGATCCTCACCGCTGCACCCACGAGCGCCGGTAGGTCCTGCGCCCCCATCGCCGCGAGCGTCTCGCCGTCGCCCGCCGCCGTCGCCATCTGCGTGCCATCCGCCAGCCGGGCGATGAGTGGTGCGGCGGTGGCGACGCCGTCGTGGTCGCGCACCACGGTGGCGGTGACCACCGTGGCCATCGTGGGCTCAGGAGCCTCGTCCACGACCACCACCGCCGAGGCATCGATGACCCGCTGGTCGCGCTCGGTCTCACCGTGGACGAACCCCCTGGGAGGTGGCGCTGTCCCGTACAGCCCGAGAGCGTGCTTGGTGGCGAACCATCCCAGTCCGGTCGCCAGGCCGAGGCCCGGACGACTGGAGCTCCCTCGGCCGGCCGTGCGGAGCCGGTCGGTGAGCGTGGCGATCCCATGTGTCGCGTAGTTGTT
>DAHXOD010000079.1 GCA_027365055.1 bacterium
GGCGGCGCAACACCCTCGCCCCCGTGCCCGACCCCGTCGTCCCCGTTCGACATCGTCTTCGCGCTCACCGGTGATCCCACCCCCTGTTCGTCCGTTCCACGACCCGATCCCCACTCACGACCCGACCTCCGTCCACGCCGCACTGACCGCACCGATCCCCGCCCGCTCGTCGTTCGAGCCGTCCCACACCGCGACGCCCACGCGCTGGGCGGCCAACGCCTGCCGTGGGCCGGCGAGCACCACCGTCCACTTCCGCCCCGACCGCGACGACCGGGCGCTGACCCCGGCGTCCGCGGACTCGGGCCGGAACACGCCCGGACCGGCCGCCACCAGCTGCGTGGCCGACGGGAGCGCCTGCTGGACCGGGAGGCGGTCACGCCAAAGCCAGAGACTGACAGGCTCGGCCCGTGTCCCGATGGTCACGGGCGACGCGGTCCCTGCAGTAGGTGGGAAGAAGAGCGCGACGGCGTCGCTGAACTCTCCCGGTGGCTCGGCGGAGCCCTCCCACGACAGCCGCGCCAGGAGACGGTCGCCCTGCTCGGCGAGGGCGAGCTCCACCGGACCGGACCGGCCGTACTCGCGACCCGTCCACGCTGCACGCACGTACGCGTTCATCTGGGCATCGAACGGGACGGGCACCAGCGTCACCTCGGTGGCGGTCACCGCTCCCCAGGCGGGGTCGCCCGGGTCCAGCGCGCCCTCCCCGTCCACCTCTGTCACCGTCAAGGCTCCCACCGCTCAGCTCCCCTTCCCGGCCGGAGCGGCGTCCCGCTCGAAGTCACACGGCACGCCACGGTCCACCGGGATGGGCTGCCACTCGGCCATCGAGTAGTTGATGTGCCCGTACCCGCCGGCGAACGCGATCCACTTGACCATGCCCGCCTCGATCTCGTTGGCGCCCTTCCAGTCGACGTACTGGTGGCCGTCCCACCCGTTGTACGAGATGATCTGTCCCGGTCGCACCCCGGGCGAGACCTTCGCCCGAGCACGGAACGAGGTGATGTCGTTCCAGACCCTGATGAGGTCGTCGTCGGCGACCCCGCGTGCCCGGGCGTCTTCGACGGCCACCTCCACCAACGGCTCGCCCCGGTGGGTCTGCAGGATGACCGGGTTCGACTGGTTCATCGAGTGGATGCTCCAGCGGTTGTGGCCGGAGGTCATCCGCAGGGGCTGGTTCCCGCCCGAGGGTGGATTGGGCTTGTGGACGGGGAGCTCCTCCCCCGCTTCGATCCACCACGGGTGGTCGATGAAGAACTGGGCGCGACGCGAGTAGGTCGGGAAGGGCGCACCCCGCTCCACGTGGTCGCGGAACGGGGTGTGGGTCTTGCCGGGAATGATGGGGGAGGCCTGGGCCAGCGCGTAGGGGCTCGTACCCCAGCCGATGAACTGCTCGTAACCCACCTTGCGCAGGTGGGCGAGGTCGGTGTGCTCGGGGAGCGTGCCCGCGTAGACCGAGTCCCGCACGATCTCGTCGGCCAGCTGGTCCTCCTCGGCCAGGTACCCGTTCAGCGTGTACGAGTCCCACAGGTCGGCGGGGCGGAACGTGGCCCCGTTCCGGTTCGTGTACTCGGAGACTCCCCGCGCCTCGGCGCGCTCGGCCAGCTTCCGCAGGATCATCTGGTAGATCTCCCACTCCGGCTTCGACTCCCCCGCCGGCGCCACGTTCCGGTCCGAGAGGGTGAGCCGCATCGTGTGCGACGTCGGGATGTGGAAGTTGACCTTCTCGTAGTGCTGGGCGGCCGGGAGGACGATGTCGGAGTGGAGCCCGGTGAAGTTCAGCCGGAAGTCGATCGACACGATGAGGTCGAGACGGTCCCAGAGGTTCTCCCCGAGCTGCGTGAGCCCCCCGCGCGTGCGTCGGAGCATGTTGCCGCCGCACTCGATGAGCACGTGCGGCGGCTCGTCGGGCCGGGGCCCGTCGAGCCCCTGCCACCAGCCCTTCGCCAGCGCCTCCTCGAAGTACTCGTCGAACGTTCTGGGCAGGGAGCTGTCGCCCCACTCCCCCTTGTTCCAACGCTCACGGAAGTTCGCCTGCCAGTACCACCAGAACGCGGGGGGCGACCCGGTAAGCCGGGAGCCCTCCAGACCACTCAAACCGCGCAGGTGGGAGAGCGCTCGCCCCAGTTCCCGCACCGCCAACTCCTCGGTGGTGATGCTCGGGTCCTGTTCCCGCAACGCTCTGGTGGCGACCTCCTGGGCGGAGAGCAGTTGTTCGGCGCCCTCGACGCCCGGCACCGTCTTGACCATGATGGTGAACATCCCGTCGGCCATGCCGATCATCCATGAGCGGATGCCGGTGCCCTGCTTGCCCCAGTTGCCGGTGACAGCCAGCAACAGGCACATGGCCCGCTCGATCAGGTCACCGTGGTAGTACTTGCACGAGTTCCACCCCAGCATGATGTCGGTCCGCTTGGTCGCGACCTTGCGGGCGAGCGAGCGGACGACGTCGGGGTGGACACTGGTGATCTCCTGCGCGAGCTCGGGGGTGTAGCGCTCGCGGAGGTGCCGGGCGAGCATGGCGAGCACCGGCTCCACCTCGACCGTGCTCCCGTCGCCAAGGGTCACCACGAACGTCCCCTCCAGCGCCACCTTCTTCCCGTTGAGGAGCAGGTTGCCACGATCGGCCTCGGTCAGGCCCGCGTCGGGGTCCCAGTGGTAGAGCTGGTCCTCCCGGTGTTCGGGACCCTCGACGTCGGTGGCCCGCAGGTAGCGCCCGGTGTCACGGCGCACCAAGCAGGGCAGGTCGGTCTGCTCACGGACGAACGTCTCGTCGGCCAGTCCCTCCTCCAGGACCACCTGGACCATGGCGAGCGCCAGTGCCGCGTCGTCGCCGGGGCTGATCGGCACATGGAGGTCGGCGTGCATGTGTGAGGCGTTGAGATCGGGGGAGATCGAGACGACCTCTGCCCCGTGGTACCGCGCCTCGAGCATGAAGTGGTAGAGAGGGATCCGGGTAAACGCCGGGTTCATGTGCCAGATGAGAATGAGCTCGGAGTGGAACCAGTCGTCAGCCGACGAGGCCGGGTTCCACTTGCCGAACGTCTCGTGCAGACCGATCGAGAAGTCGTTGAACGACGGATGCAGGTCGAGCGACCGGCCGCCAAATGTGTTGAAGAACCGGTCGGTGGGGAACACCGTGGCCACCTCGGGCGTCCCCTCGTGCACGATCGACTCCGGGCCATCGGCCGCGATGGCGTCGAGCATGCCGTCGGCGATCTGGGTCAGCGCCTCGTCCCCCGAGATCCGCTCCCCCTGCCCCCCGCCGCGCTCGCCGACCCGGCGTATCGGGTGGACGAGGCGGTCACCGTCGTGGAGCTGCTGGCTCCACGCCGCACCCTTGTTGCATCCCATCGGGTTGAAGTCAGGCACCCCCTCCTCCACCACCCCGAAGGTTCCCGCCGGCTCCTCGCGCACGACGTTGTCGCCATTCACGTAGACCCGGTAGGGGCAGTTCCCCGGGTAGCAGTCGACACAGTGCGTCCCCCAGCCGACCTTCTCCCAGCTCCACCTGGCTCGATACGCGTCCTCCACGCCCCGCCTGGCTTCACGCGTGTCGTCGGTTCCCACTTCGATCGAGTGCAACGGACCTCCGTGACCTCTCGGACTCCCTCTCGGACTCCATGCACGCCACAACCGCCCGCGCACTGGTGAGACATTGAGACTCTAACAGCCGCATTGTCTCACTACAAGCGGCTGACGGGAAAATCCACCCGTGAGTAGTGCACCGATCTGGGCGCGCAAGACCGAGGGTACGGGGCGGAGCCCCGCCCCGTTGCCCCCTCATCCGCCGCCTTGGCTGTCCCCCCTTCCTCTGCTCCGGGGCCCCCTCCCCCTCTCTCCCCACCCCCGGGTGCACGACGCACGGTACGAACCGCGTCCAAACCGCCCGTGCCGCCCTCTCGATCACGGGGCTCCAGGCGAATGCCCCGTAGCCTCCGTCGAAGCGGCGGGGCGATTGTCTGCACGGCGCAGCCATCGGCTAGACCGAAGACGTGTCGATGAACACGCCGCCCCACCGGTCGCCTCCCAGGCATGGTCATCGTCCAGCGCGACGTTCGCTGCGCTACCGGAGGGTGCGAGCAGTCGTGCTCCTTGGCCTCATCGTCGCGGCCGCCGTCCTCGCCAGCTCGTTGGCCAGGACCAACCACGGCCGCACCGCAGCGCCGACGTCCCGAACCGGTGCGTCGGGCGTCCTCACGGCGTCGGGCTTACCGGCCGCGGAGGCCGGCCAGCTCCCGTGGTCGCTCCCCAACCCGATCAGCCGGCTCGTACTGCTCGCCGGTTCTACCCCCAACCAGGCCGTCATCCTCGGCGGTGTCGACGCAGCGGGGTCGTCGGCCACAGGCGTGTACACACTCGACACCACCAATGGCCAGCTCGCACGGGTGGCGAACCTGGCAGGCCCGTTGCACGACGCGTCAGGTGTCGTGCTCGCGGGACACGACGTGCTCTTCGGTGGGGGCAACGCCAGCGGCTCGGTCGCCACCGTCCAGTCACTTCCAGGCACCGGTTCGAGCCCGCTACCAGGCTCCACCCCGGCCCTCCGGGCGACGGTGACCGGCCAGCTACCCAAGGCGCGCTCGGACTCCGCGGCCGTGACGATCGGCAACACGGCCTACGTCGTCGGAGGCTACGACGGCACCACTGGCGACCGCTCCGTGCTCGCCACCACCACAGGGACGAGCTTCCGTACTGTCGCGTCGCTCCCCGTTGCCGTCCGCTACGCCGCCGTTGCTGCGCTCGGAGGCCACATCCTGGTCTTTGGCGGTGAGGACGTCGGCGGGCCGCAGGCCGGCCGGCCATCCACGGTCATCCAACAGATCGACCCGGCCACAGGCAAGGCGACCGTCGTGGGCGGCCTGCCCGAACCGCTCTACGGTGCGGCGGCCGCCACGCTCGGGGGGGTGGTCTACGTCGCCGGCGGGATGACCGGCTCCGCTGCCTCGGGAGAGCACCCAGTGGCCACAGTGTGGGCCTATGACCCCGCGACCCGTCGGATGCTCCCGGCCGGGCAGCTCCGGGTGCCCGTGGCCCACGCTGGAATGACCGTTCTCGGTTCGAGGATGTGGCTCGTGGGCGGCAAGTCGACCGGCGGCGCTCCGGTGACCGCCGTGCAGATGGTCGAGCCCAACCGGACGTTCGGCGTTGCCGGCGTACCTGGCGCCGGGTCACCCTATTTCGGCAACAAACTCCTCGTCGCCGACGAAGGCAACGACCGCCTGCTGCTGCTGAATGACACGGGCGCCATCGTCTGGAAGTACCCGTCCGCCACTGCCCCCGCACCACCGGGGGGCTTCAGCGCCGACGACGCCTTCTTCGCCCACCACGGATCCATGATCGTCACCAACGAGGAGACCAAGAACGTGCTGGCCGAGGTCGCGTACCCCTCGGGGAAGCTTCTGTGGACCTACGGTCACTTCGGAGTGCGAGGGGCCACACCCGGCTATCTCAACACCCCCGACGACGCCTACGTGCTTCCCGACGGCAACGTGATCACCGCCGATATCGCCAACTGCCGCGTCATCGTTCTCAACCCAAAGACGAACCAGATCGTGACGCAGATCGGCACCACCGGGCGGTGCATCCACGACATGGACCCGCCCATCGCGCTCGGCTCCCCCAACGGCGACACCCCGCTGCCCAACGGCAACATCTTGGTGTCGGAGATCAACGGCTCCTACGTCGACGAGTTCACCCCGAACGGCAAGCCGCTGTGGTCGGTCCACCTGCCGATCTCCTACCCGTCGGACCCCCAGCAGATCGGGCCGAACCGCTACCTCATCGCCGGCTACACCAAGCCCGGCAGTCTGCTCGAGTTCACGCGCCAGGGAAAGATCCTCTTCAACTACCAGCCGCTCTCGGGCCCCGGCATGCTCGACCACCCGTCGCTCGTGGAGATGCTCCCGAACGGCATCTTGATGCTGAACGACGACCACAACGACCGCATGATCGCCATCGATCCCGCGACAGGAGCCCTCGTGTGGCAGTACGGCATCACCCACACACCCGGGTCGGCACCAGGAATGTTGAACGAACCCGACGGCTTCGACATCCTTGCTCCGGGAGGACGGACTCCAACCCACACCGGCACCGGCTGACAGGCATCTCGTGCGGCGTGCCCGTATCGTCCGGTGGGCGAGCCGCCGTGCCTCCACCTCGCAGCCACCGCGCCGATCGAACCGATCCGAGCCGAGGTCCCCGTAGTCGGACCCGTAGTCGGACTCGTTGGCCAACGGGTGCCAGTTGGTGCCGAGCATCGAGTAGGCGACGACCAAGGTCACCTTGGGCTCGCCCTTCTTGTCGCAGCGCCGGCAGAACCTCCGGTACTCGACGGCGTAGTAGCTGCCCTTGGAGTGCGAGGCCGACCAGGCGGCGCTTGATGAGCGCACTGTGCGGGGCTTGACCCGGGGCGGTGTCGCTACCTATCCGCTGAGCCTCTGACCCGACCGGGGCCTGTCGGCGGACTCGTGGTTGCCCGGGCGCATCCCGGCCCAGTTGGCGAGGTGCGCGGCGGCCGGAAACCGTCCCATGTCCACCCCGGTCTCGGCGATCATTGCCTGGCCGGTGACCTTTCCGATGCCGGCCACCGTGCACGGTCCCTCAACCTGACGCGCCACTAGGAGCGATCTCGGCCTCAACCTGTGTCGAGACTGGCGACCTGGGTGCCGAGGTCGTCGACGGTGCCGGGGTGAGTGCACGGCACGAAGGCATCGTGACCGTCGAACTGGCGAGCGAGCCTCCGCCGGCCGACGAGGGCGCGGGCCAGGCGCCAGGGTGCCGCTAGGCCGGTGCCTCCTCGAGGGCCCGGGCGACCCGGCGAAGCAGCGCGCGAACCGTGGCTTGGGCGACGTGGGCAAGCAGCGCCGCGTCGAGCACCTGGCCGGCGGCCCCGAGGGGAGGACGGTAGCGGCCCGAGAGACGCAGCTCGGCACGTTCGGGGTCGAGAGCACTGACGCGCAGCTCGCCCTCGAAGCGGGGGAACAGCCCGCTCGGCCCGGTCGCCTCCCATGCGAGGGGAACGACGAGAGCCTCGTTGGCACCCTCGGGTTCGCCGAGGTGTACGCCGACGGTCTTGCCGAGCCAGGCCGGCCCACCCGGCCCGACGCGCAACCGGATCACCTCGTCCTCCGCCGAGGCGGCCTGGAGGTGAGGGACAAGCCATGATCCCCCCGCTCGCAGCCTGGCCGCCACCGTCGAGGCGGGCAGCTCGACATGGACCGAGTCGGCGACCGCCACACTGCGGGCCACCAGGCGATGCGCGTCGGCGGGCACGGGGTAGGGCCCCGCCCCG
>DAHXOD010000007.1 GCA_027365055.1 bacterium
ACGAGGACGAGCGATGGAGCTTCGCCGAAATCATGAACTCCGTCGACGCACTGGCCGCGTTGTTGGTCGACCGCTACGGCATCCGCAAGGGGGACCGGGTAGCCATTGCCATGCGCAACCTGCCCGAATGGGTGATCTCGTTCGCCGCCATCGTGTCGATCGGTGCGATCTCGGTATCGCTCAATGCGTGGTGGACTGAAGACGAGTTCGACTACGCGATCACCGACTGTGGTGCCTCGCTGCTGATCGCCGACCGCGAACGGGTCGACCGCTGCGCCGGAATCGCCGGACGACTCGGCATCCCCGTCCTTGCCGTCCGTGACGACCGCCAGCGCGAGGGAGTCGACCACCTCGATCAACTGCTGGTACCGGGCACCGCCATGCCGGACGTCAACGTGCAACCCGGCGACGACGCCACCATCCTGTACACGTCGGGCACCACCGGACGGCCCAAGGGGGCAGTCTCCACGCACCGAGCGGTGATCCAAGCCCTGATGGGATTCGGATGCGGGGCGGCCATCCAGGGCGTACGGCGCGACCCCGAGCCCGAGGGGTCCCCCACCCGGGTCGAGGGGTCCGCGACGTCGGCCGAGGACCCCCTCGTCTTCATCCTCATCGTTCCTCTCTTCCACGTGACCGGCTGTGTCCCGGTGATGCTCACCAGCTTCGCCGTCGGCCTCAAGCTGGTGATGATGTACAAGTGGGATCCCGAGGTCGCCCTCCAGCTGATCGAGCGCGAGCGGGTGACGAACTTCGTCGGCGTGCCCACCCAGAGCTGGGACCTGCTGGAGTCGCCCCGCTTCGACGAGTTCGACACGTCGAGCCTTCGCAGCATCGGCGGTGGCGGGGCGCCTGCACCCCCCACGCTGGTCCATCGGGTGGACAGTCGCTTTCCGGCAGGCCGGCCTCAGATCGGCTACGGCATGACCGAGACCAATGCGTACGGGCCCGGGAATTACGGGAACGACTACGTCACCCGACCCACCAGCACCGGACGGGCAACGCCGATCCTGCAGGTCGAGGTACGCGACGAGAACGACGCACCGGTGCCGACCGGCGAGCGCGGTGAGATCTGGTTCAAGGGACCGAACCTGATCCGCGGGTACTGGGGCAACCCCGAAGCCACGGCGGCCACCATCGTCGACGGGTGGCTCCGCACTGGCGATATCGGCCGCGTCGACGCAGAAGGCTTCGTCTACGTCGAGGACCGGGCCAAGGACATGGTGCTGCGCGCCGGTGAGAACATCTACTCGGCCGAGGTGGAAGCCGCCATCTACGAGCACGAATCGGTCTACGAGGCGGCAGTGTTCGGGGTCCCCGACGAGCGCCTCGGTGAGCAGGTCGCGGCGGTGATCCACCTGAAGCCAGGAACGAGCCTGACCGATGACGAGCTGCAGCGTCACGTCCGGGAGCGGATCGCCGCGTTCAAGGTCCCCACCCACATCACCTTCACCGATGACCGCCTGCCGAGGAACCCCTCGGGAAAGATCCTCAAACGGCAGCTGCGCGACTCGGTTGCCGGCTGAGCCGGCAACTCGTTCGCTTCGATCGATGCCAACCCGACCCGGTGGGAGGCGCCACCGTTCGGGGGGGCGCCATCACCGTTCGCAAGCGGGCCGGGAGACCGGCGACAGCGCGGAGTCCGATCCCGTCGGGGGGGAACCCGGCCCGGCCGACAACCATCTGATCGCGGCCGACGTCGAGGACGCTCTGGTCGACGGCGACCGGACCATCCGGGTGGGAACGGCCGGCGCTGCCCTGCGCTACCCGGTGTTCCGGCGTGTCTTTCTCGGCGCGCTGCTCTCCAACATCGGGTCGTGGATGCAGAACGTGATCCTCGGGGCTTTCGTCTATTCGTTGACCCGTTCGTCGACCGATGTGGGGCTGGTGTCGCTGGCTCAGCTCGGGCCGGCTCTGCTGCTGTCCCTTCCCGGAGGCGCGATCGCCGACCGATTCGACCGGCGTCGGGTGCTCATCGTGGTCAGCATCGAACAGGCGCTCGGCGCACTGGCCATCGCCTGGATCGCCATCTCCCATCGACCGTCGCTGAGCTTGCTGCTCCTGGCGGTGGTGGCGATGGGTATCGGCCAGGCGGTGTACGCCCCCACCTTCTCCGCGGTGGTGCCCAACCTGGTGGAGCCGAAGGATCTGGCCGGGGCCATTTCGCTCAACTCGGTGAACATGAACCTGTCCCGGGTGATCGGGCCGGCGATCGGCGGCATCCTCTACGCGCAGATCGGTGTCGCCTGGGTCTTCGTCGGCAACTCGGTGTCGTACCTCTTCATCATCGCAGCCCTGTGGACGGTCCGACTGCCCCGGGTACGGAGCGGGCTGTCCGGCCGGCGGTTCCGAGGCATGATCGACGGCGTCCGCTTCGCCCGGCAGGACCGTCCGGTCGGACGGTGCCTCACCACGATGGTGCTCTTCTCGTTCTTCTGCCTCCCGGTTGCCATCCTGATGCCGGTGCTCGCCCAGTCGAACCTCCACCTGAACGATCGTTCGTCGGCGTACGGGTTCCTCTACGCGTCCTTCGGCGCCGGGGCAGTGGCCGGAGCCCTGTCGATCGGCACGTTCCTGGCGGGGCACGACCTGGCCAAGGTGGTGCGCTACGCATTGGCCGGCTTCGGGCTCGCGCTGGCTGCGTTCTCGCTGCTGCGCATCGCTGCACCTGCGTTCCCGGCGGTGTTTCTGGTCGGCTATTTCTATTTCGCCACTGTCACCTCGATGTCGACCGTCCTCCAACAGCGCCTTACCGACGAGGTCCGGGGACGGGTCATGGCGCTCTGGGTGATGGCGTTCGGGGGCACCGTCCCTCTGGGGGCACTCGCTGCCGGCTGGCTCAGCGACCAGGTGGGCATCACCACCGTGCTGCTGATCGGCGCTGGCGCCGCCGTTGGCCTGGTCGTGTTCACCAACTTGTCGGATCCCGATGCGGACGTCCGATCCACCCCGAGTGCTTCCATCGCCTGATCCCACGGACGAGCACGCAGCCCGTGGGGCCCGCACCGGCCGCTCAGTCGAAGTTCGGGCTCCGGGTACGACTGCGCTTGAGCTCGAAGAACCCATCGGTCCCGGCCACGGCCAGCACGCCGTCCCACAGGACACCGGCGGCTTCCCCCTTCGGGGCAGGTGACACCACCGGTCCGAAGAACGCAACCCCTTCCACGCTGATCACCGGAGTTCCGACTTCGTAACCGACCTGGTCCATCCCGGCGTGGTGGGACGCCTTCAGCGCTTCGTCGAATGCGTCCGTGTCGGCGGCATCCGCCAGCGATGCTTCGAGACCCGCCTCGTCGAGCGCCTCGACGATGGTCGCACGGTCCTTGGGCTTGTCCTCGAGGTGGAACCGATTGCCGAGCGCGGTGTAGAGCGGCAGCAGCACGTCGTTGCCGTGCTGCTGCTCGGCGGCGATCGCCACGCGAACCGGTCCCCACGCCTGCTGAAGCAGATCACGGTACGACTCCGGCAGGTCCTCTTTGTCGGCGTTCAGATAGGCCAGCGACATCACGTGCCAGCGAACGTCGAAGTCGCGCACCTCCGAGGCGTTCAGGATCCAACGCGAAGCCATCCATGCCCACGGGCATACCGGGTCGAACCAAAAGTCGGCGGTCGGACGGGACTCGGTCATCACATGCTCCTCGGGAGGTTCGGAACGGCCACATCACGGCGGCACGTTCGGGCTGGGCAGGTTGCCTCCGCCCACGCTAGGTGGTTGCCAGACCCAACCGTCCGGACCAGGTGCACCAGGGAGCGGCACACGACCTCACAGGACAGCGCGTGCCGACCAGCGACCTGCCGACCGTTCCACTGCGACTGCTATGCCGAACGCCTCGGAGACCGCGCTGCTGGTGAGCACCAGGTCGCAGGGACCGGCCGCGACCATCGTCCCTCCACGCAGCAGGGCAGCATGGGTGACCCCAGGCGGAATCTCCTCCATGTGATGGGTGACGAGCACCAGTGGCGGCACACTCGGATCGTCTGCCAGGGCCGACAGCCGGGCGATCAGGCGCTCCCGGGCGCCGAGGTCGAGACCGGCCGCCGGTTCGTCGAGCAATAGCAGCTCGGGTCGGCCCATCAGCGCCCGGGCCAACAGCACCTGCTGACGCTCACCCTCGGACAACAGGCCGAACGGTCGCTCCGCAAAGGCCTCGCCGCCGAATCCCGACGCTTCGAGCAACCGGCGCGCTGCGTCCCGGTCGCGGGCGTCGTAGCTGTCCCACCAGGTCTCCAGCGCCGCGAACCGGCCGCTCAGCACCACGTCGAACGCGGACATCTGCGGTCGCAGCACCCGGCTGACCGACGCGCTCACCACGGCGATCCGTCTGCGGAGCGCCCGCATGTCCACCCGACCGAGCCGTTCGCCGAGGATCTCGACCGTGCCGCGAGTCGGCCACAGCGCCGATCCCGCGATCCGCAGCAGAGTCGTCTTTCCCGAGCCGTTGGGTCCCAGCACGACCCACCGTTGACCGGGGTCAACCTCCCAGTTGATGTCATCGACCAGCGCGGTTCCGTCGCGCACCACCGCGACGCCCTCGAGACGCAAAGCCGGTGCTCGCGCCGGACCGACGCTCGGGTCTCCGACGGCACCCTCGGCTCCGCCCACGGAGCCGTCGTCGCGTTCCCGTTCGTCTCCGGTCAGCATCGGGTCGCTCCCCCGCTGGCATCCACGACGGCGTTGCCGGCTCCGGCGTCGAACGGGCACGTCCCGATCGCCCCAGCAGGGGGAGGAGTGACCCCGGTCCAACCGTGGAAGGCGGCGTCCCCGAAGGCGAAGGGCTCCCCGTCACCGGCTACCAGCCAGTCGCCGTGACCGTCGGGGGTGGCGGCAGGCAAGCGGGCCGGTGCCAGTACGGCCGCCGGCCGGGCACTCGGGGCCCGAGCGACGGGACGACCGGACACTGCGGCCATCATGAACCTCCGCGTTCCGCCGCCGATCGCCATCCAGCACGGTGCGTTCCCGTGAGGCGCCGCCAGAGGCGAGCAACCCCGGCTGGTCCGGGTCGCGGGTCCGTCGTGCGCACCTAGACGTTGAACCGGAACTCGACCACGTCCCCGTCGCGCATCACGTACTCCTTGCCCTCCACCCGTGCCCGCCCGGCCGCCCGCACCGCGGCGATGGACCCCGCCTCGACCAGGTCCTCGTAGCTGACGATCTCCGCCTTGATGAACCCACGTTCGAAGTCGGTGTGGATGGTGCCCGCGGCCTCGGGGGCCGTGTCACCCCGGCGGATCGTCCACGCCCGGGACTCCTTCGGCCCGGCGGTCAGAAACGTCTGGAGCCCGAGCGTGGCAAACCCGATGTGCACCAGCTGCTCCAGGCCCGACTCGGTCTGGCCGTAGCCGGCGAGCAGCTCAGCGGCGTCCATCGGATCGAGGGACGCCACCTCGGACTCGATCTGTGCGCAGAGCACCACCGCCTGCGCCGGGGCGACCATCCGGCGCAGCCGCTCCGCCAGCTCCTGGTCGCCGAGTGCCCCTTCGTCCACGTTGAAGACGTACAGGAACGGCTTGGCGCTCAACAGATGCAGATCGGCCAGAGCCGGCGCGTCGACCCGTCCGTCGGCGACCGCCGTGGCGATCGTCTCACCCGCGTCGAGGATCACCTGCGCCTGCTCCGCCGCCTGCAGTGCGGGAGCCAGCGCAGGCTGCTTACGCACCTCCTTGGCCAGCTTCTCGAGCCGGCCGTCGACCGTCTGGAGATCAGCCAGGACCAGCTCGGTGTTGACGGTGGCGATGTCCTCGGCCGGATCGATCCGCCCGTCGACATGGATCACGTCCGGGTCGGTGAACACCCGCACCACCTGGCAGATCGCGTCGCTCTCGCGAATCGCGGCCAAGAACCGGTTCCCAAGGCCCTCCCCCACGGACGCTCCCTTGACGATCCCGGCGATGTCGACGAATGTCACCGTCGCTGGCACCCGCTCCCTGCTCTCGAAGAGCTCAGCCAGCCGATCGAGGCGCGGGTCGGGCACCGCGACCACACCGACGTTGGGCTCGATGGTGGCAAAGGGATAGTTGGCGGCCAAGACCTCGTTACGGGTCAGGGCGTTGAACAGGGTGGACTTCCCCACGTTGGGGAGACCGACGATGCCAATGGACAGTCCCACGGGTGCTTCCTCCGATACGCAGACCGACCGGGCGCGCGAGCACCGGTCGCACCCGAGCGTAGGGGACGGCGAAGGTGGTGTCCGCTGACACTGGTCAGGCCCACCGGCTCCCGCCCTCTCCGGAACGGCGCACCCCGAGGAGTCGTGCCCGGGATCCCTGCCGGCTGACCAGCAACAGCACCGCGGCCGGGGGCGGGCCCTCGACCACGGCATCGGAACCCCCAGCCCACCTCCGCCCCGCTCAGATCTCGGAGCTCAGGTATCCACCGTACGCGTCGAGCACGGCTCGGAGGTAGCGTTCGACGACGGCCTGCTCCTCGTCGCCGAAGGCGTCGAGCACGCCATCGACCGCCTCGATGAGCGGCAGGATCGCCCGGTGGATGCGCTGCGCGGTCTGCAGGGTGGGGACCACCGTGCGACGACGGCGGTCCCCGGGATCTGGCCGCCGTTCCACATGCCCGGCGACTTCGAGCCGGTCGACAAGCACCGTCGCCGACGCCGACGTGATGTGGATCCGACGGGCGAGCTCGGCCGGACCCATCGGTCCGCCGATCATCAGATGCTGCAGCGCAGCAACGTCATTCGGTCCCACCCGAAACTCCTCGACCAGATGCTGCTCAACGTCCTCCGACGCCAGGAGCACTTCGCGAAGCAGCCTGGTCGCCTCCGAGAACTCGACCCGCCGCGGTCCGGTCGGCGGCGCGAGGGGATCTGGTTGGTCTGGGCGGCCGGACACGTCGACTATCGTACTCTGACACTCATTAGTTTAACTGGCTATCAGTTCATCAATTGAGATGAGTCAGCAGCAGCCGGCCAAGCAACCTCCGTCACCACGGAACGCACCGGCACCGTGATGCGACCACAATCAGAGGAGAAGGTTCGGTGAGGGCACTGCAGACCGTCGAGCGCTGGATCTCGGGACGCACGTCGTCGTGGGTCGTTCTCGGCGCGGCCATGATCCTGTCGTTCGTGGTGATCTCACTGGGTACGGCGCCGATGCCGAGCACCAGCACCGTCGACCTCCCATCGTCGGCCCAGTCCCAGCAGGTTGCCACGCTCCAAGCCGAGCTGCCGGCGTCGCACACCACCCCCGCCATCGTCGTGTTCCGGCGCGCCAGCGGCAAGCTGACCGCGGCCGACCGCGCGGCGATCTCGTCGCGGGCGACGGCCCTCGACGCCCGTGCGCTCGGAGGGCACGCCTCTCCGTCCATCGTGGCCCCCGATGGGACCCTCGCCCTGGTGACCGTCCCCCTGGCCACCACCTCGGACGCCTCAGCGCTCAACCGGGACGTGCAGGCGATCCGAACCACCGCCCGTTCCGGACTGCCGACCGGGCTCCTGGTCGATATCACGGGTCCGGCCGGGTTCCAGACGGATCTGGCCAACGTCTTCAACGGGGCCGACACCCACTTACTCATCATCACCGCGCTGGTCGTCGCCATCCTGCTGATCCTCACCTACCGCAGTCCCTGGCTGTGGCTGGTCCCGCTCCTCGCGATCGGCCTGGCCGAACAGGTGGCCTCGGTGGCGGCCACCCGCATCGCGCCCCATCTCGGGATCACGGTGAACGGGGAGGCGACGGGCATCCTCTCGGTGCTGGTCTTCGGTGCGGGGACCGACTACGCCCTGCTGCTCATCGCCCGATACCGCGACGAGCTCCGCAACCACGACGACCGGCACCTGGCGATGGCCAAGGCGCTCCGTCGGGTCACCCCGACCATCCTGGCCAGTGGTTCGACGGTCACCCTCAGCCTTCTCACCTTGCTCCTCGCCTCGATCCCCTCCACGCGCGGGCTCGGACTGGCCTGCGCCATCGGGATCGTCATCGCTGCACTGTTCGCCCTGGTCGTGCTGCCCGCCGCCCTGGTCGTCTTCGGCCGGGGCCTGTTCTGGCCCAAGGTGCCGCGCTCGGGTGATCCCAACCGGCAGCTCGACGGACCCTGGGGCCGGCTGGGCCGGGCGGTGGCGCGGCGACCGGTGGTGGTGATCGCCGGCAGCCTGGTGGTGCTCGGACTCCTCGCCACCGGGATCAGTGGCGTGACCCTCGGGCTCACTCAGACCCAGCAGTTCCGCAACACGCCCGAGTCCGTCGTGGGACAGCTGGCACTTCAACGGGCGTTCCCCGCCGGCCAGTCGGAGCCCGCCGCCATCGTGACCGCGACCGACCGTGTCCACCAGGTCGAGGCGGCGGTCCACGCCGTGCCCGGCGTGGCGTCGGTGGCCACGGGCAGCACCAACGGCTCGATCACGCAGGTCAATGCCGTGCTCTCCGGAGCGCCGGGATCCGCCACCGCGTTCCGCACGGTCACCGCGCTGCGCACTGCGGCCGGCGCCGTGCCCGGCTCCCACGCCCTGGTCGGCGGACCCGACGCCATCACCCTCGACACCAACGTGGCCTCGTCCCGCGATCGGTCGCTGATCATCCCGATCATTCTGGTGATCATCCTGATCGTCCTGATGGTGCTGTTACGAGCGGTGGTCGGTCCGCTGCTGTTGATCGCCACGGTCGGCGCCAGCTATCTGGCCAGCCTCGGGTTGAGCCAGTACCTCTTCACGCACCTCTACAAGTTCCCTGGCCTCGACGTCAGCGTGCCCCTCATCTCGTTCCTCTTCCTCGCCGCGCTCGGCGTGGACTACAACATCTTTCTGGTCACCCGTGCCCGGGAAGAGACAGCCGACCATGGCACCCAGGAAGGCATGGTGCGTGCCTTGGCGGTCACCGGTGGCGTCATCACCAGCGCCGGCATTCTGCTGGCCTCGGTCTTCGCCGTGCTCGGCGTGCTCCCCTTGATCACGCTCACCCAGGTCGGGGTGATCGTCGGGATCGGGGTGCTCCTCGACACGTTGCTGGTGCGAACCGTGCTGGTCCCCGCACTCACCTTCGTCACCGGTGATCACTTCTGGTGGCCGGGACACGTCACCTCGCACCGGACGTCGGGGCCCGCGGTCCCCGACGCTCCGATGTCGTAAACCGGCGACCACGGCGACCGGTCGCCGGACCTGGTCGGTCGCCGGACCTGGTCGGTCGCCGGACCTGGTCGGTCGCCGGACCTGGTCGGTCGCCGGACCTGGTCAGAGGCCAGCCGTGCCCAGCGTGCGGACGAGGTACTCGCTCATGGTCGCGCTCCGCAGCCGGGTGAGGTCGAGGCAGGCACTGACGCTGTCCACCATGCGGCTGACGTGCTCGTTGAGCTCTTCCTTCGACGTGGCAGTGAAGAAAAGGAGGGGATCGACGACGTGCCCGGTGGAGGGCCAGCCCTCCTCCACGATCCCGTGGATCTCGGGTGCTCGCTCGGTCAGGGCCCGGACCACCTCGTTACGCACGTAGCGGGTGCGAGGCTGCAGTTCGGCGGAGACCGGCGACTGGGTGCCGTGCCAGCGCCGGATCCATTCGTGGTACCCCAGGCTCTCGGGACGATGGATGAGCGCCACGGTCAGGACGCCGGGAGACCGCTCCCCGTCCGCCCAGCTACGGACCGGCGCATGCGGCGTGGTCCCGTAGTCGTCGTAGAGCGACTCGACCACCAGGTAGCCGGCGGAGGCCGTCCCCAACCCGTCGAGCGCGACGTCCACCATCTGACGCTGTTCGTAGCAATCGAGCCATACCGAGACCTCGGCCATATGGGGGGCTTCGCCGTCCGGAGGTGGGGCGGGCGACGGCGCCGGCGCCGCGTCGGAGTCGTGAACGTTCACGGTCAGCGCTCGTACCCCGCCGGCACACAACCGGGGCGCCACGTCGTCGAGCAGACGCGACCGGAGTGCGTCACCGGACGCCGCCGTCCCGTCGCCCCACAACAGGTAGATCAGCTTTTCCACGATGCCTCCCCTGCCGTCAACCGGCCCCGTGGGGAGCTGAGGTCCCCTCGGCCGGGAGCCGACGGCCGATCCTCCCCACCAACCCGGGGAGGTACTGGGACCAGAGCCGGTCCCCCGCCAACCAGAGCCGCAGCTCGCGCCGGGTGCCACCCACCACGCCGATCAGCGTATCGCAGCTCCATCCACACGGCTCGAGGACCGGTTGCCATTGCTCCCACAGCCAGCGTCCGAGCCAGGCGTCGTCGTCGCTGACTCCCGGTCCGCTCTCGCCGTCACCCTGGAGCGCGACGCGGAGCTTCTGCTTCAGCTCGAGCGGCTCGGTCGGGGCGACCAGGGGGACGCCACCAACCAGCTGGCCCTCCGCCCCGGTCATCGGTCCGCGACCACCGGGGACCGATCGGTGTCGCCGTAGGTCCGGAGATGCTCCTCGTAGTCGATGAACAGCGGGGCAGCGGTGTCGAACTCGCGGCGCAAGCTGCCGAACGCCACCTTGCGGTCGAAGGCGTCCAACTTCACCAGCGCGCCAGGATCGTCCAGCTCGCGCAAGTCGAGCCGTCCCCGGGCGTTGGAGAACGCGACACGACCCCGCTCGGTCCGCACCAGCACACTGCTCCACCCGTCGATCGATCCGACACTGCCCACCGACAGGTCTGCCCCCCGGCCGAGGAAGTCGGCACATTCGTCGCAGCCCTTCAGCGCGGCGCCGTGGAAGTGCTTGACCGGTTCGTCCACCGCCATCTCCCCATCCCGGTACTCCACGATCATCCGACCGCGGATCACGTCGACCTTGCCCACCCGTTCGATGTCCACCCCTCGATCATCGCGGAGCAACTGCAGCATCAGGCCCCGGTAGTCGAAGCTCTTGGTGCACAACAGGGCGATCGTCAGCACCACCGCGTCGACCCGATGGGCTCCGGTCGACCACGCCCCCGACTGCATGGCCCGGATCGCCTGGATCTCGCACGGGGTGCCCACGACGGCGATCTTGGGCTTGGCGGGAAGGTCGTACCGGGACAGGTCGAGCCCGGCCAGCGCCATCGTCTGGTTGTAGAAGCTCCCCGCGGAGGCCCGGATCTCGGCAGCGCTCGTGGCCAAGTGGGCGACACCCTTCCAGGGCTCGTCCGGGTCGTCGCTCGGCCGCGTCACCAGCGCCCCGTCGATGTCACCGGCAGCCAGTGCGGCGATGAGCAGGGCGGAGACCACGCCCCCGTCCTGGGCTCCATCGGGTCGGGACGCGGCCCGCACCGCATAGGACTCGAGCACGGCTCCCAGACCGGCCTCGGGTGCGGCTCCGGTGATCCGCCAATAAGGGTCCGACGGATCGTCGCGCTCCACGGTCGTCGTCTCCGCCTCGCCGACCACGGGTGTGGACGGGGGCCACGCCGCCTCGTAGCGGAAGCCGCCCCGAGGACAGAAGTCCCAGCACAGCGAGCATCCGGTGCACATCTTCACCAGCTCGGGGAGCTGGGTGTCCTCGCTCACGCCGATCGAGTTCGACGGGCACACCGCGACACAGGTGCCGCACTGGATACACCGATCGGCGTCGATCACCCCGGCTTCGAGCTCCCAGAACCAGGTCTTCCCCGGGGGCTCGGCAATGCCGTTGAGCTCGTCGCGGATGCGGTAGGCCTTCACCGCCCACCCTCCTCGCCACGTGCTCCGCCGGTGACGCCGGGCCGGTCCGCCGCCCCTTGGAGGATCCCGAGGAGGCCTTCGTTCGGGGTACGTCGAGCCCAGTTGGCGAAGGTCTCGTCCGGACTGCGGTCGTCCTGGTAGCCCCTCACCACCCGCAGCAACGCTTCGGGCACCTGGTTGACGGGGCGGGCGTGCTCGATCCAGTCGATGAAGCCCGGGGTCGGACCGAGCGAGCCGCCGAGTCCGATGTCGACCGCCTCTTCGAGGCGGCTGCCGACGTGGGCAACCTCGCCCCGGAATCCGATGTCGGCGATCTGGGGCTGCGCGCAGCTCGCCGAGCAGCCGGAAAAGTGCATCCGGATCACCCCCGCGTCCTCGCGTGGCCCGGAGGGGACCGACCGGTCGGGTGCGGCGCCGGACGGCTCGGCGGCAAGCTGCTCGTCGAGGAAGCGAGCCCACTTCACCGCCCGCTCCTTGGTCTCCACGATCGCATAGCGGCAGAACTCGCTTCCGGTGCAGGCGACGACGCCACGGGTGAACGGGCCAGGGTAGGGCGAGTACTTCTGCAACAGGTCCTCGGACACCATGGCCTCGACCCGGTCGCCGGGAATGCCGGTGAAGGTGAGATTCTGATCGGTACCGATCCGCACCGTCCCGTCCCCGTAGGTCTCGGCCAGCCGAGCAGCTTCGACCAGCTCGATCCCCTGCATGCGGCCGACCGGCACCGAACAACCCACCGAGAACAGGCCGGCTTGTTGCTGGGGATGCACGCCGACGTGATCCCCCCGGGAGCGCACGGTCAAGTCGGTGCCCGCGGGCACCAACGGGAACCTGGCTCGGTCGGCCAACTCGTCCCGGAAGCCTTCGGGCCCGAGCTCTTGGACCAGATAGCGCATGCGCGCCAGGCCCCGGTTCTCACGGTTGCCGAGCTCGCCGAAGAGCTGGGCAATGGCACGGGTGACCTCGACGGCCTGGTCCTGGCGTACGAACACGTCGATGTCCGAGGCCATTCGCTCCCCATCGGACAGGCCGCCCCCGACCAGGAGGTTGAAGCCGAGCGTGCCGTCGTCGGACCGCGCCGGGCGCAAGCCGATGTCGTTGATCGCCGACTTGGCGCAGTCCTCGATGCAACCGGTGATCGAGATTTTGAATTTGCGGGGGAGGTTGGCGTACTCGCGGTTGCCGGTGAAGAAGGTGGAGACGGCCATGGCCACCGGGAGCGCGTCGAAGGCTTCGCTGGCGTCGACGCCCGAGAGAGGGCAGCACGCCACGTTGCGGGCCGAATCACCGCACGCCTGCACCGTGGTCAGCCCGACCGCGGCGAACCGCCGCCAGATCCTCGGCACGTCTGCGATCCGGAGCCAGTGGATCTGCACCGTCTGGCGAGTGGTGAGATCGGCGTAGCGCCCACCGAACAGCCGGCTCTCCGAGCCGTCGGGACCTTCCCCGAACACATCGGCAACCAGTCCGATCTCTCTCAGCTGCGGTGCGGTCAGGAACCCGCCGGGCACCTTGACCCGCATCATGAACGCGTCGCCACCTTGCTTCTGTGGATAGATCCCCGCCCACTTGAGCCGTTCGACCTCGCCGGGCACGGCGGCGATGGCGGCGGGGCCTTCCTTGGCGTAGGTGTCGATGATCGCGTCGGCGATGGCCAGGGGATGGCGGGCCAGCTTGAACTGCTCGATCTCGTTCAGGGTCCCGATCGTCCGGTACGGATTGACGAACGGCATCGGTCGCTCGGGCCCCCGGAGGTGCAAGCCGTAGCGCTCGTGGTCGTCGCGTGCCATCAGACGTGCAACCCGCACTCGACCTTGTCCGTACCCGCCCACCGCCCCGAGCGCGGGTCGTCGCCCTCGGCCACCGGTCGCGTGGTAGGCGCACACCCGATCGACGGGTAGCCCCGGTCCAACAAGGGATGGCGGGGGAGGTCGTGGTCCGCCTCGTAACCCGCCACGTCCTGGTCGGTCCACGTGGCCAACGGGTTCACCTTGACCATGCCCCACTGCTCGTCGTAGGAGACGATCGCGGTGGCCGCCCTGGTCGGTGCGTCGACCCGCTTGAGCCCGGTCAGCCAGGCGGACCGCCCGTCGAGTGCCTGTCGGAGCGGGCGCACCTTGCGGTACTCGCAGCACTGCGCCGAACCACACGGCCACGCCTCGGCACCGGCGACCGGCTGGGCAACGGTCAGGTGCAGCCCGTAACGACTCCGCACCGCCTCCACGTACTCGAGCGTTTCCGGGAAGTGGGCCCCGGTGTCGAGGAACACCACGTGGATGGTGGGATCCACCGCGACCGCCAAGTCGATCAGCACGGCATCTTGGAAGGAGCAGGCGTAGGCGAGGCCGGTGCCGAACCGCCCGACCGCCCAGGAGATGACCGCGCTCGGCGGCGCGTGCTCGAAGGAGGCGGACCGCTCCGCCAGCTCGTCGTGCAGTGGGTTGGATGCCGGCTGGGCGGACATTGGCGCTCCCTGTGCGGTCGGTTCGATGATGGGCTCGGGGGTGACGACCAACGGCGCCACCGGCCGGTCCGGCGGCCGCCGGCCGGCCCGGCGATGTTGCCCGAGCGGCTCGGAACGACTATACATGACTAAACCGATCAGCTTTTACAACAATCATCGGCAACACTGCACCGGCAACACTGCACGAACCCCGTTCATCCCATGAGACCAGGACAGCACGGCAGCGTCCTGGTCGACCCGATCCGACCAGGTCCGGACCGCCGGCCACCCCCGAGAGGAAGCGCACCCCCGAGATGACGACCACACTGGACGCCCACGCGACGACAGAGACTGCCTACGCTGGCACAGGGATGGCACATTCGGAGACAGGGAGCGAAGGTTCCGACCGCGCCAACCGGCCTGGCGCCTCAGCCCGGCCTGGCGATTCCTCGAACAAGCCCGTCGACCATCTCGACCTCCTCGAGGCACACGCCATCTTCGTCATGCGGGAAGTGGCCGCCGAGTGCGAGCACCCGGTGCTGCTGTTCTCCGGAGGTAAGGACTCCGTGGTGATGCTGCGGTTGGCGGAGAAGGCGTTCTGGCCCGCGGTGCTGCCGTTTCCGGTGCTCCACGTGGACACCGGCCACAACTTCGGCGAGGTGATCGAGTTCCGCGACCGGCGCATGGCAGAGCTGGGCGAACGGCTCGTGGTGGCGTCGGTGCAGACCGCGATCGACTCGGGTCGGGTAGCCGACCCGGGACCGGGTGGCATGCGCAACCGCCTGCAGACCACCGCCCTGCTCGACGCGGTGCGCGAGCACGGGTTCGATGCCTGCATCGGAGGTGCGCGTCGCGACGAGGACAAGGCCCGCGCCAAGGAGCGGGTCCTCTCGTTCCGCAACTCGTTCGGTCAGTGGGACCCGAAGCAACAGCGGCCGGAGCTGTGGCAGCTCTACTCCGGAACGGTCAGGCCGGGCGAGTCACTGCGGGCGTTCCCGCTGTCCGACTGGACCGAGCTCGACATATGGCAGTACATCGCCCGCGAGTCGATCGACCTGCCCTCCATCTACTTCGCCCACCGTCGCCCGGTCATCGAGCGCGGCGGCATGCTCCTCGCCGAGTCGGCCTGGGTGACCGCGGGCCCCGGTGAGACCGTTCGCAAGGAGACCGTCCGGTTCCGGACGGTCGGAGACGCCACCTGCACCGGGGCGATCCGCTCGGAGGCGGTAACCATCGACCAGATCATCCGTGAGACCGCAGCGTCACGGGTCTCCGAGCGCGGTGCGACGCGCGCCGACGACCGGCTCTCGGAGACCTCGATGGAGGACCGCAAGCGCGAAGGGTACTTCTGAGCCGTGCCGTCACCCTCGGCCGGGCCTGCATCCCCGGCTTCCCCGTCCGCACCGCCGGCCACCGACTCCCCGCATCACGAGGGGCCGGCTCCCTCGATGGACCTGCTGCGGTTCGCCGCCGTCGGGTCTGTCGACGACGGCAAGTCCACCCTGATCGGCCGTCTGCTCCACGACACCAAGCAGCTCTTCGACGACCAGATCGAGGCAGTTGAGACCGCCTCGCGGCGGCGAGGGATCGACGGCTTGGATCTCTCGTTCGTCACCGACGGGCTCAGGGCCGAGCGCGAACAGGGCATCACCATCGACGTTGCGTATCGCTACGCTGCCACGCCGACCCGCAAGTTCGTCATCGCCGACTGCCCCGGCCACGTCCAGTACACCCGCAACATGGCCACCGGCGCCTCCACCGCCGACTTGGCGCTGGTCGTGGTCGACGCGCCGAAGGGGCTGCGCGAGCAGACTCGTCGCCACGTGTGCATCGCCGCCTTGCTCGGCGTCCGTCACCTGGTGGTCGCGGCCAACAAAATGGACCGTGCCGACTGGCACGAAGCGACCTATCAGCAGGTGGTCGCCGACATGGACCACCTGTCCCACCGGCTGGGCATCGCATCGTGCGTGGTCGTCCCCGTCTCGGCGCTCCACGGCGACAATGTCGCCGAAGCGAGCGCAGCCGCCCCCTGGTACTCCGGCCCGACCATCCTCGACGCCCTCGAGGCGGCTCCGTCGGGTGCGTGGGCCGGCGCCCACGGCGACCACCGGGGCACTCTGGCCCGGTTGCCCGTGCAATGGGTCCTGCGGCGTCCGGGAGGGGGACGGTCCTACGCGGGGATGGTCAACGGTGGTTCCTTCCGGCCGGGCGACCCGGTGATCGTGCTCCCCGGCGGACAGACCTCAACCATCACCGGCGTGGGGACGGTCGACGGTCCCCTCGACGAGGCCCCGGTCGGGTTGTCGGTCTCCGTCGAGCTCGCCGACGACCTCGACGTGAGCCGGGGAGACCTGTTGGCCGGGGTCGACGGCGCACCCGAGGTGGTCACCACCCTCACCGCCACCGTCTGCTGGTTCGCCCCCGACGCGTTGAGGGCGGGCGACCACTACCGGGTCAAGCACACCACGCGGGTGACCCCGGCCCGGATCGTGGCGGTCGACCAGCGCCTCGACGTCAACGACCTCACCCTCCATCACGCCGATGTGCTGGACGAGAACGACATCGGCACAGTCACCATCGAGATGGCCTCGCCCCTGGCGGTCGACCCCTACCGGCAGAACCGGATCACCGGCAGCTTTGTGCTGATAGACCCGCACACCAATGCAACGGTCGCGGCCGGCATGGTCGGGATCCCCGATCTGAACGCTCCGGACCAACCGGCCACGTCGGGGTCCCCGGACGGGGTTGGCGCGGCGAGCTCGAGCTGAACGCCGTGGCGGTCGATGCTCCGGCCTACCCGGTGTCCCTGTTGGTGAGAGACCAGGACTGCCTGGTGGTCGGTGGTGGTCCGGTCGCCGTCCGCAAAGTCGGCGGGCTGCTCGAGTGCGGTGCCCGGGTCACCGTGATCGCGCCGGTGGTGGCCGACGCCATCCGAGCATGGGATCAGAGGTCGGGTCCCCCGGGTCACCTCCGGGTGGAGACTCGCCGCTACCGCAGCCCGGAAGCGTCCCACTACCAGCTCGTGATCACCGCCACCGGCGTCCCCGAGGTCGACGGCGCCGTATCGGCCGACGCCCGCCGTGCCGGGGTGTGGGTGAACAGCGCCGACGACACCGCCAACTGCACGTTCATCCTCCCTGCGGTCGACCGACGTGGCCCGGTGACGGTGGCCGTGTCGACCGGTGGTACCAGCCCCGCGCTGGCCGGCTGGCTCCGCACCACGGTCGCCGAGGCCATCGACTCGGGGATCGGACCACAGATCGCCGTGCTGGCCGAGCTGCTCGACGAGGCTCGGAGCCGGATCCGATCGTCGGGCCGGTCGACCGAGGCCTTCGACTGGACGACGCTCCTTGACCGCCAGGTGCTGCCGCTGGTGCGGGCGGGCCGGATCGACGATGCCCGCACGTTGCTCCGCACCTTTTCCGACAGCTGAGACCGCTCCCGTCCGGAGAGCCCCGGCTGCTTCCGCTGATCACCGTCGCCGCGTACCGGACGGTCAGGGCTTGGCCACCATCACCACCATCACCACCACGAAGATGGCGACCATCCCTGCAGCACAGCCCATGACCCGACGGCGCAACGACCCAAGCAACGCCGGTTCGTCGGTCCCTGACGTCACCAGCTGCTGCAGCCTCCGTTCCGCCGGCCACAGCACCACTTCGCCGACCGTTGCCGCCACTGTCCACAGGGACAGCCCAATCAGCACCCACTGGTCGGTGATCGACCAGGCGCCGTGGCTCATCCCGATGAGCACAAGCCCGAGCACGGGCACCCCGAACAGCGTGCGTCCGGCCCAGTTCACCCCGGGACGGTAGTAGCGCATCACCGAGGGCGTCCGCTCGCCGGGCCGCCCGAGCAGCCGTGCGTAGGTCCCGGCCACCGCAACCGTGCCGAAGCCGGTGATGGCGACCAGCACGTGGGCCAGAAGCACCAGATCGTAGGCGGGTCCCCGGTTCGAGGACACCGCGACGAGCGTCGGGTCGGAGAGCACCGGAGGATTCTTCCACCAGTCGGCGCCCCGGTCCGGACACCCTCCGCCTCCCGGTGTTGCGGGATTGCTAGGTTGAAGTGACACCCGATTTGGCCTGCGAGCACTGGCAGGTATTGGATTGCACTCAGGATTTCCCGGCCTAGCGCCGATACTGGCAGTACAGGTGGCAGTACAGGTGGCAGTACAGGTGGCAGTACAGGACATTGCAGCATTGCTCGATACCGGAACATCGAATCCAGAGGAATTCAGCCACAGAACATGAACCAACTCCGTCTCGACCCGCTCACCGGCCGTTGGGTGGTAGTGAGCACCGAACGGGCCGACAGACCCAGGGCCTTCACCCCCATGGCCCCCGTGCAGGCAGACCTCACGCGACCGTGCCCGTTCTGCGCCGGCAACGAGGAGTCGACGCCCCCCGCGCTCGAAACCTACGGCCCGGAAGGCCAGTGGCGGGGGCGGGTCGTCCCCAATCTCTACCCTGCGTTCGAGGGAAGCGATCCGTTCGTGGTCACCAATCGCGGGCCGGTGTTCACCCAGGCCACCGCCGGCGGCATCCACGAGGTGCTCGTGCTCTCTCCCGACCACGGGAACTCGTGGTCGATGCTCAGCGACGACCAGACCCATGTGGTGATGGCGGCCATCCGCGACCGCATCGACGCCCACTCGATGATCCCCGGCCTGCGCTACAGCCAGGCGATCGTCAACTCCGGCCGTGAGGCGGGTGCGTCGATCGAGCATCCACACGGCCAGCTGCTCGGGATGTCCTTCGTCCCCCGGGAGCTGGTGGAGGAGCAGGCCGGCTTTGCCCGGTTCGCCGGGCGCTGCCTCCTCTGCACCGCCGCCGATGCGGAAGAGGACGTCGGTTACCGCGTGGTCTACTCGGACGAACGGGTGCTGGTCATCTGCCCGTTCTGGTCCGGATCGCCCTACGAGATGCTCGTCATCCCACGGTCGCACGGCGCCCATCTCCATCACGCCACCCCGGCGGACCTGTCCGCGGTCGGCACCGCCTTGCGGACGGTGCTGGGGAGATTGGCCGAGACGGTCGGCGACGTCGCCTACAACCTGGTCTTCCATTCGGCCCCGTACCGCGCACCCGAGCCCTACCACTGGCACGTCCACGTGGTCCCCAAGCTCACCACCGTGGCCGGCTTCGAGCTCGGGACGGGCGTGCTCATCAACATCATGAACCCCGAGCAAGCTGCAGAGGTCCTCAATGTGCGGGTTCCGGCCAACGCCCGGGGCTGACGCCCGCACCGCCGTCAACCGGGCGTGACCGTCGGCGGTGGCGGACGGTCGCCGCCGTTCCCGCGTCAGCCGAGGTACAAGCCGGCGACGTTGCGGTAGAGATCGAGGTCGACGGTCTTGGGGTGGCCCACCGCCTCGGAGATGGGGATCCGCACGATCCGACCGTTTTGGAGGGCCACCATCCTGCGCAGGTCGCCGTCGTGGACCGACTGCAAGGCGGCAGCCCCGAACCGGGTGGCGAGCACACGGTCGAACGCCGTCGGTGACCCGCCCCGTTGGATGTGCCCCAGCACGGTGGCACGGGCCTCGTACCCGGTCAGCCGTTCGATCTCGGTGGCCAACGTCGCCCCGATCCCCCCGAGCCGCGGGTGTCCGAACTCGTCTCTCGACGACGACGGCCGCTCCTCCTCCCCTTCGGGCCGTGCCCCCTCCGCCACCACGACGGTCGAGAAGTAGCGCCCGCCGGCATGCCGACGGTGGAGCCGTTCGCAGACGGCGGTCGTGGAGAACGGCACCTCGGGAATGAGGATTTCGGACGCCCCGCCGGCCATACCCGCGTGGACCGCGATATGACCGACGTGCCGGCCCATCACTTCGCAGACCATGACCCGGTGGTGGGACTCCGCGGTCGTCTGCAGGCGGTCGATGGCATCGGTGGCGATCTGCACCGCCGTGTCGAAGCCGAAGGTCACCTCGGTGCCCGACAGGTCGTTGTCGATGGTCTTCGGGACACCCACAACCGCCAAGCCCATACCAGCCAGCCGGTCCGCCACCCCCAACGTGTCGTCGCCGCCGATCGCCACCACGGCGTCGAGACCCAGGTCCCCCACCCGGGACAGCACCGCCGCCGGGGTGCCGTCCTGGGAGAACGGATTGGTCCGCGACGATCCGAGGATGGTGCCGCCTCGGGTCAGGATCTCACGGCACTCGTCGATCCCGAGGGGACGGACCGCGCCGTCGACGAGTCCGCGCCACCCGTCAAGAATGCCCACGAACTCGTCGCCGAAGCGATTGACCCCGTCGAGCACCACGGCCCGGATGACCGCGTTCAGCCCGGGACAGTCGCCGCCGCCGGTGAGGATCCCGATCCGCATCGTCCGGTCAGGGCTCCGCTGCCAGCTTGGTGGCGGACCGTTCGAGCTCGAACGCGGACGCCAGCTTGCGGACCGTGTCGCGCACCGGAGGCACCAAGCCGCCGATGCCGGGGGTGTGCAGATACCCCGCCAGGAACGCCCGGCGGTTGCGCACCTCCCAGGCCTGGGCCAGCGACTCGAGCCCGAGGCGACCGCTCGGATCCCGCTCGGTGACCGCCACGTTCGCCACGTGGTGGAACGACCAGAGCATGTCCGCGACGTCGGCCAGCGGCGACCGGTAGGCGACCCCGTCTTCGGACACTGCTCCGGCCCCGAACGCCGGGACTCCCCCGGGGGAGAAATCGACGACGAACCATCCCTGGTCGGTCCGGGCCACCCGGCCGAGGTGGAAGTCCCCATGGGTGCGGATCGCCGCACAGCGGCTCCCGGACGCCCGTAGATCCGACAGCATGGTGGCGACACCTTCGTCCACGAGGAGACCAGGGTCTGCCCCCTGCACCGACGACTCGACCGCATCCACCCAGGCGCTCACGTCCCCCGCCTTGCGTCCGAACGCCTCGTCGAGTCCGAGGTGCATCCGGGCGGTCATCGTTCCCAGGTGGCGCGCCTCGGCGGCGAAGTCACCGCCCGCCTGTTCGGGTGCCCCGCCCGATGCGTAGAGGTCGCGCAACGACGTCAGCGCCAGCACCCACCCGCCGGCCGCACCGACTTGGTACTCCTGGACGATGCCGAGATCGGTGCTGTCGATCCGCCAGCGGGTGATCGGCGCCAACACATGGTTGAACCCCACCCGGTCCAGAGCGAGGAACAGCTCGAGACCGGGGTTCGGCCCTCCCCCTTCCGGGAGGAGTTGGAACACGGTGAAGGCGAGTCGGTCGTCGAAGCTGAGGGCCACTGCGTCCCGGGTCACCGCCACCCGCCGCACCCGATCCGGATCGGCCTGCTCCCCGGTCACTGCGTCGAGCAGCAGCACCATGAACTCGGCATCCGCAGTGGCGTCGTAGGCGAGGGCCAGTCCCTCCTCGTCCTCGAAGATCCCGAGCGGCGACTCGTCCGCGTCGGCGAGGAACACGACCTCCTCACCCGGAGCACGCAACCCGACCACCACGTGGATGTCGTTCCCACCCACGCCGGCCACCACGCTCAAGAGCCCAGGGCGGCCGTGCCGGACCACCGACGCGCTCCGGAGGGAGACCGGGCCGGTCGAACCAGCCGCGCCGTCCCCGTCCCCTCCATCGTCGTTCCACCGTCCCTGGCGATCGACATACGCTCCGATCAGCGTCGTGATCGACTCGACGTTCCCAGGCGTGATCGCATCGGTGGTGACGAGTTCGTCGGGGGTGCTCATAGGCTCTCCTCGGGCAGGACCCCTCCCAGCAGGGACAGCTCGCTGGGGAACACCGCTGCCTCGTCGACCAGCTCGAACCAGAGGAATCCGTAGGGAGCCATGGTCACCGGGTATGGATGGGATCCCACACTGGGAAACGGTACCCTCCCCAACAGCTCGAAGGGTTGGGTACCCGCCCAGCGCCCGAGATGCAGCTCGGCCGGCTGCGAAAACCGGCTCAGATTGTGGATACCGAGCACCGGGTTGGCACCACTGCCGTCGACTCGATCCTCCTCGCGCGCCGAACGGACGAACGCGAGGATCGACGGGTTCGCGCAGGGCAGCGCCTCGAACTCCCCGGTGCCGAAGATGGGGAACTGGCGGCGTACCGCCAGCATGCGCCGCATCCAGTGGAGGAACGAGCTCGGGTTTCGCCGTTGCGCCTCCACGTTCACCGCGGCGAACCCGAAGACCGGGTCCATGAGCGGGGGAAGGTAGAGCTGGGCGAAATCAGCGCGGCTGAACCCGCCGTTGCGATCCGGGGTCCACTGCATCGGCGTGCGCACCGAATCCCGATCCCCCAGGTAGAGGTTGTCACCCATCTGAATCTCGTCACCGTAGTAGAGGACCGGGCTGCCCGGCAGCGAAAGGAGCAGGGCGAAGAGCAGTTCGGTGAGCCGGCGGTCGCGTTCGAGTAGTGGAGCCAGTCGCCGGCCGATGCCCATGTGCCGTTTCATCCGTGGGTCCTTGGCGTACTCGGCGAACAGGTAGTCGCGCTCCTCGTCGGAGACCATTTCCAGGGTCAGCTCGTCGTGGTTCCGGAGGAACGTGGCCCACTGTGCCCCGCGGGGTGCCTCGGGGGTCTGGGCCAGGATCTCCGTGATCGGGTAGCGCTGTTCGCGGCGGACCGCCATGAACAGGCGCGGCATCAGCGGGAAGTGGAAGCACAGGTGGCACTCGTCGCCGTCCCCGAAGTAGTCGGCCACGTCGACCGGCCAGCCGTTGGCCTCCGCCAGGAGGATCCGTCCGGGGTACTCGGCGTCGAGCACCCGCCGTACCCGCCGGATGAAGGCGTGGGTCTCCGCCAGGTTCTCGCCGCTGGTGCCGTCGCGCTGGAAGAGGAACGGCACGGCATCCAAACGGAAGCCGTCGAGGCCGAGGTCGAGCCAGAACCGCATCACGTCGATCATGGCGTCGGCGACGTCCGGGTTCTCGTAGTTCAGATCCGGCTGGTGACCGTAGAACCGGTGCCAGTAGTACTGACCCCGTTGCGGGTCGTAGGCCCAGTTGGACCGCTCAACGTCGACGAAGACGACCCGGGCCTCGGGCCACCGCTGGTCGTCGTCGTTCCACACGTACCAGTCCGCCTTGGGATTGGTCCGGTCCTGCCGTGACTCGACGAACCAGGGGTGCTGGTCACTGGTGTGGTTGATCACCAGGTCGGCGATGACCCGGATCCCCCGGGCGTGGGCCTCGCGCAGCAACGTACCGAGATCCTCCACCGTGCCGTAGTCGGGGTGGACCGCCCGGTAGTCGCTGATGTCATAGCCCCCGTCGCGCAGGGGGGACGGGTAGAACGGCAGCAGCCAGAGACAGTCGACCCCCAGCCACTGGAGGTAGTCGAGCTTGGCGACCAAACCGGGCAGGTCACCGGTCCCGTCGTCGTTGTAGTCGAAGAACCCCCGGATGAACACCTCGTAGAACACCGCCCGCTGGAACCAGCGGGGATCGTCGCCCGGTGCCGACAGCGGCGGGTTGGCCGAGGCGGGGCCTACCGGCAGTGGCGGCTGCTCGTGGATCGGGGCCTCGCTCATGATCGACCAGCCCCGAGGACGACTTCGTTGTCCGGCACCGGCCCGACCCCGGTCGCGCCGGTCGCGCCCGAAGGCACGCCAAGGCCGGCGGCACCACCCGAGGTGGTCAGCACCGCGAGGAGACGGTCGGCCGCCTCGTAAGGATCGAGGTCGCCCGACACCAGCGAGTCGATCACCGCGGCGGACTCGGGACCATCGTGGGTGGCCTGCAGCTGCCGTTCGATCCGGGCCACCAACACCTGGCGCACCTCCCGTTCGAGCCGCTCGCGACGGATCGCCTGGAGAAGGCCCCGCTCGCTCAAGGAGCGCCGGTGTCGGCCGATCCCCTCCCACACCGCGTCGACGCCCTGGCCGGTGGAGGCCACCGTCTCGACGATCGGCGGGCGCCAGCCGTCAAACACGGTCAGGTCGAGCATCGACTCGAGATCGCGACGGGTCTCGCGGGCACCGGGACGATCGGACTTGTTGATCACGAACAGATCGGCGATCTCCATCAGACCGGCTTTGTTGGCTTGGATGGCGTCCCCCCAGCCGGGCGTCACCACCACCACGGTGGTGTCGGTGGCCGAGGCGACCTCCACCTCCTGTTGCCCGACCCCGACGGTCTCGACGAGGACCAGCGGGATACCAGCGGCAGCCATCACCCGGGCCGCATCGGGCACCGCCACCGCGAGGCCGCCGAGCTGGCCCCGGGTGGCCATCGACCGGATGAAGACCCCGTCGTCCAGCGCGTGGTTCTGCATGCGGACCCGGTCGCCGAGAATCGCCCCACCGGTGAACGGCGACGACGGGTCGACCGCCAGCACACCGATCAGCCCACCCCCACCCACCGGGCCGTCCTCGCGCTCGGTGGCATCCGCATCCGTGTCGTTGCCCGGCGCCGTCGCTTGGCGGCGACCCGTGGCGAGGAGTTGATCGGTGAGCGTGGACTTGCCCGCACCCGGCGCTCCGGTCAGTCCCACCGTGTACGCGGTCCGACCGCTCCGGTAGGCGAGACCGGCGACGATCCGTGACAGGTCGCCACCGCGTTCGACCAGCGAGAGAAGCCGGGCCAGTGCCACCCGGTCCCCGGTTCGCGCCGCCTCGAACAGCGCTGCGGGGTCAGGGCGGGGCGCGAGAGGCATGGAAGGACGATCGTACCCGCCGCAGCGATCAGGCCTGGGCGACGTGAGCGCCGAGCGACGCCAACTTCCCCGCCAGGTCTTCGTAGCCCCGGTCGATGTGGTGGGCGTCGCCGACCACCGTCTCGCCGTCGGCCACCAGCCCGGCCAGCACCAAGGCGGCGCCGGCCCGCACGTCGAGCGCCCGCACCGGGGCGCTCGACAGGCGGCGCACGCCGCGGACCACCGCGTGGTGGCCTTCGGTCCGGATGTCCGCACCCATCCGCCGGAGCTCCTCCACGTAGCGGAAGCGCCCGAAGAACAGGTTTTCGGTGACGATGCCCACCCCTTCGGCCACGGTGAGCAACGTGACGACCAAGGGCTTGTAGTCCGTGGCGACTCCAGGGTACGGGAGCGTGGCGATGTCGAGGGATCGGAGCCGTACGCCGGGTGCTCGCACGGCCCGCAGGCCTCCGGGCTCCTGGGTGATCTCGATCCCGATCGCCCCGAGCTTGCGGAGCAGCATGCTCATGTGGTCGGGCCTGCCGTCTTCGACCAGCACGTCTCCACCGGCCAGCCCGGCGGCCACCAGGAAGGTGGCGGTCACCAGCCGATCGGGGATCACCCGGTGGTGGGCGGGATGGAGCGCATCGACTCCTTCGACCTCGATGCGCGAGGTTCCGGCACCGCTGATACGCGCCCCCATCCCGTTCAGACATCGGGCCAGGTCGAGCACTTCGGGCTCCCGGGCTGCGTTCTCGATCACCGTGCTCCCCTTGGCCAGCACCGCTGCCATCAGCACGTTGTCGGTCCCGGTGTGGCTCGGGTACTCGAGCACCACCGTGTTCCCCACCAGGCGGGGGCGCCCAGCCACCGTGGAGTCGACCACCCCCTCGATATAGCCGTGCTCCGAGGTGAACGACGCACCGAGGGACTCGAGGGCACGCAGATGCATGTCGATGGGCCGGGAACCGAAATCGTCCCCGCCCGGCATCGACACCCTCGCCCGACCATGGCGGGCGAGGAGCGGCCCGAGCACCACCACCGAGGCCCGCATCTTCTCCACCAGGTCGTAGGGGGCCTCGGGAACGACGTCGGGCGGCACCGTCACCACCAGCTCGTCAGGGGTCGCTCCCCGCTCGACCGTGACCCCCATCGCCCTCAACACGTCGCCCATGGTGTCCACATCGGAGATCCGGGGAACATTGGTCAAGACGTGCCGTCCCTCCGCCAGCAGGCAAGCTGCCATCAGCTTGAGGACGGAGTTCTTCGCCCCGCCGGCACGTACCGTTCCCGAGAGCGGTCCGTTGGGGGAGATGACCAGACGATCCACCCGTCCAGTATGACCCGACCGCGCCCTCGGCCCGGGAATGGTGCCCGGCACCGACCCATGCCCTGTGCGGTCGTGCCACCCGGTATCGTCGACTCCCGTGAAGCGCTCAACGCAGGCCCCCGACCGAAACCTGGCCATGGAACTGGTCCGGGTGACCGAAGCGGCAGCGCTGGCCGCATCGCGCTGGATGGGGCGTGGCGACAAGGAAGGTGCGGACGGCGCCGCGGTGAACGCGATGCGCATCGTCCTGTCCAGCGTGGCGATGGACGGGCTCGTCGTCATCGGCGAGGGCGAGAAGGACAACGCGCCCATGCTGTTCAACGGGGAGCACATCGGGGACGGGACTCCCCCGCAGACCGACATCGCGGTCGACCCCATCGACGGGACCACGCCCACCGCGCTGGGGAGGGGCGGAGCGTTGGCGGTGATCGCCGTCTCCGGACGGGGGACCATGTTCGATCCGGGGCCCTGCGTGTACATGGAGAAGCTGGCCGTCGGGCCTCGTGCGGTGGGGAGCATCGACATCACCGCACCGGTGGCGGACAACCTGGCTGCGGTGGCCAAGGCGAAAGGGACCTCCGTGCGCGACGTCACCGCGGTGATCCTCGACCGACCTCGCCACACCGAGCTGATCGCCGAGGTGCGCGCCACCGGCGCGCGCATCCGGTCGATCACCGACGGTGACGTGGCCGGCGCGATTGCCACTGCCTGGCCCGACACCGGGGTCGACATCCTCTTCGGCGTCGGGGGAACCCCCGAGGGCGTCATCGCCGCAGCGGCACTCAAGTCGATGGGCGGCGAAATCCAGGGCCGGCTGTGGCCACGGGACGAAGGGGAGCGCCACGCCGCCCTCGATGCCGGGTACGACCTCGACGCGGTGCTCACCACCGACGACCTGGTCCGGGGAGACAACTGCTTCTTCGCTGCCACGGGGATCACCGACGGCGAGCTGCTGCACGGGGTGCGCTACGACCAGTTCGGCGCCACCACCCAGTCGCTGGTCATGCGCTCGAAGTCAGGGACCGTCCGCCTGATCGACGCCCGCCACCCCCTGCACAAGCTCAACGAGTACAGCGCCATCGAATTCGGCTGAAGCACCGCCGTCCGCTGGGCTCAGACGCCGGTGCCGGTGCCGGCAGCCACCCCGGCCGCCTCGAGCCTGACCTCCGCCCGGCGGAGCGCAGCCTGTGCCTCGACCAGTCCCTCGTCCTCGGTCGGCTCGTCGCCCGGTCCTGGCACGCGACCGGCGACGCCCAGCTCGGCCACCCGGGCCGCAGCGGCATCGAGCGCCGTCTTGGCCCGTTCGGTGTCGATGTCGTCGGCCAGTTCGGCCACACCCGCCAGCAACGTCACCTGGGTTGCCGGCGCAACCGTCGAAGGAGCGACTGTGTCACCCGAGCTGGCCACATCAGCCGGTCCGACCTGGACGAACCCGCCGTGCACCGCCACCCGGACCTCGGCGCCGTCGTCGGCCACCACCCGCACCACGCAGGGTGCCACCTCCCCGACCAGCGGGGTGTGCCCGGGCAGAAAGGTGATCTCACCGTCTGTCGTGCGCAGGATCACCTGCGCCGCGGTCCCCGTGAACAGCACCCGTTCGGGGGTTACCAGCTCCACTGCGAGGAGCACGTCGTCAGCCACCGTCCGGCCCCGCTATTCGTTCTCGAGGGCGTGCGCCTTGGCCAGTACCGCTTCGGCACCGCCCACGTTCAGGAACGCCTGCTCGGGGACCTCGTCGAGCTCGCCGTCGACCAGCGCCTCGAACGACTCGACCGTCTCGGCGATCGGCACGGTCACCCCCTTCAGGCCGGTGAACACCTCGCCCACGTTGAACGGCTGCGACAGGAACCGCTGCACCTTCCGGGCTCGGGACACCGTGACCCGGTCCTCCTCGGAGAGCTCGTCCAGGCCGAGGATGGCGATGATGTCCTGGAGCTCCTTGTACCGCTGCAGCACGCCCTGGACCCGGCGGGCGACGTTGTAATGACGCTCACCGACGATCTCGGGCGCCAGGATGTTCGAGGTGGACGAGAGGGGGTCCACCGCCGGGTAGATCCCGAGCGATGCGATGTCCCGGGAGAGCTCGGTCGTGGCGTCGAGGTGGGTGAAGGTGGTGAACGGCGCCGGGTCGGTGTAGTCGTCCGCCGGCACGTAGACCGCCTGGAGCGAAGTGATCGAACGGCCGCGGGTGGAGGTGATGCGTTCCTGGAGCTGACCCATCTCGTCGGCCAGCGTGGGCTGGTAGCCGACGGCGGAGGGCATCCGGCCCAGGAGCGTCGACACTTCCGATCCGGCCTGGACGAAGCGGAAGATGTTGTCCACGAACAACAGCACGTCCTGGTTCTTCACGTCACGGAAGTACTCGGCCATGGTCAGCGCGGCCAGCGCCACCCGCAACCGCACCCCTGGCGGCTCGTCCATCTGGCCGTAGACGAGGGCCGCCTTCTCGATCACGCCCGACTCCTGCATCTCGATCCAGAGGTCGGTGCCCTCGCGGGTGCGCTCGCCGACGCCGGCGAAGACGGACACGCCGCCGTGGTTGGTCGCCACCCGGTTGATCATTTCCTGGATGAGGACGGTCTTCCCGACGCCGGCGCCGCCGAACAGGCCGATCTTGCCACCCTGGACGTAGGGCTCGAGGAGGTCGATGACCTTGATGCCGGTCTCGAACATCACCGCCCGGGGCTCCAGGGTGTCGAAGTCGGGAGCGGGCCGGTGGATCTCCCAATGGTCCTCCACCTCGCCGATCGAGTCGGTGTCGAGTGGCTGGCCCAGCACGTTGAACACGTGACCGAGCACCGCGTCGCCGACCGGGACCTGCAGCCCGTGCCCGAGGTTGCGCACCTCGGCGCCACGGGTCATCCCGTCGGTGGCCTTCAGGCAGATGCAGCGGACCCGTCCGTCCCCGATCTGCTGGGCCACCTCGGCGGTGATCACCTCTCGGGTGCCCTCGAGGTCGATGTCGACTTCGAGGGCATGGTTGATCTCCGGCAAGGCGTGAGGAGGGAACTCCACGTCGATGACCGGTCCGGCGATGGCGACCACCCGCCCGGAGGGAAGGGCGGTCGCAGCCGCGGTCGGCTCGGGGGCGGTGGTGGTCATCGTGGTTCGGCTCCCTTGGTGAGGTCGAGGTCGTAACGGTCGAGATTGCAGCGGATGGGCGGGCAGCGGTCGAGATCGTGGACCCGAAGCTGCCGGGCCGGCGGAGGCGTGCGCCGAGCGGTCATCGGATCAGGCGCCGGCCTGGATGACCAGGCCGCCCTCGTCGGTCTCGGAGCCGGCCCGGAGCGCCTCGGCCCCGCCGACGATCTCCATGATCTCGGTGGTGATCGTGTCCTGCCGGGCCCGGTTCATGATCCGTGAGTACTTTTTGACGAGCTCCTCCGCGTTCTCCGTGGCCGCGGCCATCGCCCGCTGCCGGGCGGTGAAGAACGCCGCCGCGCCCTCGAGCAGCGCCGAGAAGACCTCGGACTCGACCGCTCGGGGGCCCAGGTTCGCCAGCAACGATTCCGCATCGGGCTCGAACTCGGTGTACCCGAGACGGAGCTCGTCGCTGTCACCGGAACGCACGGGAACAGCCGGCGTGCCGTCACCGCTCACGTCCTCGGCCGCCTGCTCGGCGCGGGGATCGTCGAGGGGGAGCAGCTGACGTTCTTCGACCGCCTGGGACCCGGCCGAGTGGAACCGGGTGGAGACCACTAGCACCTGGTCGACCTCTCCTCCCGCGAAGGGGGACAGCACCGCTTCGGCCACGGAGCGAGCATCCTCGAACGACGGTCGGTCGCTCATCCCGAGGAACGACCGCTCCACCGGCTGGCCGCGGTAACGGAAGTAGTTCTGGGCCTTCTTCCCCACGGTGAACAACCGGACCCCGACCCCGTCCTCCCCGGCACGTTGGAGACGCCGCTCGGTGGCACGGAACACCGACGTGTTGTAGCCACCACAGAGACCGCGGTCGGCGGCGATCGCCAGCAGGGCGATCCGCTCCACCCGCTCCGGCATCCCGAGCAGGTTGCCGGCTGCCGGATCGCCCAGCGCGGTCTCCAGCACGATCCGGGCCATGCCGTCTTGGTACGGGCGGGAGGCGGCGATCCGAGCCTGGGCGCGCACGATCTGGGACGCGGCGATCAGCTCCATCGCCTTGGTGATCTTCTTCGTCGACTGGATGCTCTTGATCCGTCGACGGAGGATGCGTTCCTGACCGCCGGCCATGACTCAGTCGCCCTTGCCGGTTCCGAAGCTGTCGTTGAACGCGGTGAGCGCCTTGTCCAGCGCGTCCCCCTCCGGCAGGCTGCCGGTGGTCCGGATGGTCTCGAGGAGGTCAGCATGGCTGGCACGGAACGTGGCCCGGACCTCCGACTCGTAGCGCTGCACCTCGGAGACGGCGACCCCGTCGACATACCCCTTGGAACCCGCGTAGATCACCAGGACCTGCTCCTCGACCGGTACCGGTGCGTTGAGCCCCTGCTTGAGCAGCTCCGTCAGCCGGTAGCCCCGGTCGAGCTGGGCCTGGGACACCTTGTCGAGCTCGGAACCGAAGGTGGCGAACGCCTCGAGCTCGCGGAACTGGGCCAGGTCGAGCTTGAGCGTGCCGGCCACCGCCTTCATCGCCTTGATCTGTGCGGCGCTGCCCACCCGGCTGACCGATACCCCGACGTTGATGGCGGGACGGACCCCGGCGTAGAACAGCTCGCTCTCCAGGAACACCTGGCCGTCGGTGATCGAGATCACGTTGGTCGGGATGTAGGCGGACACGTCACCCGCCTTGGTCTCGATGATGGGGAGCGCGGTCAACGATCCCCCACCCTCGGCGTCGGAGAGCTTGGCCGCCCGCTCGAGGAGCCGGCTGTGGAGGTAGAACACGTCACCGGGATAGGCCTCGCGACCAGGCGGACGGCGAAGGAGCAACGACATCTGACGGTAGGCCTCCGCCTGCTTGGACAGGTCGTCGTAGACGATGAGGGCGTGCTCCCCGTTGTCCATCCAGTGCTGGCCCATCGCACAGCCGGCATAGGGGGCCAGGTACTTGAACGGCGCCGGATCCGAGGCCGCCGCCAGCACCACCACCGTGTACTCGAGGGCACCGTAGCGCTCGAGGGTGGCCACCGTCTGAGCCACCGACGATGCCTTCTGACCGATGGCGACGTAGATGCACTTCACCCCCAGGCCCCGCTGGTTGAGGATGGTGTCGATGGCGACCGTCGTCTTTCCGGTCTTGCGGTCGCCGATGATCAACTCGCGCTGGCCGCGGCCGATCGGGGTCATCGCGTCGATCGCCTTGATCCCCGTCTGCAGTGGTTCACTCACCGGCTGGCGGCGCACGATGCCCGGTGCCTGGACCTCGAGGCGCCGGGTCTGGTCGGTGGCGATGGGCCCCTTTCCGTCGACCGGCTCGCCCAGCGCATCGACCACCCGACCGAGCAGGGCATCCCCCACCCGGACCGACAGGATGCGACCGGTCGCCTTGACCAGCTGCTCCTCCTCGAGCCCGGTATCCTCACCCAGCACGACCGCACCGATCGTCTCCTCGTCGAGGTTGAGGGCGAGTCCCTCGGTCCCGTCCTCGAACTGGAGGATCTCGTTCACCGCCGCTCCGGGCAGACCGGTGACCCGGGCGATGCCGTCCCCCACCTCGACGATGCGGCCCACCTGCTCCGTGTCGACCTCGGGGACATAGTCGTCCACGTAGCGCTTCAGCGCCTCGGTGATCTCGTCGGCGTTGATGGTCAGCTCAGCCATCAGTTGGCTCCCTTTCCTTCGGACATACGATTGACCGCCTCGGGAACGAGGAGGTGCTCTCTCAACTGGTCGAGACGGTGGCGGGTGCTTCCGTCGACGAGCAGGTCTCCCACCTCGACCACCACGCCACCGAGCAGGGTGGGGTCGACGGTGACCTGCAGCTCGACCGGGGATCCGGCCAGGCGGGTCAGCGCGTCGGTGAGGTCGTGGCGGCGACCGTCGTCGACCTCGGCGGCTGCGCGG
>DAHXOD010000080.1 GCA_027365055.1 bacterium
TGATCTGGATCGCCTCTTCGGTGACATAGACCGCCGTCTCGCCGGCATAGAGCTTGGACATCGAACCTTCGCCGGCGGTGAACTCCTTGCCGACCCTCCCCATCCACGAGGCCCGCCAGATCAGCATCCGTGAGGCATCGATGCGGGTCTTCATGTCGGCGAGCTTGAACGCGATCGCCTGGTTCTCGATGATCGCCCGGCCGAACGCCTTGCGTTCCTTGGCGTAGTCGAGGGAGTACTCGTAGGCAGCCCGGGCGATGCCGAGCGCCTGTGCCCCGACCGTGGGACGGGACGCCTCGAAGGTCTTCATCGCCGCCTGGCCCGACGACTTCTTCCCCTCACGCGCCCGCGCCAACTTCTCGTCGAGCTTGTCCTTGCCACCCAGGAGGCACGAACCCGGCACGCGCACGTCGTCGAGGACCACCTCGGCGGTGTGCGAGGCGCGAATCCCCATCTTCTGGAACTTCTGGCCTTGCGAGAGGCCCGGGGTGTTCGGCGGGACGACGAAGCTGGCCTGCCCCCTCGAGCCCAGCTCGGGATCGACCGATGCCACCACCACGTGGATGTCGGCGATACCGCCGTTGGTGATCCACGTTTTCGTCCCGTTGATCACCCACTCGTCCTTAGCCTCGTCGTAGACGGCCCGAGTCCGCAACGAGGACACGTCGGAGCCGGCGTCCGGCTCGGAGACGGCGAAGGCGGCCAGCTGCACCTTCTCCGGCGTCCCGAAGCACTGGGGCCCCCATTCCATAAGCTGCTCGGGTGTCCCGTTGGCAGCGATCCCGGCCAGGCCGAGCGTCGAGCCGAAGATAGCGAGGCCGATGCCGGCGTCACCCCATGCCAGCTCCTCGTTGGCGATCGGCATCAACAGGCCCGACTCGTCGAAGAAACACTGGGTAATAAAGTCGAAGGAGTAGAGACCGATCTTCGCAGCCTCCTCGATGATGGGCCACGGGGTCTCCTCCCGCTCGTCCCACTCGTGGCCGGCCGGACGGATCACCGTCTCAGCAAAGTCGTGGACCCACTTCTGAAGCTGGAGTTGGTCCTCGTTGAGGTCCATCGAGAAATCTGCCATGACGTCCTTTCGGTCTGTGCCGACGTTGCCCATGGGACCGCGGTGTCCCTGTGTCAGCCGTGTCCTCTTCGGCCATGCCACCAGTGGCTGCGCGACGATCGGGTCCCCGACTTGGCCATGGTGCCCGGTCATTGCCCAGTGGTTCGCACCGGAACGCATACCAAGCAGTGCGGCGCTCGGAAAGAAACCCTGCGTCGCTCCCGGGGTTGCCCCTCCATGTTACCCGATAGTAACCACGAGCGCGGCAAATGCCTGCGGCATGCCACCACCCGGTCTCCTGGTGCGCCGAGCGGCTGCCCGGTGCGTCAGGCCTGGGCTGGTCGCACGTCGACGGCCTGGAGACCCTTCGGGCCTTCCTGCACGTCAAACTCGACCGCTTGCCCCTCCTCGAGCGAACGGAATCCGTTCATCTGGATCGCCGAATGGTGCACGAACACGTCGGCACCGCCGTCCGGCTGCGAGATGAAGCCGAACCCCTTCTCGGCGTTGAACCACTTGACCGTTCCGGAAGCCACGGTGGCATTCCCCTTTCCCACGGGTGCCGCCCGCCGGGTCTCCCCGCAGGGCCACCACTGCTCTGATTCGTCTGGATCTGATTCGTCGGGACTGCTGGACTGCGCCGGCTTCGCTCTCCCGCGCTGTCCGTCGGTCCGATCGGCACGTCGATCGGACCGATCGAGCCGACGGTAGCAGCCCGTCGAACCTCCGTGCCCCCCTTCCGGGCCGGATCCGGAACAGTTCATGGGCCGTTCACGAATTGCGTCCGGCCTCCGCTGGCTCACCGGAGCCGGCCCGGACCGGCCGTCAGGACCGGCGCACCCGGGTCCCGTCGGGCCCGTCCTCGACCAGCCACCCTGCCGCCTCCAACTGGTCGCGGAGGCGATCGGCCTCCGCCCACGCCCGTGCACCGCGCGCCCGGTCGCGATCGCGGACCAGCGCTGCAGCCACCTCGTCGATCTCGTCCGGTGCCGACCCCGCCGCGTGCGCCCCGATGCCGAGGACCGCACAGAGCAGACCGACCGTGTTGGCCGCACGTCGGGCACCTGCGTCGTCGCCACCGTCCGCCGCCGCGTTGGCCTGCCTGGTCAGTTCGAAGACGGTGGCCAGGGCAGCGGGGGTGTCCAGGTCGTCGTCCATCCGGAGCCGGAACCGGTCCACCGCGTCGAGGTCCACGTCACCGGCGAGCGACGCCGCCTCCAATCCGGTCACCGGACCCGCCGCGAGCCGGTCGGCGAGCGCGAACCGACGGACCAACTCGTCGAGACGCGCCAGGCCCGCCTCGGCCTGGGCCACCGTGTCCGGCGTCACCTCGATCGGCGAGCGGTAGTGGGATCGGAGCACCAGCAGCCGGTAGGCGCGTGCGTCGCTGCGGGCCAGCAGGTCGTCGAGGGACGTGAAGTTGCCCACCGACTTGGACATCTTCTCCCCGTCGACCACCACGAACCCGTTATGGACCCAGTGACGGGCGAAGTCGGCACCGATCGCCACCGCCTGGGCCCGCTCGTTCTCGTGGTGCGGGAAGGCCAGGTCGATCCCCCCGCCGTGGATGTCGAACCCCTCCCCGAGGAGATCGAGGGACATCACGACGCACTCGGTGTGCCAACCCGGTCGCCCGGGTCCCCATGGGGACGGCCAGGTGGGCTCGCCGGGCTTGGCCTTCTTCCACAACACGAAGTCGAGGGGTGACCGCTTGGTGTCCACCGACTCGACCCGTGCGCCGGCCCGGAGCGAGTCGAGGGGCTGGCGGGCCAGCAGGCCGTAGTCGGGGATGTCGGCCACCGACAGGTACACCCCGTCGTCCGTCTCGTACCCCACGCCCCGGTCGACCAACTTCCCGATCAGCCCGACCATGGCGTCGACGTACCCGGTGGCGTGAGGTGCCTGGTCGGGGCGGAGCACGCCGAGGGCGTCCATCGCCGCCCAGTAGGACGCCTCGTAGGTCCGGGCCAGCTCGTCCGGCGCGACCCCCCGCTCGGCCGCCCGCCCGATGATCTTGTCGTCGATGTCCGTGATGTTGGAGACGTAAGTCACGGCGGTCCCGCCGAACAGCAGGTAGCGCCGCAGCACGTCGAAGACCAGCGCGAACCGGCCGTGACCGAGATGAGGTGCGTCGTAGACGGTCGGGCCGCAGACGTAGAGCGAGGCCTCACCCGGCGTGCGGTAGGCAACGTCGGCCACCTGCCCGGTGGCCGTGTCGTGGAGCCGCAGCATGCAAGGTACGGTAACCCGATCATGGACACGGACGCGAACGACCTGGGACAGCGGTCGACCGGGCCGGTCGGCATCCCCGAACGCCCGGCGCTCGAGGGGTTGGAGGCGGCCTGGTCAGAGCGCTGGGAGCGCGACGGCACCTACGCATTCGACCGCTCCGTCCACCGGGACCGAGTCTTCTCCGTGGACACCCCCCCTCCGACCGTCTCGGGTTCCCTCCACATCGGCCACGTGTTCTCCTACACCCACACCGACGCGGTGGCCCGGTTCCAGCGCATGCGGGGGAAATCGGTCTTCTACCCCATGGGCTGGGACGACAACGGGCTCCCCACCGAGCGGAGGGTCCAGAACTACTTCGGCGTCCGGTGCGACCCGGGCCTGCCCTACGACCCCGACTTCACCCCTCCCGACGACCCGCCCAAGGACCCGGTCGCGGTGTCCCGGCCCAACTTCGTGGCCCTCTGCCTCCGCCTGACCGCCGAGGACGAGCAGGCCTTCGAGCACCTCTGGCGCACGCTCGGGCTGTCGGTCGACTGGTCCCACACCTACACGACGGTCGGTGCGGCGGCCCAGCGAGTGTCACAGCGGGCGTTCCTCCGGCAGCTAGCCGCCGGGGACGCCTACCAGCAGACAGCGCCCACCCTGTGGGACGTCGACTTCCGCACCGCCGTCTCCCAGGCCGAGCTCGAGGATCGAGAGCGCCCTGGCGCCTATCACCGGCTCGCCTTCCCCCGGGCCGACGGCGGTGGACCGCCGGTCGAGATCGAGACCACCCGTCCCGAGCTGCTCCCGGCCTGCGTGGCGCTGGTGGCCCACCCCGACGACGACCGGTACCGACCCCTGTTCGGGACCGACGTCGTCACCCCGCTCTTCGGGGTGCACGTGCCGGTGCTGGCCCACCCGCTCGCCGATCCCGAGAAGGGATCGGGGATCGCGATGATCTGCACGTTCGGCGACCTGACCGACGTGGTGTGGTGGCGCGAGCTTCACCTGCCCACCCGGACCATCGTGGGACGCGACGGGCGACTGCTCCCGGTCACGTGGAACACCCCGGGCTGGGAGACGTCGACGCCGGACGGGGCGGCCGTCCACTACGGTGAGCTGGCCGGGCGCACGGTCAAACAGGCCCAGGGGGTCATCGTCGAGCAGCTCACCCGTTCCGGAGCACTGGTCGGCGAGCCGAAGCCGATCAACCACCCGGTGAAGTTCTTCGAGAAGGGCGATCGCCCCCTCGAGATCGTGTCCTCGCGCCAGTGGTTCGTCCGTACGCTCCGGCTGCGCGACCGCCTCCTCGAGCGGGGTGACGAGCTGGTCTGGCACCCTCCCTACATGGCCCACCGCTACCGCACCTGGGTGGAGGGCCTCACCGGTGACTGGAACATCAGCCGGCAACGCTTCTTCGGGGTTCCGTTCCCGGTTTGGTACCCGGTGGGCGCCGACGGCGAAGCCGACTTCGACCATCCGATCCCCGCCACCGAGGACCGCCTCCCGGTCGACCCGTCGACCGATGCCCCCGACGGGTACACCGAATCACAACGCAATGTCCCCGGCGGCTTCGTCGGCGACCCCGACGTGATGGACACCTGGGCGACCTCGTCGCTCACCCCTCAGATCGCCGGTGGGTGGGAGGACGACCCGGACCTGTTCGAGCGGGTCTTCCCGATGGACGTGCGACCTCAGGCCCACGACATCATCCGTACCTGGCTGTTCTCCACCGTGGTCCGCTCGGAGCTCGAGCACCGATGCCTCCCGTGGCGCAACGCCGCCATCTCCGGCTGGGTCCTCGACCCCGACCGGAAGAAGATGTCCAAGTCCAAAGGGAACGTCGTCACCCCACTCCCGCTGCTCGAACAGCACGGGGCCGACGCCGTCCGCTACTGGGCTGCCGGCGGACGACCCGGCACCGACACCGCCGTGGACGAGGGGCAGATCAAGGTCGGGCGGCGACTGGCGATCAAAGTGCTGAACGCTTCGCGCTTCGCGCTCGGGCGGCTGGCAGACGAGGTCGGGCACCTCGCCGTCCCCGACCTCGAAGCGGTCTCCGCTCCACTCGACCGCGCCATGAGCGCCCGGTTGGCCTCGGTGGTGGCCGAGTCCACCACCGCCTTCGAGGGCTACGACTACGCCCGAGCGCTGGAGCGGACCGAGTCCTTCTTCTGGTGGTTCTGCGACGACTACCTCGAACTGGTCAAGACCCGCTCCTACGGTGACCCCGCCGACCCGGCGGCGGCCTCGGCCAGGGCGGCGCTGGCCCAGGCGCTGTCGGTCCAGCTCCGGCTCTTCGCTCCCGTCCTCCCGTTCGTGACCGAAGAGGTCTGGTCGTGGTGGAACGCCGGGTCGATCCATCGGGCGCCCTGGCCGGAAGCGGGGGAATTCGCGTCGACCGCCGGGGCCGACGAGACGGCCCTCGAGGTCGCCTCCGAGGTGCTGGGCGCGGTGAGGCGGGCGAAGACCTCGGCCAAGCGTTCCATGCGCTCCGGGGTGGACCGGCTGCGAGTGGTCGACACCGTCGAGCGGATCGAGGCGCTGGTCCGGGTGGCCGACGACCTGCGCGACGCCTGCGGGGTGGCCGAGCTGTCCACCGAGATCGGCACCTCGGGGTCGATCGACGTCGAGCTGGCTGCCGACGACGCCGGCCGGCGCGCTCAGCCCGACAGGTAGGCACCGAGGGCGGCTTCGGCCATCTGGTGCGGCTCACCCTCCTGCTCGATCCGGCCGTGGACCATGATGGCGGCCCGGGTGGCAACCGACAGGGCGGTGGTGACGAACTGCTCCACCAGAAGGATGGTCATGCCTTGGCGGGCCAGGTTCCCCACCAGCTCGTAGAGCTCGGCAACGACGAGCGGCGCGAGCCCCATCGACAGCTCGTCGAGGAGCAGCACCGACGGGTCGGTCACCAGCGCCCGTGAGATGGCCAGCATCTGCTGCTCACCCCCGGACATCGAGCCGGCGAGCTGCTTGCGCCGCTCGGAGAGGCGGGGGAAGGCTGCGTAGGTCCGCTCCTCCACCCCCTTCATCGAGAGACTCCCCCGGTACGTCCACATGCGGAGGTTCTCGCGCACGGTCAAATTGGGGAAGACGCCGCGTCCCTCCGGGATAGCACAGAGACCGGCCCGGGCCAGGCGCTCGGTCGAGCGCCGCCCCACCGCCTGGTCACCGATCTGCACCGAACCGGCGGTCGGTCGCAGCTGCCCGCTGATGACCTTCAGCAGAGTCGACTTGCCGCCCCCGTTGGGACCGAGCAGAGCGAACACGCTGCCCGGTGCCACGGTCAGATCCACACCATGGAGCACCTCGATCCGCCCGTAGGCGGCGTGGAGCCCGGTGACCGTCAGCTGCGGCGGGCCGGACGGGACGGTGGCCGGCCCGGTGGCCGGGGCCCGGCCCGGAGTCGGGGTGCTCACCGCGCGGCTCCGGCGGCTCCGGCGATCGACCCGGTACCCAGGTAGGCCGCCTGCACCGCCGAGTCGGAACGGATCTCCGCCGGGGTCCCGCTGGCGATGATTTCGCCGAAGTCGAGGACGTGGATCCGGTCGCAGATGCGCATCACCAGCTCCATGTCGTGCTCGACCAGCAGCACCGCCATGCCCGTCGCCGCCAGGTTGGCCAGGAGGGTGCCCAGCGCGGCCGACTCCACGTCGTCGAGGCCGGAACCGGGCTCGTCGAGCAACATCAGCTTGGGCCCGAGCGCCAGGGCACGAGCCAGCTCGACCATCCGAGCCGAGCCGGTGGACATGGCGCTGGCCTGCTCGTGCGCTCTCCCGGCGAGGCCCACCCCGGCCAGGATTCGCTCCGACGCCGCGCCCACACCCGACGCCTCGCCGGCCGGTGCGCCGGCGGTCCTTTCACCGTCGA
>DAHXOD010000081.1 GCA_027365055.1 bacterium
GACGACCTGGCCGAGACGGCGGCGCTGGTCGAAGCGGCCGGCCGGCGCTGTGTGGCGGAGGTGGTCGACGTCCGCCACCTCGACGCCATGGTGGAACTGGTGGAGCGGACCCGAGAGGCACTGGGCTCGGTCGATGTGATGGTGGCCAACGCCGGGGTGTCGTCGATCGGCTCCATTTGTGATCTCGATGCCGCGTCATGGGCCGACGTGATCGACATCAACCTGACCGGGGTGTTCAATGCCGTGCGAGCGGCGGCCCCGGTGATGCGGTCTCAACGCTCGGGGCGCATCGTGGCCATCTCGTCGATGATGGGGCGGAGCGCGCAGCCGGGTATTCCGGCATATACCGCTTCCAAGTGGGGTGTCATCGGCTTGTGCAAGTCGGCGGCCCTCGAACTGGCGGGAAGCGGGGTGACGGTCAACGTGGTCGCTCCCGGCAACATTGCCACCCCGATGATCCACAACGACGCGTTCTACCGGTTCCTGCGCCCCGACCTGGTGGATCCGACTGCCGACGACATCGCCGACACGATGACCGGCATCCATGCGCAGCGAATCCCGTGGCTCGAGCCTGAAGAGGTGACGGCCGCCGTGGTCTACCTGGTCTCCGAGGGCGCCCGGCACGTCACCGGTACGGTCCTCAGCGTCGATGCCGGCGCCTCGGCACGCTTTGGCGCCTGAGCGGGGGTCAGTCGGGGTCAGTCGGGGTCAGGACGATCTCGTACCGGGCCCGACCCAGGCTCTTGGCCCGGTACATCGCCTGGTCGGCCCGCGCCAGGACTGCTTCGGGGTCGTCGCCCGGCGACGCCACCGTGACGCCCACGCTGGCGGACGCGGTCAACCGCTTCCCGTCGACCACCACGGGGACGGACAAGGAGGAGACGATCCGGTCGGCCACGGTCGAGGCGCCGGTCACGCCGTCGACCAGGTCGCGACAGAGGACCACGAACTCGTCGCCCCCGATCCGGGCAGCGAGATCGCCCGGGCGGATGACGTGGCCCAACCGGTTGGCCACCACTGCCAGGAACGCGTCCCCCGCCGGGTGCCCGGCATGGTCGTTGACCGACTTGAAGCGATCGACGTCGACGAATAGGACCCCGAGCACCGCACCCTTCCGGCGGGAATCGGGCTCGAGCCCTCGTTTCAGCTCGTCGAGAAGTAGGGCGCGATTGGCCAGGCCGGTCAACGGATCGTGCTGGGCCAGGTAGGCCAGGCGGTCCTGTTCCTCCGCCAGCTGGGCGCGTAGCTGGGTGTAGGCACGGTCGAACTGCTTGGCCATGCCCACCATGGCGCTGTCAGCGCCGGCCCGCACCACGTCGAGTGCTTCCTCGGTCACCGCTGCGGGGGAGCCGAGCCGCGTCGCCTCCTCGACCAGGGCGCGGGCCGTCGCGTCGCGCCAGAAGAGGTAGAGGCGGGTGAGTCCGGCCAGGGACAGTCGGTCCTCGATCGGGGCCCTCCCGCTGCGCGACATGGCTCCGGCCTGTTCCGCGGTGGGCGACTGGTTGGTGATCAGGTAGCGCGCCACCGCGTGGGTGGCGAGCTCGGTGGTTTCGCAGATCTCCTTGTGCACGTCGGGGTCGACACCGGTGTCTCCGACGCGGCCCGAGTGCACCCACCGCTCGGCGATCGAGTTGGCGATCTCCGCCGACCGGTTCCCGAGGGCCGTCCCGAGCGCGGCGAGGGGACCCTGGGTGTCGGAACCGCCCGAGCCGCCGGGGCTCTCCGGACCGCCTACTCCTCGCCCACCGCCGGCATCGGCACCGGCGGGAGTATCGGCGGTCGTCATGGAACGACGCTATCCATTTGCCGGCGACAGTGCCGACCCACAGGGTTCAGGTCTTGGTCCGGCCCCGCCGCGCCAGTGCGTCGGCGGTGACCGCGGCCAGCAGCACCAGGGCGGTCAGCATGTACTGGTAGTCGGCGGCCAGGCCGATCAGCCCCATGCCGTTGTAGATGGTGGCGATGACCAGGCCACCGAGTAGGGCATGGACCATTCGGCCACGTCCCCCGAACAGGCTGGTCCCACCGATCACCGCGGCCGCTACCGCGTACAGGACCAGGGTGCCGCCGTCGATGTTGTTGGAGATGGAACCGAGCCGCGAGGCGTAGAGGATACCCGCGGCCCCGGCGGTCAGTCCGGTCAGGGTGAACGCCCACAGGCGGTTCCACCCCAGGCTCACCCCGGAGCGCCGGGTCGCTTCGGGGTTGCCACCGATGGCGTAGACGTAGCGGCCGAACCGTGTCCGGCCGAGCACGAAGGTCCAGGCGGCGAGGAAACCCAGGATGATCAGCACCACGTAGGGGAGGCCGCGGAGGTTGCCGATCACGCTCCGGTTGACGTTGGTGATCAGCACCAGCCCGACACCGGCCACGGCGACCAGCACGACCTTGGCGACGCTCACCGCCATCGGCGGGGCAACCACCCCGCTGACCCGCCGGTGGCGGTCGCGCAGGAGGGTGACCGCGGCGAAGAGCGCCACCCCGATGATCATCACCACCCAGCTGGCCGTCGGGCTGAGGTTGCCGTTCGACAGATCCAAGAGAACGCTGTCGGACAGGCGGATGGTGCCGCCCGTACCGTGGCCGTTGACCAGGTACAGGAGCACGCCCTCCCAGCCGAGGAGACCGGCGAGCGTGACGATGAACGAAGGCAGCCCCAGCAGGATCACCAGCGCCCCCTGGAGCGCACCGATGGCGGCGGTCACCGCCATCGCGACGATGATGGCAGCCCACCAGGGGAAGTTGTCCGGTGGCGCGGCGAGGATAGCGGTGACCACCGCTCCGATGCCGGCGACGTAGCCGATGGAGAGGTCGATCTCCCCGAGCAGGAGCACCCAGATCTCGGCCATGCCCAGCAGCACGAACACGGCGCCCTGGACGAGGAGGTTGGTCAGGTTCCCGGCGGTCAGGAAGTAGTGGCTCTTGACCTGGAAGATGATCCCGAGGATGAGGAGGCCGCCCACCACCGGGAGGAGGCCGCTCTCCCCGCTGCGGAGGCGCTTCGCCCAGGCGCGGAGGTACTCCCCGACCGAATTGCTGAGCTCCGGGGCCTGGACCGCGAGGTCGAGGGACACGGCGCCATCGTTCGGGTCGGTGGATGGCGAGGCAGACCGTTGCGTGGCGGAACGGTCCGGATCCCGGGTCCCCTCCGGAGAGGGGGTCTGCTGGGTGGTCATCGGCTCAGCCCTTCGATTCGGCCGTGTGGTTGCCGGAACCAGCCGCCGGAGCGGCGGACGCAGTTCCGGTGGTGATCAGTTCGACGGTGCGTTGGGTGTCGTACTCGGCGGCCGGCCCCGAACTGACCAGTCGTCCGAGGTAGAGCACGGCGATGCGGTCGGCCACCTCGAACACGTCGGTCAGGTTGTGGGAGACGACCAGCACGGCGATGCCCCGTTCGCCGAGCCGGTGGATGAGGTCCAGCACCTGGGCGGTCTGGGACACGCCGAGGGCGGCGGTCGGCTCGTCCATGATCACCAGCTTGGCGTCGCGCATCACTGCCCGGGCCACGGCCACCGACTGTCGCTGGCCACCGGAGAGCGACCCCACCGGCTGGCGCACCGACTGGACGGTGGTCACCGACAGGTCGGCCAGTGTCTGTTTGGCCTTCTTTTCCATCGTCGCCTCGTCGAGGAGCCGGCGTCCGAGCCGTTCGTGGCCGAGGAACATGTTTTGGACGATGTCGAGGTTGTCGCAGAGGGCGAGGTCTTGGTAGACGGTGGCGATGCCGAGCGCGTCGGCTTCACGGGGCGTGTGGACCTCGACCGCCCGCCCCTCCCACGAGATGACCCCGTCGCTCGGGGCCCAGATGCCCGAGACGGTCTTGATCAGGGTGGACTTGCCGGCCCCGTTGTCGCCCACCAGCGCGGTGACCTGGCCGGCGGGGACATCGAGGTCGACCCCGTTGAGGGCCCGGACCGCCCCGAAGTGTTTGGCGATGCCGCGCAAGCTGAGGAGTGGACGACCAGCACCCCCGGCAGTGCCGGGGGTGCTGGTGTCCGCGACGACGCTCACGCGAGCCGATCAGAGATCGGTTCGTTCCGTTGCATCCGGGTCAGTGGATGCCGTAGGTGCGGCAGTTGGCGGCGTAGCTGCCCGCGCAGAGTTGGGCGGCGGGGATGAAGTTGTCGGCGATGACCGTCGACTGCACCGTCTGCGGGGTGACCCACTCCGGGGTGAGCAGCACCGAGGGCACGGACACGTGGGACACGGTATCCGTGGTGGACCCGTTGACCAGACCGCTGGGGGCGGTCTTGCCGGCCCGCAGGTAGAGGGCGAGTGCCGCGGCCGCCTGGGCCTCTTCGTAGATCGGCTTGTACACCGTGCCGCACTGGTAGCCCGAGATGATGTTCTGGATCCCCACCAGGGTGGCGTCCTGTCCGGTGACCGGGAACGTCTTGGCCGGGATGTTCAGCGTCTTCAGGTAGGTGATGATCGGGGCGGCGTTCTCGTCGTTGGGCGTGAGCACCGCGTTGACCCCGGGATTGGCGGTATAGGCCTGCTGGAACTCGGTCTCCGCCTTGGGCGGTTGCCAGGTACCGGCCGGGGCGGCCGCTTTCTTCCACGCACCGGAGGCGAACAGCGGGTTGATCACCGCGTCGTAACCCTGGGCGAAGAGGGTGGCGTTGTTGTCGGTGGGTGAGCCCTTCATCACGATCACGTCGGGCTTGGCCACCTTCCAGTTGGACACGCACGAGACGAGGCCCTGGCCGATGAGCGTGCCCACCTTCACGTTGTTGAAGCTCACGTAGTACTGGCGGCTCCCACCGAGCGTCAGGCGGTCGTAGTCGATGACCGCCACGCCGTGGGCCTTGGCGTAGGTCTCGATGGACGTGCCGACCCCGGAGTCGAGCGGGTCGACCACCAGCACGCTGGCCCCGTTGGTGATGGCGGACTGGGCGTCGGTGAGCTGGGTGGTGTCACTGCCCTGTGCGTTCTGGATGGTGTACTGCGACGAGCTCAGGCCTGCGGTGTTGAACGCTTTGGCCAGGTACGGAGCGTCGAATTCGGTGTAGCGGGCCGAGGAGACCGTATCCGGAAGGATGACAGCGATCTTGCCCTTGCCCTCTGCGGCCAGGCTCTTCAGCTTGGCCATGGCCGAGAAGGTGTTGGTGAACGACGTCGCGGAGACGGTTGCCGGGCTCGACGACGAGCCCGAGCCGGATGTGGTCGTGGTCGATGACGAGCTGCTGGATCCGCAGGCTGCGGCCAACAGCCCGCCGGCGAGCAGCATGGTCGCCAGACCTCGTTTACTGGTGAGCTTGAACACCATTCCCCCTTTTGCCGGCCCGGTGATGTCACGTACGGACTCGAAATTCCTGGCCTTCCGTGACGTTACAGCAGAATGAACGATCCGTGAATAGTTTGTGACGGAATTTTCTTCGCCGCACCCGGTGATGGCATCGGGGCGGAGGGAGGCCAACGGGCCCGGCCCGGCCACTGGTCCGGTGTCCCGACCGTGGGAGCTCAGGTGGCGAGTGGTTCCGAGGCGTTCTCTGCTTGGAGCAGGCGCTCTGCGTCCCGGTCGACCGTGTGGTGCGGGGCGTCGTCACGAATGTCGTCGAGGAACACCATGGCGATGACGGTCCCGACCGCCACCGACCCGGCGGCGATGAGGAAGGCGAGGTGGTATCCGCCGGTGAGCGCTTCGGCGAGCGGGCGGCCCGTCGCGACCAGGGTGTGGGTCCGTTCTGTGGCCACCGTGCCGAGGACGGCCAGCCCGATGGCCGATGCCACCTGCATCGAGACGTTCACCACCCCGGAGCCCAACCCGGCGTCCTCCTTGGGTACGTCACGCATGGCGATCGCCAGGAGCGGCATGAACGAGGTGCCGGCACCGAGCCCGAGGAGCACGTAGGCGGGGAACAGGTCGGTGAGGTAGGAGGCATGGGGGCCGGCCCGGGTGAGGAGGAGCAACCCGACGGTGGCGGCCATCATTCCAGGGATCAGCACGCGCTTGTTGCCGAAGCGGGCGGTGAGCCGGGCGGTGAGGCCGGTGGAGAGCAGGCCCATCACCAGTGACAGCGGCAAAAAGGCGAGCCCGGTGGCGACGGGGCTGTAGCCGAGCACGTGCTCGAGGTAGAGGGCGCCGAGGAAGAAGGTGGTGAACATGCCCGTGTTGAGGAACCCGCGGACGACGCTGGAGCGGGACAGGGTGGGGATCCGGAGGATTCGCAGCGGCATGATCGGGTTGGTGAGCCTCGACTCCAGCACCACGAAGGCGACGAGGAGGAGTACCGAGATGCCCCCGAAGAGCGCAGTGTTGGCCGAGGCCCAGCCGAACTGGGTGGCGGTGACGATGGCGTAGATGCCCACCATCAGCGCCGCGGTGACCAGCACGGATCCGGCCACGTCGACACCGCCCTTGAGGCCGATGCCTTCGTTCTCGGAGATCAGGCGCCAGCCGAGGACGAACGTGGCGACGCCGATGGGGACGTTGATGAAGAAGATCCAGTGCCAGTTGACCGCCTGGGTGAGGATGCCGCCGACCAGCAGCCCGATGGAACCGCCGCCGACGGCGACGAAGATGTAGGCGCTCATCGCCTTGGCCCGCTCCTCCGCCCGAGGGAACTCGGTGACGATGATGGCGATGATCACCGACGACGAGAGCGCTCCGCCCAGTCCTTGGACGAAGCGGCCCACGATGAGCAGCGCCTGGCTCTGGGCGAGGCCGCACATGGCCGAGGCGAGGGTGAACACGACGATGCCGACGAGGAACACCCGTTTGCGCCCGACCAAGTCGCCCAGGCGCCCGGCCATGAGGAGGAAGCTCCCGAACGTGATGAGGTAGGCGTCCACCACCCAGGTCAGGTTGGCCTGGGAGAAGTGGAGCTCGCGTTGGATGGCGGGGAGCGCCACGTTCACGATCGACGAGTCCAGGGCGTTCATGAACATCCCGAGGCAGACGACGATGAGCGCAAACCACCGGAGGCGGTCCCCGGAGCTCGCCGGCGAGCCGACCGCGGTCGGGGGCGGGGCGGTGGCGGTCACGGTCGGTGGGTCTCCTCGG
>DAHXOD010000082.1 GCA_027365055.1 bacterium
CTCCGCTGGTACGACACCAACTCGTACTTCGTTGCTCTCGACGGAAACGAGTTGGTCATCTACCAGGGAAGGGTGGGGGGATTGCTCTGGTATCACCCGGTGGCCGTGGATCGGACCGGGGTCACCACCGGCGATGTCACCTCCGACTACCTCAAAGATGTCCAGAGCGGAGTACAGACATCCTCACTTGCCGCAGCGCACAGCTACGTAAAGAACCTGGTCGCAGCGCACGCCAGTTTGACGACGCCGACGGCCACCGTTCCCACCACGACCACGACCACCACGACCACCACGACCTTGGTACGCCCGGGAGGCGGCTGACCCGATGCGGACGCAATGCTCAGGAGAGCGAACCTCGGGCAGCACCCCTGTCTCGTCCATGCGTAGCGGCACGCCCCTACCGAGCGCCGCCTGTCCACGTGGGATTCCAACCACCACACCGGGCCTGGTAACCCCGGACGACGACGAATGCAGGCATAGGCTTTGACCCACATGGACCCCACCCAAGCACCCCGCGTGTTCTCCGAGCGCTATGAGCTGAACCACCTCATCGCCCGAGGGGGGATGGCCGAGGTCTACCGTGCGCACGATCGGCTGCTCGACCGTCCGGTCGCCCTCAAGGTCCTGTTTCCCGAGCTGTCCGTCGACCGGTCGTTCGTCGAACGCTTCCGTCGTGAAGCGCAGGCCGCCGCCAACCTCTCCCATCCCGACATCGTTCCGGTCTTCGACTGGGGGGAGGACACCGGCACGTACTTCATCGTGATGGAGTTCATCGACGGCCGTCCCCTGTCGTCCATTCTGAAGACGGCCGGTCCACTGTCGGCGGAGCGAGCGGCGGACATCGGCTCGCATGTCGCCGCCGCACTCGGCTACGCCCACCGCCACGGTGTGATCCACCGCGACGTGAAGCCCGGCAACGTGCTGATCACCGACGAAGGTCAGGTGAAGGTCACCGACTTCGGCATCGCCCGGGCGATCAATACCGAGGAGAGCCTCACCCAGACCGGCGCGGTCATGGGCACCGCCACCTACTTCTCGCCGGAGCAGGCGGAGGGTATCGGGGTCGACGCCCGCAGCGACATCTACTCACTGGGAGTGGTGCTGTTCGAGATGGTCACCGGTCGGGCGCCGTTCCTGGGCGACACCCCGGTCGCGGTGGCGTCCAAGCACGTACGCGACAGCCCGCCGGCCCCCCGTGAGATCAACCCCTCGGTTCCCCCGACCTTCGAGGCGATCATCCTCAAGTCGATGGCCAAGGACCCCGCCCACCGCTACGGCACGGCCGAAGAGCTGCGCGCTGACCTGCTGCGCTACAACGAGGGTCGGTCGGTGCTGGCCATGAGCGACACCACGGCCATGCTCGCCGCCGTCGGTGCCACCCAGGCCATCGGCGCGGTAACAGGGGTGAACGCCACCCAAGCCATCGCGGCGACCCCCGGCACCGACGTGGCGGGACTAGGACCCGACGATCCCGAAAACCAGCGCAATCGCACTCGGACCTACGTGGTGGTGCTGATCGCCTTGCTGGTGGTGCTGGCTGTGGTGGGATTCTTCCTCGCCCGCCAGCTCGGGTACCTGGGTGGTACCAGTTCGTTCGCGCTGCCCAACAATCTCGTAGGCCAGCCGGTCGCGCAGGCGACAAGGACCCTGACCGCCGACGGTCTGACCGTGAGCACGACCAACCGGACCACGTCAAGCGCCACGCCGGGCACGGTGGTCGCCACCAACCCGGCCGGTGGCACCCTGGTGAAGAAGGGCGACACGGTGGACCTGACCGTGGCCGCGACCCCACCGGTGGCGAAGACCACGGTACCGAGAGGGATCACCGGCACCGACCAGTCGACCGCAGAAGCGGTGCTGGCACAGGCCGGCCTGCACCCCACCGTCAAGTACCAGACCAACGGGCTCACCAAGGGCCAGGTGATCAGCTCCAATCCCCCGTCGGGCGCCACCATCGACCAGGGTGGCACCGTGACCCTGGTCGTGTCGTCCGGTCCCACCAACGTGTCCGTCCCCTCCCTGATCGGCCAGGGTCAGGCCCAGGCTGGCCAGCTTCTCGGCCAGGTGGGTCTCACCGTCGGCGCCATCTCCAACCAGTACTCGACCCAGCAACCGGCCGGCGTCATCCTGGCGACGAACCCGGGACCGGGAGCGCTCGTGCCGCCAGGGACCCCCGTTGCCATCGTGGTATCAGAGGGATCGCCCCCACCCACCACGTCGACGACGACGTCGACGACGTCGACGACGACCACGACCACGACGACCACGGTTCCCACCACGCCCACCACGCCCACGAAGACCGGCGCCAACCCAGGGGTGCTGCCCGGCAAGCACTGAATTGCGGACCCGGCGCGCCGGGCACACCCTGCACTCCGACCCAGGGCCACCGATCAGGCCCGGACGGACTCCGTTTCGGAGAGAAAGTTCGCCAGCAGCGACGGGCCTTCGGCGGTGAGGACGGACTCGGGATGGAACTGCACGCCCCACACTGGGAACTCGCGATGCCGAAGCCCCATGATGACCCCGTCCGCAGTGGAGGCGGTGACTTCGAGGACATCGGGGAGGGTGGCGGGCTCGACCACGAGAGAGTGGTACCGAGTGGCGACGAAGGGATCGGGCAGCGAGCGGAACAGCCCGGTCCCGTCGTGGTGCACCGGTGAGGTCTTTCCGTGCATCAAGGTGGGTGCTGCGACCACCTCACCACCGAACGCCTGGCCGATGGCTTGGTGCCCGAGACAGACCCCGAGGATCGGCACCTCTCCGGCCAACCCGTCGATGACCGCCAGGGTGATGCCGGCCCCGTCTGGACGACCCGGTCCTGGAGAGATCAGGACTGCGTCCGGGGAGGCGGCGCGGATCCCGTCGAGGTCGATCCGGTCGTTGCGATGCACGACTGGCACGGCACCGAGCTCGCCCAGTTCTTGGACCAGGTTGTAGACGAACGAGTCGTAGTTGTCGATGACCAGCACCCGGACCGCCATGGTTCCGACAGCGTACCGGCTCGATGGCTAACCTTCCGTCCATGGCTACACGCACCAGCAACGGTCCGGGGAAGGCGTCGAAGAAGGGTCGTTCGTCGGGTGGTCGCACCACGGCCCATCGGTCGGCAACGACCGTCGGCAACGATCGCTACACCCCTCCGATCCCGAAGAACACAAAAACCAGCCCCCGCTGGATGGGGTGGCTGATCATCGGACTGTTCGTCCTCGGGGTGCTGATCATCATCCTCAACTACGCCAATGCGCTTCCCGGCGGGGTTGACAACTGGTGGCTGGTGGGTGCGATCGGCTCCGTATTCGCCGGCCTGATGGTGGCAACCAAGTACCACTGACGTGAGGCGGTGACTCGAACAACCGGCCCATCTGGGCCGGTTGTTCGAGTCAAGACTCTCGAAGGCGCTGCGGATCGGCGTCGACCACCCGGTGCCGGGATCAGCCGAGCCGCTCGATGATGGTGGCGTTCGCCATGCCGCCGCCTTCGCACATGGTGAGGAGGCCGTAACGTCCGCCGGTCCGCTCCAGCTCGTTGAGCAGAGTGCCGGTCAGCTTGGCTCCGGAGGCACCGAGAGGGTGCCCGAGTGCGATCGCCCCACCGTTCACGTTCACCTTGTCGAGGTCGGCACCCAGCTCCTTCTGCCACGCCAGCACCACCGAGGCGAAGGCTTCGTTGATCTCGATGAGGTCGATGTCATCGAGGGTCAGCTTGGCGCGATCGAGGACCATCCTGGTGGCCGGGATCGGACCGGTCAGCATGCGGATCGGATCGCTGCCGACGACGGCGAAGCTGTGGAGACGGGCCCGCGGGGTGAGCCCCAGCTCGGACGCCTTCTCCTCGCTCATGATGAGCACGGCAGATGCACCGTCGGTGATCTGCGAGCTGTTGCCGGCGGTGATCCTGCCGTTCTCAGGCCGGAAGGCGGGCTTCAGGTTGGCGAGCACCTCGACAGACGAGTCCGGCCGGATGCCTTCGTCGGCGGTGACCAGCTCGTCGGTGTCGGCACCGTCGTCGTTTTTGACCGCCACCGGGATGATCTCGCGATCAAAACGGCCCTCGGCGGTGGCCTGGGCGGCACGCTGGTGGGATCGGACGGAGAAGGCATCGAGCGCCTCGCGGGTGATGCCCCACTCGTCGGCGATGAGCTCGGCACCCTCACCCTGGCTGACCAGCCCCCCACGCTCTGCGTACCGGCTCATCACCCGAGGGCCGAAGGGAAAGCCGAGGTCACGCACGACCGACGACCCCATAGGCGTCCGGGTCATCACTTCGACTCCACCGGCGATCGCCATGTCGTAGGCGCCGGCCAGCACGCCCTGCGCCGCGAAGTGGACCGCCTGCTGTGACGATCCACACTGGCGGTCGATGGTGGTGGCGGGCACCGACTCGGGGAACCCTGCGGCCAGGGCGGCGTTGCGACCAACATTGAGCGACTGCTCGCCAACCTGCATCACACAACCCATGATCACGTCATCGACCATGCCTGGGTCGATCCCGTTCCGCTCGACGAGTGCTTTGAGGGGCTCGGAGGCCAGATCGGCCGCGTGCCAGTTGCGCAGCTTCCCGTTGCGCTTCCCTCCGGCGGTGCGGACCGCGTCGACGATCACGGCATTGGTCATGATGGAGCCTCCTTCTCGATTGGTCTGATGCACCCGATTGGTCTGATGCACACGATCGGCGTGTTGCCGCTGATCGGCGTGTCACCAAAAACTTGACTGCACGGTCAATAGTTTAGGCGATCAGACCCGGGCGTCAAGCGAACCGGACCGGCCGGACCGGCCGCAATCCAGCGCCCGCCCATCGACGGGACGCCACCCAGGGCGCTACGGTCGGTGTCGTGAGCCACCACGTCAAGGACATGGACCGCTGGCTGGGCGACGGTGGGATGGAGCTCATCGGCACGGTGGGCGCATCCTTCGACCGCTACGGGGTGGACGGGGAAGACCTGGGTTGGGTCGACGGAACCTTCGTTCCCGCCAAGCCTGCCTGCAACCCCCACGGGATCGTCCAGGCGGGGGTCCACGGTCTGCTCCTCGATGCGGCGATGAACTTCGCCATCAACGCCGCGCTGGCGGGTCGGGACCGTACCAAAGCAACGCTGGAGATGAAGATCGAAACCATGCGACCGGCGCTGCTCGGTGAGCAGTACCGGCTGCGCGGCGAGGTGGTCCGGATGGCCCGGCAGGTCGCCTACGGAGAAGGCTCCGTCCGCGATGCAGCGGACCGTCTGGTCAGCCGGGCGACCGGCACCTTTCTGCTGCATCGAGCAGAAGTGCCCGAAACAGAGCCCGATTCTTGAGCTCCCCGGTGGCCACGGCTGCCGGCCGGGCCCACTCGCGACGCCTCAGCGCCGCCAAAGCAGCGCCGGCGACGTCCGGCTCGAGGGGAAGCCCGATCGCCATGCAGGCTGCTCACCCGAAAGCAGTTCCCGACTGGACAAACCGCCGTGCCGTGCGCATTGGCAGCCCACCCACCGCCACCGAAGCGTTCGGTATCTGCTGCCTGTGCGGCGGTCCGACCCAGCCGGGCAGCTCGGTCTGCTTCTGTTGCCGATCCGTGGTCCGGCGGCTGCAGCAACCCTTGGTGAACGTGAGAGCCGTCACCTCGTTCCAGGTCGGAGACGACGTGCACTACCTGTTGCGGGGGTACAAGGACGCTCCCGACACGACGACTCGCACTGCCTGCACGACAGCCATTGCCACACTGGTCGACCACTGGCTCGCCGGGGACGGTTCCCGGTGGTGGTCCCGGCTCCACTCCACCCCGGCGTTGGTCACCGCGGTGCCGTCAGCACAGCGCTCCGGGAAGCCGCCGGTCGAGCGGTTGATCGAAGCCGTGCCCGAACTGGCCAGCCGCTACCGACCGTTGCTGATTCCCGGGCCCGCACCGACCGACCACCTGGTGGCATCGAGACAAGGGTTCAGCGTTCCGTCGCTGCCGAGGAAGGGAGGGATCGATCCGGGTACCTGCGTGCTGGTGGTCGACGACACCTTCACCACCGGTGCCCGCGTGCAGAGCGCGGTGGCCGCGTTGCGCGTAGGGGGACTGCAGGTCGGCGGAGCCTTGGTGGTCGGTCGGGCGGTGGCTCCCGACTCGTCACCGTGGCAGCGGGCCTACTGGCGGGCGACCGCCGTGGGACCACGCCGGCTGTCCGAGGGATGACATCGGGACTCCGAACGACGAAGGACTCCGAACGACGAAGGGATAGTGTCTTCTGCAGCGCCACAACGTCACGAAAGCGGAGAACGGGGCACGCATGCACAAGTCTCTGGGAGCAGGGGCACCGGAATCCCACCGCAGAACGGTCAAGGGGGGAAGGGTCCACAGCAGAGGGGGCCGCGGCAAGGCCGACCGGGTTCGGTTCGCTTCGGCGACGAGACTTCCCTCATCGCTGGCATTTCGGGCGGTTCAGGTCGGGTCAGTAGTGGCCGGAACGCTGGTGCTGACCTTTGGGGCCGGGGTCTCCGGTGGAGCTGCTGCACCGGTAGGTGCGTCGACCACCGGACCGGTCCCGACCTGCGTCCCCGCGGCATCAGGCGGCACGTCGTGCTCGGTCGTCTTCAATTACACCGGAGGGCTCCAGACGTGGACGGTCCCGGCACGGGCGACCGACGTGACGTTGACCATCGACGGAGCGCAGGGGGCCGCCGGGTGTGGCGCCGCCCTCGGCGGCGAGGGTGGCACGCTGGCCGTCACCGGACTCCCCATCACCGACCTGGCGACCGGGACGTCGTACTCCATCTCGGTCGGCCAGGATCCCGGGGTCTGCGTCCAGGCCGGCGGATGGCCCGACGGGGGCGCCGCGGCGGCAGTCCAGGCGGCAGCAGTCCAGGCGACGCCTGGGTCACTGGGTGGTGGCGGTGGTGCCCCGCCTGGCGCTCTCGCTCGCCGGTCCGAGCCGCTTCCCGACCGGGGGAGAACCGTGGGCGGCGACGAAGGTGGACCTGCCC
>DAHXOD010000083.1 GCA_027365055.1 bacterium
GCGTTGGAATACGGATATTTCGCGTTGATAATCCGCATACAAAGCCATTTAATTTCTGGAAATGGCTCATTGACGGCATCAATGCATCGCCTCGTCGATGGGCTTCCCGCTCTTGGTCTTGCCGTAGGTCCGATTCGTCATGGGTTCTCGTCTCCGAACAATTCGACTCGGGTGCTCGCTCGCAGCACCATTGCGTGAATCACGAACTCTCCGTCTTCAACATCGAGCACAACGAGCTCGAGGAGGTTGCCCGCCCGGTTCGGTCCTGAGTATCGACTCGGTTGACGGCCGAAGTGCGGTGCGGCCGGGGTGGCCGATGAGCATGGCGGGCGTCACCCATGCAACCCCGGGGCGCTCAGTCGACTGCCGTCGACAGCCCGTCCTCCCGGAAGGGGACCGGCCCGATCTGGCACGTATCTGGCACGCCGCCGGAGCTGCCCACGCCAACCCCGGCCCTGCACTGCGCTGAACTGCATGTTCCCGGTGGTCGGGACCGGCGTCGATCCGGTGACCTCGCGCTTTTCAGGCGCGCGCTCTACCAACTGAGCTACCCGACCTCGCCTCGGCGAACCGAGGTGGCGGACCTGACGGGATTTGAACCCGCGACCTCCGGCTTGACAGGCCGGCGTGCACTCCAGGCTGCACCACAGGTCCCCAACCAGCAAGAGCTGGGGTGTTACCGCACCCCCAACGGGATTCGAACCCGTGTTACCGCCTTGAAAGGGCGGCGTCCTCGGCCGCTAGACGATGGGGGCTCGAACCCGATCCGGGCTACAGGAGGCTAGCAGTTCCTCAAAGTGTTCCCTCAACGGTCCCCTCGTCCGGCAGCTCGGTGGCCAGAGCGTCCACGATGGATGACTGCACCACCCCGAGCAATTCGTAGACGGCGTACTCGGGTTCGTGGGGATCGCCCGGCGGCGGCGGATCCATCCCCTCGCTCACGTCGAGGCGGGTACCGATGACCAGGCGCATGGAGTTGACCGCGGACAGCCAGTCGTCGAGCTCGGCCGAGCTGAGGGATTCCGCGGAGGCGGTGGCGACCAGCGTGTCGAACGCCTGGTGGTGGTGCCCTCGCAGGGCGCTGTCGACCAACGACCGGTAGGCCTCCTCCTCGCCCGCACGACCCTCCTCGATGTACGCGGGGGGGAACAACCGGGTGGTCGCCGCGTCGTCCGAGTCGACCATGGGCAACACCTGCCCGGCGATAGCCGCCAGCACGGTCCGGACATTGGCGTTGAGCCGCACGGTGTACCGGCCGTCCCGGCGTCGGCGGAACGGAGTGGCGAACGCCATCAGACGGCTGCCTGAATGGCGGTCCCGGTCCCGGTCCCGATCACGGCCCCGATCACGGCTCCGGTGACGGCCACGGCTCCGGTGATGGCTTCCGTCATCCCGACTGCTCCATCGTGGCCCACAGGCCGTACTCGTGGAGTCGGTACACGTCGAGTTCGGCCCGCTCCCGGGTGCCCGAGGACACGACCGCCCGGCCCTTCACGTGGACGTCCATCATCAGCTTCGTGGCCTTCTCCTTCGAGTAGCCGAACAGCTTCTGAAAGACGAAGGTCACGAACGACATCAGGTTGATCGGGTCGTTCCACACGATCACCAACCAGGGCCTGTCCGGCGAGGTCGAGGTCTGCTCGTCGGTCCGCAGCTCCTCGAGGGGCACAGTCTGGACGTCACGGACCCGGGTGACCACGGTGCGCCGGGACAGTCCGGCTCCCCGGAGGGTGCGCTCGTCGATCATGGCCGCGAACCGCTGGTCGCCGAGGGTGCGAGCTGCGGAACGCTGTTCGCAGAGGGCTCCGAGCCCGTCCCGACCGAGCCCGTCCCGGGAACCGTCTCGGGCAGGTGGGTCGAGAGCCGGTGGTGGAACCAGAGCACCGTCGACCAGACGACGGCCGCGCCGAACACATGGACCCCCACCAGGAGCGCCGGGAGATGGGTGAAGAACTGGGTGTAGCCAATCGCTCCCTGCACGAGCATCACCGCCAACAGCATGCGACCGGCGTTCTGCACGGCGGCGGGGGCGTCGGTGCGCCACAGCAGCCACAGGAGGACAAGGAGCACCAGCACGGTGGTGATCACGATCTCGGCGTGGATCCGGGCCATGTCCTCGAGGCTGAAGGGAATCCGCTTGGCTCCTTTGCCCCCGGCGTGCGGACCCGTACCGGTGGTGGCGGAACCGGCAGCCAGCACGACCACAACCATCGCGACGAGCGCCCGACCCGCCCGGAGGCACCCCGGGGAGACCGCGACCCGGCCCCGACCCGGCCCGTGCCCCGCCCGGAGGGTCAGCACGACCACGACGGCCAGCAGTGCCATCCCGACCAGGAAGTGGGTGGCCACCACGTACGGGTTGAGCTTGGTGTACACCACGAACGCCCCGATCACCGCCTCGCCCAGGACTCCTCCCACCAACCCGGCGGAGAGCCAGACCAGATCCCGTCGCCGGGGCGAGCGGAGCAGCGACGCGACGACGGTGGCCCCGCAGGCGACCACCAGCACCACGACCACCATCCGGTTCCCGAATTCGATCAGGGGATGGAACCGCAGGGCGGGCGTCAGGTGGCTCTGCGAGCACGTGGGCCAGTCGGGGCACCCGAGACCTGAGTCGGACAGGCGGACCGCAGCACCGGAGACGATATTGGCCAGCGTCACCGCCAGGGTGACCTGGCAGAGCCGGAGGAAGGCGCGGGGACCGATCTGCAGGGAGGGCACCGTCCCGCGATGGTATCGGCCGACCGAGCGGTCCGCCCATCGAGGGCGCCGGTCGGTCCGGACGCCGGTCGGTCCGGACGCCGCATTGTCCGGGACGGGGCCGGCGTCGTAGTGTGGGCGGGTTATGTCGACACCTGCTGTCGCCCTGTCGGGCGCTCGATCGGGCGTCCGGTCCGGATGGGCACGGGTCGGCGCCTATCTCGCCCTCACCAAGCCGCGCATCATCGAGCTGCTGCTGGTCACCACGCTTCCCACCATGGTGGTGGCCCAGCGGGGATGGCCACCGGTCGGCCTGATCGTCGCGACCCTGGTGGGCGGGGCGCTGGCCGCCGGTGGAGCCAACGCCATCAATATGGTGGTCGACCGTGACATCGACAAGGTGATGCACCGCACCCGCAACCGGCCCCTGGTGACCGGCGCGGTCACCCCACGCAGTGCGCTGGTGTTCGCCATCGCTCTCGAGGTGGCTGCGTTCGTCGAGCTGGCGTTGCTGGTGAACGTGCTGTCCGCCGTGCTCGCGGTCTCCGCCACGCTCTTCTACGTCTTCGTCTACACACTCTGGCTCAAGCGGACCAGCAGCCAGAACATCGTGATCGGCGGCGCCGCCGGCGCAGTCCCGGTCCTGGTCGGATGGGCCGCGGTGACCGACAGCCTGTCGTGGACCCCGGTGGTGCTCTTCGCCATCATCTTCATCTGGACACCGCCTCACTTCTGGGCGCTCGCGGTCAAATACCGGGACGACTACAGCGCGGCGAAGGTGCCGATGCTCCCCTCCGTGGCCAGCTTCAGGCGGACGGCGACGGAGATACTCGTCTACTCCGTGCTGTTGGTCGGGGTGTCGTTGCTGTTGGCGGTCGTGGCCCACCTCGGCCTGCTCTACACGGTGTGTGCTCTCGTCCTCGGTGCCGGGTTCCTCGCCATGGCAGTCAGGCTCTGGACGCAGGCCAGTGCCAAGGCGTCCATGCGGCTGTTCAGCTACTCGATCACCTACCTCACCGTGTTGTTCGTGGCAATGGCGGTCGACGTGCTGATCAGGCACTGAACGGCCGTGGCGGACGAGCACAGCACGGCCCCGACGCACCTGCCCGCCGGCTCGGCGCCCCGACGAGCCCGTTCGCTGCTGATCGGCGTGGCGATCGCCGCCGTGCTGGCGGTGCTCCTGTTCCTGGTGCTCAAGCCGGCCGCGACCACGGCCACCGGGCAGTCGGCGGTCATCGGTGTCGGGAGCGCCGCTCCCGACTTCACCCTTCCCAACCTGCTGTCTTCCCCGACGACCCCCCTTCCGCCGGTGCACCTCGACGCGTTGGGGAAGGCCCGTCACCGGCCGGTCGTCCTGAACTTCTTCGCGTCGTGGTGCATCCCGTGCCGGGCGGAGACGCCCCTGCTGGCACGGACCGCCCGTGCGCTCCAGGCCCGCGGCTCGCCCGTCCAGTTCGTCGGGGTCGACGTCGCCGACCAGGCATCCGCGGCGGTGCCGTTCGTGCGCCAGGCGGGCATCACCTACCCGGTGGGAGCGGACACCACCTTGAGGGTCACCTCGGTGCTCTACGGCCTGAACGGCGAGCCCAACACGTTCTTCATCAACGAGTCGGGCGTCGTCATCGGGCACCACCTGGGTGCGCTCACGGCTTCCGAGCTCACCGGCTGGCTGCACCGGTTGGCGGGGACCGCGGGCTGAACGGTCGCTCGCCGCCCGCTCGTCTGTCCGTCTCGCATCGCCGGGCCCGCCCGGCGCCGCGATCTGGCGACACCCCGGGCTGGCCGGACCGGGACGGGTGACCTGGGCGGTCGAGGGTGGGGCGGTCGAGGGTGGGAGCGATGGGGGAAGGGGCGGACTCTCGTTCGGGACGGTGGCTGGCATCCGACGGGAACTGGTACCCACCTGATCTCCATCCGGGTCCCGATCCCACGGCTGTCGGGTCCGCTCCACTGGCCGGTGCCGGTGCCGGCCCTGCACGGTCCGGGTTCCCGTCGCTCGCGGACTCCGCGCCCGCAGTGGTCGGCCCCATGGCCGCGGCCACCGGGACGCATCCGGACGGCCGCCCGCCGATCGCCGTCCGCACCTTCCGCACTCGGGCGGTGCTGGTGTCAACGGTTGTCGACCTGGTCATCGGCCTCCTCGTGGTCGGGGCCGGTGTCGTCGTGGGACTGCGGGTCGCAGCGCCCCGGGGGCTCCCGCTCGCTCTGGCGGTCGGACTGCTGGGGTTGCTGTCCGTGGCCGCCGGGCTCGGGCGCATCAACGCCCGTCTCGAGATCCACCCGACGGCGCTCGAGTCGACGTGGGGGTTCGCGAGGCACCGGCTGGCTCTCGCCGACCTGTCGGGAGCAGCCCTGGTGGAGAAGGGCAGACCCGCCCCCGGCGGCGCGTGGGAACGGTTCATCGGTGGTGGCTTCTTCGGGGTGTTGGTGTGGTGGCTGGTCGGCCTGGTCGCTTCGTTCGCGCACACGGAGCCAAGCGCCGGCTCCCATGACCTGGTGGTGGTCAAGCACCACGGTGCCCCGGTCCAGATCCGCGCCATCGGCACCTGGTCGATCCGTGGCGCCTCCGACCAGGCCGCCGCGGCGCTGCACGAGGTCGAGTCCGCCATCTCCGCGCACCGCGAGCGGTAGTTCGGGTCGTGACCGGTAGGTTGGTCACGTGCAGACTCGTCGACTTGGATCCCTGACCGTCTCCGCCCTGGGCCTCGGCTGCATGGGCATGTCCGAGTTCTACGGAGCCGGTGACGACAGCGAGTCGGTCGCCACCATCCACCGGGCCATCGAGCTCGGCTGCACGTTCCTCGACACCGCGGACATGTACGGTCCGTTCACCAACGAGCGCCTGGTGGGGCGTGCCGTCGCCGGCCGGCGCGACGAGGTGGTCGTGGCGACCAAGTTCGGCAACGAGCGCCACGATGACGGATCGTGGGTGGGGATCAACGGGCGTCCTGATTACGTGCGCTCGGCGTGCGACGCGTCACTGGCCCGTCTCGGGTTCGATCACATCGACCTCTACTACCAGCACCGCGTCGATCCCGAGGTGCCGATCGAAGACACCGTGGGCGCCATGGCCGAGCTGGTCGAGGCGGGAAAGGTCCGTTTCCTGGGGTTGTCCGAGGCGGCCCCGGCGACGCTCCGGCGAGCGCATGCCGTCCACCCGATCACGGCCCTGCAGACCGAGTACAGCCTGTTCAGCCGGGACGTCGAGGCGGAGGTCCTTCCGACCGTCCGCGAGCTGGGCATCGGGTTCGTCGCCTACAGCCCACTGGGTCGCGGCGTCCTCACCGGCGCCTATCGGAGCCTCTCCGACTTCCCCGAGGGAGACTCGAGGGCGGAGCGGTATCCACGGTTCGCGATCGGGAACTTCGATCGGAACCTCGCACTGGTGGGCGGCGTGGAGCGGCTCGCATCCGACAAGGGATGCACGGCCGGTCAGATCGCGCTGGCCTGGGTCCTGAGTCGCGGCGATGACGTGGTGCCGATCCCGGGCACCAAGCGGCGCACCTACCTCGAGGAGAACCTTGCGGCCGCAGACGTGGATCTGACGGCGGACGATGTCGCCTGGCTCGACGAGAACGTCGAGCCGCCGGCCGGCGACCGCTATGCCGACATGGGCACGGTCAACCGCTAGCACCCGGCGGGGTGGCGAGCCGGCGGTCCGCTTCGTGCGCCCCCGGCGGGCTGGTTCCGTCGTCGAGGGACCCCGGAACACGACGGTCGTCGTCGGCCTCCATGTCCTCAGGGCTCCTTTGATCGCCACGCTGGTGGGAAGCGCGGCCTCGGTGGACCAGCACCGCCCACGCCGTCCACCCCACCGGTAGCGCGATCCAGAAGCTGATGATCCGGTAGACGAGCACCGCGGCCACCGTCGGGGCCCGCACACCTCCGAAGGCGATGACCACGGCGGCCAGGCTGCCCTCGACGATCCCGAGACCGCCCGGGGTGATCGGCAGCACCGCCGCGAGCTGGGCCAGCCCGTAGGCCAGCAGGAGTCCCCTCCACGGGATGGGTGCATGCACCGCGAGGAAGGAGAGCGCCAGGCAGGCGCAGTCGAACGCCCAGGTGGCCAGTGCCCACCCGACCACCGCTCCGATGCGTGGCCAGCCCAGCCGGAACGACCGCAACCGGACGAGAGCGAGCTCGAGCCGGGCGTCGAACCCCGTGTGCGGATGCCCGGTGAGACGCTGGCTCGCCCGTGTGGCCGAGCGGAGG
>DAHXOD010000084.1 GCA_027365055.1 bacterium
AAGAACCCGACGGTGAGGGGGATCATGTAGATGCCGGCCCACAGCGGTGTCCGCTCGAACGAGTAGCCGTGCTGGGGGAGCCAGATCCCCTGGAGCCAGATGATGAGCATAAACTGCAGCCCGCCCCGGGCGAGGGCTCCGAGGAGGGCGGCCAGGTTGCCCATGGCGAACGCCCGGTTCTTGAACAGGTGGAGCTGGAACATCGGGTCCTCGACCCGGGTCTCGATGACGACGAAGGCGGCGAGGATGAGCACGCCGCCGATCAGGCAGGCGAGGACGAACGGGCTGGTCCACCCCATGGTGTGGCCACCGTAGGGCTGGAGTCCGTAGACGATGCCGGTGAGGACGGCCACCAGGCCGACCGCGAAGCTGATGTTGCCGATCCAGTCGATGCTCGCCTTGATCCGCACGCCGTTGTCGCGCAGTTTGGTATAGGCCCACACCGTCCCGAACAGTCCGAACGGGACCGACACCAGAAAGACCAGGCGCCACTCGATCGGGGCGAGCAGACCGCCGATCAGCAGTCCGAGGAAGGAACCCCCGATCGCGGCCACCCCGTTGATCCCGAGGGCGAAGCCCCGTTCGTCGGCGGGAAAGGCGTCGGTGATGATGGCGCTGGAGTTGGCGAAGATGAAGGCACCCCCCACGCCCTGGCCCACCCGCATGATGATGATCCAGAGGGCGGCGCCGGGCCCGGACATCCAGGTGACCGCCAGCAGGACGGAGAAGACGGTGAAGATGGCGAACCCGAGCGTGTACATGCGGACTCGCCCGTACATGTCGCCGATCCTTCCGAAGCTCACCACCAGGACCGAGGTGACCAGGAGGAACCCCATCAGGATCCACAGGAAGTAGGACGTGTTGGCCGGGGCCAGCGGGTCGAGCTTGATCCCCCGGAAGATGTTGGGGAGGGCGATCAACAGGATGGACCCGTTGATGGTGGCCATGAGCATCCCGATGGTGGTGTTGGTCAGCGCGATCCACTTGTAGCGGTCGGGACGGGCTGCGACGGGTGCGGCGGGCGTCATGTCGGTGGCGGTCATCTCGTCGGTGCTCTCCTTCGGACGGCGGGATGGTTGCCCACCGGCACCCAGTGTGCCACACTAGTTGTATGAGGTCAACTAAATGGAAGTCGGGGGCATGCTGGCTAGCATGGCGCCGGTCTGTTTGGGGGCCGATCGAGCCGGGGGGATGCAGGTGGTGACCGAAGAGATCGGCGTGGGTGAGGCATCCGAGTTCCGGGTGGTGCTGGTCCGCTTACTGCGCCAGATCCGGGCGCGCTCGGGTCACGAGCTGACCGCGTCGCAATCGTCGGTGCTGGCGAGGGTGGAGCAGTGCGGCCCGTTGCGCGTGGGCGCGTTGGCCGACGCGGAAGGGATGTCACCGGCCACCATCAGCCGGTTGATCGACGGCCTGGTCCACATGGGCCTGATCGAGCGGGTGGCCGACCCGGAGGACGGTCGCGCCAGCCTGGTGCGGGTCAGCCCCGAGGGGGATGCCCTGCTCACCGAGATCCGGGCCCGGGGAACGCTCATGCTGCGGGCCGCACTGAACCGGCTGCCACCGGGTGATCGCCAGGTGCTCAGAGGTGCGCTGGCAGCGCTCGAAGCGCTCACCGACCAGTTGCAGGCCGGCGACGACGAGCCGTCCGTTGCGCTCGCCGCCGGGAGACCGGCCGGCTGAGCCCTGCTCCCGGCCGCGGCCGGTCGGGCCCCGTGCCGGTTACGACAGGCGCTCCACGATCATGGCCATGCCCTGACCACCGCCGACGCACATCGACTCGAGGCCGAACGTGGTGTCCGTGTCCTCCAGGGCGTTGAGCAGGGTGGTCATGATGCGGGCGCCGGTCTGCCCGAAGGGGTGGCCGAGGGCGATGGCGCCGCCACGAACGTTCAGCTTGTCGTAGCTGATCCCCAGCTCTCGTGCCGATGGCACGATCTGGGCGGCGAACGCCTCGTTGATCTCGACCAGGTCGATGTCGTCGATGGTCATGGCGGCCCGCTGCAGTACCTGACGGATCGCCTCGACCGGGCCGAGGCCCATGATCTCGGGATTGAGCCCGGTGACACCACTCGCCACCACCCGGGCCAGGGGAGTGATGCCGAGCTCGCGAGCCCGCGTATCGCTCATCAGCACGACCGCGGCGGCACCGTCGTTGAGCGGGCAGGCGTTACCGGCCGTGACGGTGCCACCCTCCCGGAACACCGGGTTGAGGCCGGCCAGCGCCTCGAGCGTGGTTCCGGGACGGGGCCCGTCATCCTTGGTCACGACGGTGCCGTCCGGCGTGGTGACCGGAATAATCTCGCGTTCGAAGAAGCCCGACTCCTGGGCGGCGACCGCCCGCTGCTGGGACTGGACCGCGAACTCGTCCTGGTCGTGGCGGCTGACCTGCTTGAGCTCGGCGACGTTCTCCGCGGTCTGGCCCATGGCGATGTAGACGTCGGGCAGTCCGGCCGGAGGGGTCCACGGATCGGTGGTCGCCGCGCTGCGCGCCGCGGTACGGGCTTCGCCGTCGGCGAAGAGCGGGTTGTGGGGACCGGTGTCGGCGGCCCCGTTGCGGTAGCTGCTCACCGACTCGACACCGGCGGCTACGAACACGTCGCCCTCGCCGGCCCGGATGGCGTGGGCGGCCATGCGGATGGTCTGGAGGGACGACGAGCAGTACCGGTTGACCGTCACTCCGGGCACGTCCGGGAGGCCGGCCAGGATGGCTGCCACCCGGCCGACGTTGTATCCGGCCTCGCCGCCGGGCTGACCCGAGCCCATGATCACGTCCTCGACGCTCTGCGGATCGAGCTGGGGGAGCTTGGCCAGGACCTCGCGTACCGCCAGGGCGGCGAGGTCGTCGGGACGGCAGTCCTTCAACGAACCTTTCATGGCCCGGCCGATCGGGGTGCGTCCGGTGGCGACAATGACTGCTTCGGGCATGGGAACTCCTGGATGGTCTCGGCGGCGGTCACCGCAGGTGGGTCGGCACCGACCCCACGTCGGGTCGGTCGGTCGGGCCGGTCCGTGCGCCCCGCTGGACGGGGGACGGTCGACCGGTCACCCTATCCGCCCGCGGGGACGGGCGTCCACGCCGGCGCGCCGATGGCGCGGTGCCCCCGGCGCGCCGATGGCGCGGTGCCCGTGTATCGTGGGGAATAGAACGTGTTCCGCTTTGTGGCTTCGGACACGACAGGAAGAGGGGGCCCGATGGAGATCGGCTACACCGACGAGCAGCAGGCACTCCAGCGCCAGCTGCGCGCCTACTACGCGGACCTGCTCACTCCCGAGGTCGAGGCCCAGCTGGCGGCGGGTGGGGGGATCGGTCCCGACATGCGCAGGGTGGTCAAGCAGATGGCCACCGACGGCTGGCTCGGCATCGGCTGGCCCACGGAGTACGGGGGTCAGGGCCGGTCTGCGATCGAGCAGTTCATCTTCTTCGACGAGTCGATGCGGGCCGGCGCGCCGGTGCCGATGCTGACCATCAACACGGTGGGACCGACCATCATGGACTTCGGCACCGCTGAGCAGAAGGCCGACTTCCTCCCGCGGATCCTCGCCGGTGACATCCACTTCTGCATCGGCTACACCGAGCCCAACGCCGGTACCGACCTCGCCGCCCTCCAGACCCGTGCGGTGCGGGACGGCGACGAGTACGTGATCAACGGGCAGAAGATCTTCACCTCGCTGGCCGGGGACGCCGACTACATCTGGCTGGCCACCCGGACCGACCCCGAGGTCTCCAAGCACAAGGGGATCTCCATGTTCATCGTCCCGATGGACACCCCCGGGATCAAGGTGGTCCCCATGCAGCTGCTGGGCGGTCACAACATCAATTACACGTTCTACGAGGACGTACGGGTGCCCGCCGCCAACCTGGTCGGCGGCGAGAACAACGGCTGGACCCTCATCACCAACCAGCTCAACCACGAGCGGGTGACGCTGTGCTCGCCGGGCATCATCGAGCGGGCGCTGGCTGACGTCCGGGGCTGGGCGCAGGCGACCAAGCTCGACGATGGTCGCCGGGTCATCGACCAGGAGTGGGTCCAGGTGCACCTGGCCCGCATCCACGCCCGCCTCGAGTTCTTGAAGCTCATCAACTGGAAGGTGGCGTGGACCGCGACCCAGGGCCACCTCGACGTCGCCGATGCCTCCACCATCAAGGTGTTCGGGACCGAGTTCTACCTCGAAGCGTTCAAGCTGCTGATGGAGGTGGTGGGCCAGTCCGGCTACCTGACCCGGGGAAGTCCCGGGGCGGTCCTCGCCGGACGTCTCGAGATGTACGCCCGCAGCCTGGTGATCCTCACCTTCGGCGGCGGGACCAACGAGATCCAGCGTGACCTGATCGCCATCTTCGGCCTGGGCCTTCCCCGGTCGTTGCGCTGAGCCGTCGGTCCACCACGAGAGAAGAGGACGAGCTGATGGATTTCTCCTTCGACGAGGAGCAAGAGGCGGTGCGCGAGCTGGCGGACCGGATCTTCGCCGACCTGGCCACCCACGAGCGCCTGCGCGAGCTCGAAGCCGACCCGGACGGCGACCGATTCGACCGTCGGCTCTGGGCCGAGCTGGCCGGGGCGGGGCTGCTGGGGATCGCCCTGCCCGAGGAGGTGGGAGGCGCCGGCCTCGGGTTCGTCGAGACGGCCCTGGTGATCGAGGCGGCGGGCCGCACGGCCGCGTACGTGCCGGTGGTCGAGGTCCTCGCCGGTGCCGCCGCGGCCATCGCAGAGTTCGGGACGGAGGCGCAGCGGGAGCGGTGGCTCCCGGCGGTGGTGTCCGGTGATTCGGTGATCACCACCGCACTGGCCGAGCCGGGGGGCGACCCGGCCCACCCGTCGGTCACCGCGGAGCCGTTCGAGGGTGGCTGGCGTCTCTCTGGGGCCAAGGTGCTGGTGCCCTCGGGCACGGTGGCCGACCTGGCCGTGGTGCCCGCCCGGCTGGCGAGCGGTTCGCCGGCCGTGTTCGTCGTCGACCTGTCGGCACCCGGGGTCACCCGCGAGCGCCAGACCACCAACACCGGGCGCCCCGAGGCCATCGTCACGTTCGACGGAGCGGTGGTGGACGGGGACGGCCACCTGGGGTCCGACGGGGACGGCGAGGCAGTGGTCGCATCGATGGTCCTCCGCAGCACCGCGGCGCTGGCGGTCGCCGAGGCCGGTGTGGTCTCGGCCGCGCTGGCCCTGGTGTCCGAGTACACCAAGGGGCGGGAGCAGTTCGGCAAACCGATCGCCACGTTCCAGGCGGTGGGACAGCGGGCGGCCGACGCTTACGTCGATGCCGAGGCGGTCCGGCTCAGCGCCTGGCAGGCGGTGTGGCGGATCGCCGAGGGGCTGCCGGCCGAGGATGCGGTGGCGGTGGCCAAGTTCTGGGCCGCGGACGGTGGCCAGCGGGTGGTGCACGCCGCCGTCCACCTCCATGGCGGGGTGGGGGTCGACCGCGACTACCCGTTGCACCGGTGCTTCCTGCTGACCAAGCAGATCGAGCTCACCCTGGGCGGCGCCACCGAGCAACTGCTCCGGGTGGGCGCGGCCCTGGCCGCCGAGCCGGTCTGAGCGCCCGCAGCGATGGTCATGGCCCGTCGGCCCGGGGTGGCGCGGTCGTCGTGGCCGATCGCGGCGGTCGACGTCGCGGCACTGGCCGGCCAGCTCGGCGCCGCGCTGGCCCGGGTGCCGTTCCGGAGGCCGCTCGCGGGCGAAGGGGGACCGGCGCACAACGTCGGGGTGGCGGTGACCCGAGAGACGATCCGTTCGTTCATGGGGTACTCGTCGTCGCTGCCCATCGACGAGTTCCGCTCGATCGAACTGATCCTCGACGACCTCTGCCGGGTGGTGCTGGCCCCGGTGGTGCGGGTGCTCGATGTCGACCAGGCCGAGGAGTGCATCGACGGGGTGCCGGGCGTCTGGTACCGGCCTCGCGGTGCACCGCCGCGAGGGACCATCCTCTACCTCCACGGCGGCGGCTACGTCGGCACCTCCCCCCGGATGTACGCGGCCTTCACCGCCTGGCTCTGCCGGAGCACCCGTTGCGACGTGTTCGTCCCCGACTACCGGCTGGCGCCGGAGTTCCCGTTCCCCGCCGGGCTCGAGGATGCAGTCGCGGTCTTTCACGCCCTGCTCCGACGGGGTGTTCGCCGCGACCGCCTCTTCCTCGGCGGGGACTCGGCCGGGGGCGGCCTGGCCGCCTCCCTTCTCTACGTCCTGGACGGCGCATCAGGTCCCCCGGTCGCCGGTGCGATCCTCCTCTCACCCGAGGTGGACCTGCTGCTCGACGAGCCCTCGATCTCGGCGAACGCGGGCAAGGACGTCCTGCCGTGGAACATCCCCACCGCGTCCTATGTGGGCCGTCGCGGTCGCAACGACCCGGTGGTCTCTGCCGTCGACCAAGACGTGTCGGACTGGCCCGCCACCTTCGTCGCCTACGGGAGGGACGAGATGTTCCGGGACCCGATCCGGGCGCTGGTGGACCACCTGGTGGCAGCGGAGGTCGACCTGGTGGCACTCGAGGAGCCGGGAATGTTCCACGTGTTCCCGATCCTGATGCCATGGGCCGATGCCAGCCGCCGCGTCTTCGCGGCGTTGGGGTCGTTCGTGGACGCCCGACTGGACCGGGCGGAGGGTCCCTCCGGCGCGGACGCCGGCTCGGGGCCGGCGGTGGCTGGTCAGGGAACGGCGGGTCCGGAGATGGCTGGTCAGGGAACGGCGGGTCCGGGGTCGCCACGCCTGCGGATCGCGACTCCGG
>DAHXOD010000085.1 GCA_027365055.1 bacterium
CGGTCGGCACTTCGTCGTTCACCCTGACCGGTCCGAACAACAAGACGGTGACCGTCGACGTGTCCTCGGCCACCACCTATCGAGACCGTGGGGTCACCAAGCCGTCACTGGCCAACGTGACCGTCGGTGAGCAGGTGGTCGTCTTCGGCACCACGTCGGGCACCACCGTGACCGCCACCCGCGTAGGCATCGGTGGACCCGGTGGACCCGGTGGACCGGGTGGACCGGGCATGAGGAACCCGGCTCTGGCCGCCTGAACGTGTGGGCATGGTCGTGACGGGGTGGCCGTGGCTCTGCGGCGGCCACCCCGTCAGGTGCCCGGAGCGGTGAGTGGCTCAGCTGGTCCGGGCTACCACCTGCTCCAGCACCACGACGGCCGGCTCGGCCTCGGAAGCTCGGCGAGGAAGATCGACGGAGAGCCCGTCCGGTGTGTCGCGCCAGTCGAGGGCCCGGCCGGCCACGGTCGTCACCGAGGTGGTCGGTGTTGTGCCCACCTGACCGAGTACCGCCGTGTCGCTCGGGCTGCGAATCAACGCGAAGACACTGTTCCCTCGGGCGGTGAAGCGTACCGGCTCACCCGTTCCGGTCTGGGTGCCGGGGTCGATCCATGGCCGGGTGTCCAGGATGGCTCGACGGTGGGGACAGACCCAGTCACCCAGCCACCCGAGCCGGTCGACCTGTGGTTGGGGAATCGTCCCGTCCTCTCCGCGTGGTCCGACGTTGAGCAGTAGGTTGCCGCCCTTGGCGACGATGTCAGCCAACAGCCACAGCAGGTCGCTCTGGCTCACGAAGTCTTCCGCTCGGGATGCAGCGTTGTATCCGAAGCTCCGGTCCATGCCCCGCACGCACTCCCATGGCGTTGGCTGGACCGCATCGAACGCGACGTACTCCGGCGTCCGCACGTCGAAGTGCGGCGGAACCGGCGGGACAAGGCCGCCGGCTGTGGTCATGAGCCTTCCGATCCCGGCGTCGGCCACCCGGCGAACGAGCTCCGAGCGAGCAGCGAAGAGGGCCGGGTTCCACGGCATCCATCGGTCGTTCACCACGCCGTCGGGAACCGCCTGGTAGTAGTGCCGGAACAGTGGCCACAGGCGCGACCCGGTGGTCGGCCAGGCGATGTCGTTCCAGAGGACGCTGGGGCGGTATCGGTCAATGAGCTCGCGGACCTGAGCATCCGCGTAGGAGGGGTAGCTGCCACGGGGCACGGCCGCTATCAGCTCCGAGATCGAGCCGATGGGGCGGTCGTCGAACGTCCAGTCGAGCCCGCCGCTGTAGTAGAGCCCGAAGCGCATACCCGCCCCTCGAACCGCCTCCGCCAGTTCACCCACCACATCGCGGCGGCTGTGCCAGCCCGGGCGGCGCGGATTGTCGACCTGGGTTGGCCACAGGCAGTAGCCGTCGTGGTGCTTGGCGACGAGCACCACGTAGCGGGCGCCGGTGGCGGCGAAGCGGCCGGCCCAGGTCTCGGGATCCCACTGCTCGATGCCTGCCTCGAACGGACCACGGAACGATGCATAGGACCGGCTGCCGTAGGTGGCCCGGTGATGCCGGGCTGCCGGGCTGTCCGCGAAGCGTATGGAGTTCTCGTACCACTCCACGTACGGGGACCAGGCGAACGCCTCGCGACCGTGGGAGCTGATCAGTGTGCCCATGTCGTCGCCGACCGGCGCGTAGGCAGGGACGGCGGCCATCGTCCAGTGGACGAAGATCCCCAATTTGGCGTCGAGCCACCAGGCGGGCACCGGTCGCCGACGGAGGGAGCGAAGGGTGCTGTTGCGCGTTGCCACCGAAGCCAACCTACCGGTCTTCCTCCATCGGCGCCGGGGTCCCCTTCGGATCGGCGGCGATGGTGGTTCAGGCCGGAGCGTGTTGGATGATGCGGTTCATGGGGACCGATTCGTCGATCAGGCCCTCGGCCTGTTCGGCGCCGGTGACCGGCAACAGGCCCGGATCGAGCAGTCCCAGCTGCACCAGAAGCGAGGCCTGGTCCCAGTAGACGTGCTCGTACGCGACCCGGTCACCTTCGAATCCCATGATCACCACATGGGGGAGGGACACCGCCCTCCCGGTCGGGGTGATGCCCGGGAGCCAGAAGTCCATGACCTTGGTGTGGGTGAACCGGACCACGAACTCGTCGACCACTCGGTTGTCGCCGACGGTCCTCGACAGCGGGACGATCTCGACGTCGTCGGGCCAGGCCGGGATGAAATGGTTGCGGTAGAAATCGGCCACTTCCTTCCGTCCCCTGCCTCCGGTCACCACCGGCACGTGGTAGAGGACCGGCGACGTCGACATGGTCGCCATGGTGGCGGTGGCGTCTTTGTCGACGAACTCGGTGGCGATGTGCCGGTCGAAGAGAGCGCCAAGATCGGGCTGGAGCTGGGGTGTCACGGCTTCATCCATGCGATGACGTTACTGGGGCGAGAGGGATCATGTCCGTCCGATCCGGCCGCCCGTGGGACCATTCAGGAATGCGGACGACAACGGCCAACCTGCCCACCGGTCCTCACGCCGGGGTCGCACGATGATCCAGGTCTGCGCCCTGTCGGTCGAGATCCATATCGCCGGCAGCGCGTCGTTGAAGGCGAAGCGGGCGGTAGTGAAACACGTGGTCGAGACAACGAAGTCCCGCTTCGGGGTGGCGGCGGCCGAGGTCGGCTACCACGACCAGTGGCAGCGAGCCGAGCTCGGATTCGCAGCGGTGGCCGGGTCACCGGGGCATGTGGCCGAGGTGTTGGATTCGGTGGAGCGGTTCGTGTGGTCACAGCCCGAGCTCTCGGTGGTGGCGAGCGAGCGGACCTGGCTCGAACCGGATCGATAGCTCGGTCGTCAGCCGGGCTGGGGCTCTGGGGGGACCGGGCCGCCGGGGACAGTGCTCCGTTCGACCGTTCCTTCGAGTCGGTCCGGGTCTTCGAAGTTGACTTGATGTGGTGGTGAGAACACGGTCCGTCGCCCTCATTCCCACCAAAGTCGTTTCCGTCCCACTGCAATAGCGGCGCGAAAAGTATGACCCCTGGCCAGACGATGGAGTAGACGACGCCGTATGTCTCCGACGCCGCAGGGGAGACGCTCCCAGAAGTGTGCCGGTCCGGGTTGGCGAGGAGCAGCGAGCAATCGGGACTCGCTGAACTGGTCGAATGGTCCCCCGAGCTGTTGTGCAAGGTTTCCGTACAGCCGGCGAGCAAGGTGATGGGTCCACCGTGTGCGTCATGGAATGTGTCACAGGGCGCGGTCCCGGTCATTGCACGAGGAGTGTAGGTATCGTCGCGACACGGTCGATACACCGTCGCGGAACAGAGAAGTTTTCTATTGCAAGGGGCAAGCGCGACTTCTATGGTCCCCCCTCCATGGTGAGCGGGAACCAGAGCCGGTTGGGGACAACAGGGACGCGTCGCGGGAGCCGACGGAGGTGGTCGGCGGTCGTGTCCGTTGTTGGCCTCTCCTCGTGTGCGCTCGCCGCGTGCGGAGGTTCTGCTTCGCACGCGGCGAGCGCACCGGCCGCCCGGGGCTCGGGTGTCCACCACGGAACGGTTCCGGGCACCGCATCCGGATCCACGGGAGCCACGGGCCAGATCGCCTCCGCCTGGTTGGCGGCCCAGGTGGCCTTCCACGACGCGGCGCTGACCGCGGATCCGTCAGCGCCGGGGCTGGCCGCCACCATGGTGCCGCCCCAACTTCCAGGCGCGCAATCGGCGCTGGCGGCCATGCGGAGCCACGGGGAGCTGGCCCGGGGACCCGACTACTACGGCACGCCCCGGGTCTCGGGGGTGACCGGTACCACGGCCACGGTGGTCTCCTGCATCCACGATGAGGAGCTGGTGTACTACGCAGCCACCGGACAGCCGGTGCCCGGGGTCCTGGGCCAGCCCGACTACGAGCTGGTGACCTCGACGATGGCCCGGACGCCGACCGGGTGGAAGGTGTCGGACCAGCGAGTGCAGGTGGGCGCGTGCACCGGTTCGTAGCGGGAGCAGTGATCGGCATCGTCGTCCTACTCCTCGTGCCTGTCGTGCGGGTGGCACCAGCGTTCGCGGGAGCAGGGGCCAGTGATGGACCCGGCGGCTCGGTCACCGTGGGCGCGTCGACCGGCTCGTCCTCCGGCGGTTCGTCCGGCGCGCCGGTCCCCGGCGGTCCCGGGTCGTCCGGTGGGGGCAACGGGACAGCGCCGGTCTGCATCGACACGGTGCTCGAGTTGAACAACGAGCTCGGACCACCCCCAGGGGCGTCGCTTCCGGGCAGCTGGTACTCGATCACCTGCTACTACCACTCGGGAGCGAGCACCACCCATACCCGGTGGATCTCGACGGGCAAGCCGCCGACGGCGGCTCCCCCGGTCGCCCCCTACGCCGTAGCGCTACGCGCCGAGCGATCACTGCACCTCCCGTCGCCGTCGATCTCCTTCAACCCGTCGGCGTGGGCGGTGGTCAACCTCCCGACGTGGTTGTGGGTCGACGCTGCCATCTGGCACCCCTATGCGGTGAGTGCCTCGGTCGGAACGGTGACGGCGATCGCGGTGGCGACCCCGGTGTCGGTGCAGTGGACCATGGGCGACGGCAGCGTGCTGTCGTGTGCCGGTCCGGGGACCGTCTATCAGCCTGCGTTGGCCCCATCGGCACAGTCGACCGGCTGCTCCTATGTGTTTCCGACCAGTTCCGCCGGACAGCCATCGACCGACGGCAATCCCAACGACGGCGCGTACACCGTCACCGCCGCCATCGTCTGGGAGGTGTCGTGGACGTCACGGGGTGCTGCCGGGGGTGGAGCGCTGCCGAGCCTGGAGACGACGTCGACCGCGCCTCTGCGAGTACTCCAGATCGAGAGTGTCAACGGATGAGCAAATCACAGGGCGAACACCCGAACCCCGAGGGAGCACCATGACATCACTTCTGGGGCGAGTGGCCCCGTCGAACGGGAACAAGGAATCCATACCCAGCACCCCTCGGCTCCCGAGCATGGTGCGCGTGCGACGCCCGGTTCTGGCCGTGGCCTCAGTCGGTCTGGTGGTGGCGAGCATCGCCGGGTTCGTGGCGGTCTCCAACCACGGAGGCCACCAGCAGGCCGTCCTCACCGTCGTCCAAACAGTCCCCCAGGGACAGACGATCTCCGCTACTGACCTGGGCGAAGCCACCGTGTCGACCTCGGGCTCGGTCGCTATGGTGAGCGCGGCGCACGCCGCCGACGTGGTGGGCCGGGTGGCCGCCGTCGCTCTGGTGCCCGGAACGCTCCTGACCATGGCGGACGTGACCGCTGGTTCGACCATCCCGATCGGTGACGCCGTGGTCGGCGTGGCGCTGAAGGACGGGCAGCTCCCCTCCGCCGGTCTGTCGGCGGGTGAGCACGTCATGGTGGTCCAGACCGCGCCACCGGGGGCGGCCGTCCCTCCCACGGCATCGTCGACGTCCGGCGCCGGAGCCGCAGGCGCCGGTGCCTCTTCGGCACTGGCGGCCACGGCACCTGCGAATGGGACATCCCAGGTCGCCACGACCGGGGTGCTCGTCCCGAGCGCACTGGTGGTGGCAGCAGCCATTCCGCCTCCCAACTCGTCCAGCAGCTCGAACGAACTGGTGTCGGTCGAGGTGTCGCTCGCACAGGCCGCGCCGGTCTCCGTCGCAGCCGCCGCCGGGCAGGTCAGCCTGGTGCTGGTGCCAACGTCGGGAGCCGGCTCATGACCCTGGTGACCCTGGCGTCGTTCAAGGGTGCTCCCGGCGTCACCACGCTGGCCTGCCTGCTCGGAGGGACGTGGCCGGAGTCACGGCGGGTGGTCGTGGTCGAACGGGACCCGGCCGGTGGTTCCCTGTCCGCTCGGTTCGGGCTGTCGGCCACCAGGGGTTGGCACTCGCTCGCCACCGCGGCCCGTCGGCCTGGTACCGAGCTGTCTCTCGATGACCACCTGCAACAGCTTCCCGGTGGGCTCGATGTCCTGGTGGCTCCGAGCGGAGGTGCGCACGCATCGTGGTCGGCGGCGTCCGAGGACAGGGTGGAGCGGTTGCTCCGCGAGGAAGCGACCGACCGGGATCTGATCGTGGATGTCGGCCGGGCTCCCTCCGACGAGGTCGGACTCGCCGGGATGTTGCGACGATCGGACCACTTCTGCATCGTCGTCGGTGCCGACGGGGCATCGGCGTTGAACCTCCACGCCCGAGCAGGCGCCCTGAACGAACTGGGTTCCGACCGGATCGGCCTGGTCGTCGTCGGTCGCGGACCCTACCGGGCACGGGAGATCGAGCGTCTCGCGTCGATCCCGGTGCTCGCCGAGGTTCCCTACGATCCCGACGCTGCCGCGGTGCTCACCGATGGCACCGGATCACCCCGTCGTTTGGCGCGCTCCGCCCTTGTTGCTGCCGCCAGCCGCCTGGCCGGTGATCTCGCCGGCACCACCGAGCGCGTTCCGGCGCACCCGGGTGCTTCGGACTCGCTTCCTTCCGCCGGCTCGCCCGAGCTGCGTGATCGACCCAGTCGCCGTCCGGAAGCTCCTTCTGCTGGCGAACCGGCACGTTCCGGTCTGGTCAGCGCCTCCGGGGGTGACGCATGACCATGCCACTGGCGGTGTCCCTCCGTCGCAAGGTCGCCGAAGACCTGGCATCGGCGGGCGACGACCAGCTCGGGGAGGAAGACCGC
>DAHXOD010000086.1 GCA_027365055.1 bacterium
TCGGCCAGCGGGTTCTCGTCGAGGAGCACCTGCTCGTCGACGGCTCGCCCTTCCCCCTCCCCGGCCCGCTCCGGCGTCGCCGGCCCTGGCGTTGCCGGCCCTGGCGTTGCCGGCCTGCGGCAGTGGATCGCGTAGCTGGCACCCTCGAGCGACCGGTCGTAGTAGAGCCACGGACCCTTGCGCGCCGGGACCGAGAGATCGGTCTCCTCGATCCGCGCCACCATCTCGTCGAACAGGCGGTCGCGGAGCGGCCGGGTGCGGGCGGTCTCGGACTCCGTGTACGCGTTCTCGGCCTCGAGGTGGGCGATCACCTCCGGGTCGTCCTTGTCGCGGAGCCAGTACCACTCGTCGACCCGGAGGTCGCCGTGGGCACGCAGCTCCTTCGGGTGCCGGGCGGGGACCGGTGGTCGGTTGGCCCGGCGCTCGTCGCGGTCGGTACCCTGGACATCTGGCATCGGCCCATCGTGGCACGTACCGGCGCCTGCCCGTTCGCCGGTGCCGGCCGAGTTGTTACTATCTGGATAGGAGAAATAGCCGGATCACCCGACGGCACGCAGGGAGCGCATATGACCACCACCGACCTCGACCTCGGCAAGTACAAGCTCGGATGGTCCGACATCGAGGACTTCTATGTCTTCAAGCCGAAGAAGGGCTTGAACGTCGAGATCGTGCGCGAAATGTCGGCGATGAAGAAGGAGCCCCAGTGGATGCTCGACTTCAGGCTCCGGGCGCTGCAGCGGTTCGAGCGCCGCCCCATGGCGGAGTGGTTCGCGGTCAACATGCCCGACCTCGACTTCGATGACATCTACTACTACATCAAGCCTACGTCCGAGCAGGTCAACGAGTGGAGCGACCTGCCCGACGCGATCAAGGACACCTACGAGAAACTGGGCATCCCCGAGGCGGAACGGAAGTACCTGGCGGGGGTCACCGCCCAGTACGAGTCCGAGGTGGTCTTCCACCGCAACCGCGAGGATCTCGAGGCGCTGGGTGTGCTCTTCTGCGACATGGACACCGCGGTGCGCGAGTACCCCGATCTCGTGCGCAGGTACTTCGGTACCATCATCCCCCCCAACGACAACAAGTTCGCTGCGCTGAACTCGGCGGTCTGGTCCGGTGGATCGTTCATCTACGTGCCGCCGGGCGTGGTGGTCGACCAGCCACTGCAGGCCTACTTCCGGATCAACGCGGAGAACATGGGCCAGTTCGAGCGGACCCTGATCATCGCCGACGTCGGTTCCCAGGTGCACTACGTGGAAGGGTGCTCCGCTCCGGTGTACACCACCGACTCGCTGCACTCGGCCGTGGTGGAGCTGGTCGCCCTCGAAGGGGCTCGGATCACGTACACCACCATCCAGAACTGGTCGAACAACGTCTACAACCTGGTGACCAAGCGAGCGAGGGCCGAGGCCGAGGCGCACGTGGAGTGGATCGACGGCAACATCGGGTCGCGCCTCACCATGAAATACCCCTCGGTGTACCTGATGGGTCCGAAGGCGTCGGGTGAGGTGCTCTCCGTCGCCTATGCCGGGGCCGGCCAGCACCAGGACGCGGGGGCGAAGATGGTGCACGCCGCCCCGGAGACCACCTCGACCATCGTGTCGAAGTCGATCTCCAAGGATGCCGGCATCACCACCTACCGCGGCCTGGTCCACGTCGACGAGGGCGCCAAGCACGCCAAGAGCTTCGTCCGCTGCGACGCGCTTCTGCTCGACGACACGTCGGTCTCGGAGACCAAGCCCTACATGGAGGTGGCCGAGCGGGACGCCCGGATCGGCCACGAGGCGACCGTCTCCAAGGTCGGGGACGACCAGCTCTTCTACCTGATGAGCCGGGGCCTGTCGGAGACCCAGGCCATGGGGATGATCGTCAACGGGTTCATCGAGCCGATCACCCGGACCCTGCCGATGGAGTACGCGGTCGAATGGAGCCGGCTGATCGAGCTGCAGATGGAAGGCTCTGTCGGCTGACCGGCTCTGTCGGCTGACCGGCTCGAGCCGCGACGGTCACCCGGACCGGGCACAATGGTGCATGCTCCCGAGCCGTGCTTGCCCACCGATGAAGGAACCCGCATGTCGATGAAGGAAGAGTGCAAGCACTTCCAGAGCCGCACCTACGACTCGGGTGAGGTGGCCCGGTTCTGCGTGCTCGACCTGGCGCCCGACGCTCCCTGGAAGTGCCCCGACGATTGCCCCGCCTATGCCCCCCGGCTGGCGGACCAGGGGTGGGCACGGGGGTCCCTGGTCGATTCTCCGGTGGAGGAGATGCCCGATGTGCCGGATGCGGACGCCGCCGTGTTGCTCGGACAGGCCGAAGAGATCGTGAACACGATCGGCCCCGAGGTGCTCGCTGAGGTCGAGAAGGAAGAGGCGAAAGAGGAGAAGTCCTCCAATCGTTGGTGGCGACGCGGGCGTTGAACGGGCGGCGAGTGCCGTTCAGAGGGCACCGTCGCGCCGCAGCTGTTCGACGGCGGTCGGCGGGTAGCCCAGCTCGGCGAGGATCTCATCGGTGTGCTCGCCGAGCGACGGGACGAACCCGTCCGGGTGGCCCGGGGTGCCGCTGAAGCCGACCGGCACGGCGACCACTGGGGCCGGGCCCCCCGGGCCCTCCGCCTCCACCAGGTAGCCGTTGTCCCAGGCTCCCGGGTCGGCCACCACCTCGGCGTGGTCCCGGACCGGAGCACAGCGCACCCCGGCCGCTTCGAGCCGACGGCACCAGCTGGTCGTGGCGTCGGTGCGGAACACCTGTTCGAGGAGGGGATACAGCGCCGCCTTGTCGGGCGGCCAGTAGTGGGGCTGTGCGAACTGTGTGTCCAGGTCGGGACGGCCGATCGCCTCGAAGAACCGGCGGCGTGCCCGTCCCGCCACCCCGACCAGCGCGATCGCCCCGTCCGCCGTGGGGAAGATGCCGTAGAGGGTGGGGACCAGCGGGTGGCCGCGGTCGGCCCGACCAGCAGGTCGGCCCGTGATCAGGCAGGCCGTGTACTCGGCCGCCTGCGCCCAGATCTGCCCGCCCACCAGCGAGGTGGTCACCACTTGCCCGACCCCCGTGCGCTCACGGGCGACGAGAGCGGCCAGCACGCCCGCCACCAGGTTCTGGGCGCCGATGTGGTCGGCGAGGGTCGCTCCCACCGGGCCCATGTCACCGCCGGTGGTGCCGATGGTGCTCACCAGCCCCCCGGCGGCCTGCCCGGACAGGTCGGCCCCCGGCTTGTGGGCATCGGGGCCCCTGGTGCCGTAGGTGGAGCCGGCGGCATAGACGATGCCGGGGTTCCGGGCCGAGACCTCGTCGTAGCCGAGCCCCCATCCCTCCATGGTGCCCGGGGTGAAGTTGGTGATGAGCACGTCGGCCCGGGCGGTCAGGTCGAGCATCACCGCGCGTCCCCCCGGGTGGCGCAGGTCGAGGGCGATGCTGCGCTTCCCCCGGTTGCACGCTTCGAAGTAGGCGCTGCGGGGCTCGTCGGGGCCGATCGGCAGCCAGCGCGCCGGGTCTCCGAAGCGGGGCAGCTCGACCTTGATCACGTCGGCGCCCCACTCGGCGAGCGTGGCGGAGGCCTGCGGGCCTTGGACGAGCAACCCGGCCTCGACCACCGTGATCCCGGCCAATGCGCCGGCGGTTCGGTCCCCCGGGCCGGGCACCGAGGTCCGGTTGCCACCGTCACCGTCCACCGGTCAGTTCCCGGTGAAGCGGCCGGGTCGTTTCTCGACGAAGGCGGTCATCGCTTCGATGAGGTCGTCCGACGCGAGGAAGGCGGCGTTCCAGGTGGCGACGTAGTCGAGGCCCTCGGCCACCGACCGACCTTCGCCGGCGGCGAGGACCGCCTTGGTGCCCTGCACCGCGAGGGGGGAGTTGGCGGCGATCTCGCCGGCCAGGGCCCGGGCGTCGGCGAGCACGGCCGGTTGGTCGGCCGAGACCCGGTTGACCAGGCCGATCTCGGCGGCGTGGGCCGCGGTGATGTCCCGTCCGGTGAACGCCAGCTCGGCGACGTGGCCCTTGCCGATGATCCGGGGCAGCCGCTGCAGGCTCCCCAGGTCGGCCACGATGGCCACCTTGGCCTCACGGACGGAGAGGAGCGCATCGGCGCTGGCCAGTCGGATGTCGCATGCCGCGGCCAGGTCGACCCCGCCTCCGATGCAGTAGCCGTGGATGGCGGCGATGACCGGGAGGTGGCAGTCGGCGACCGTGGTGACCGACGCCTGCAGGCGGAGCACCTCGGCCCGGGCGGTGCGGGCCCGGGCAGCCTGCGAGCGCGGTGGGTCCTCTTCACGGGCGGGGCCGGTCAGGCCGGACATGGCCACCAGGTCGAGACCCACGCTGAAGTGGGGGCCTTTGGCGGCGATCACCACCGCCCGGAGCTCGGGATCGGCGCCGATGGCCGCCATGGCCCGGGGCAGGTCCGACCAGAATGCGGGTCCCATCGCGTTGCGTTTTTCGGGTCGGTCGAGCCACAGCGTGGCGACCGGGCCCTCGATCTCGATCGACAGCACGTCGGACTCGAACGATGCGACGGAGGGCGTGACAGGACCGGAGTGAGCGCTCATGGTGGCAGCGTAGGTCCCCTGATCGGGCGGCGTGCGAGGGCGATAGAATGACCGGGAGGCTCGTTCCGGGCCTCGTTGCGCGAGAGGCCCGACACCCTGACCACGTTCACCCCTGAGAACGCCGCATCCCTGCCGGGGGCCGTGTGGCTGAAGCGGCGGCGGTCCGCCGCGGCCGAGCGGTTCTCCGCCGCCCCCCTTCCGACCGAGAAGGAGGAGGTGTGGCGCTACAGCCGCATCGACCAGCTCGACCTCGACCGCTATCGGGTCGGGACGCCGGACGCGCCGGTGGTGCCGCCGGCTGCGGCTCCGCCGGAGCTGGTGCGGACGCTGGTCGGCGACCTGGGGCCCCGGGCCGGCCTGGTGGTCACCGTCGACGGCACGCTGGTCACCTCGTCCCGCTCCGGGGACGTTCCCGGGTTGACCGTGACCGGTCTGGCCGACCACCCCGAGGCCGAGGCGCTCTTCGGGGGAACGGCGAGCGATCCGTCCGACTTCGTGCTGTTGAACGAGGCGTTCGCCCGTGAGCCGGTGATCGTCGACATCGCACCGGGGACGGTCGTCGAGGATCCGGTGGTGATCGTGCACGTGGTGGGTCCCGGCGAGTCGGCGCTGTTCCCCCGCACCATCGTGCGCTGCGGCGAGTCGTCGCGGGCGTCGGTGGTGGAGATCGTGGTCGACGCGACGAGCGGGCTCCTCGACCCGGCCCGGAGGCCGGACGGGCAGCCGGGCTCGGTAGCCGCGGCACCCCGGCACCTGGTGGTGCCGGTGACCGAGCTGCAGGTCGACCGGGGCGCCGAGCTGGCTGCGGTCAGCGTGCAGGCCGCCGGCCCGGCCACCTGGTGCCTGGCCCATCAGGCCAGCCGGATCGCCGCCGACGCTGTTCTGGCGAGCTTCGCCGTCGGCCTCGGAGGGAGCTACGCCCGGCTCCGCACCGACTCCGCGCTCACCGGCACCTCGGCGGCCAGCACCCTGCGGGCCGCCTACTTCGGGCAGGGCGACCAGATGCTCGACTTCCGGACCCTCCAAGACCACCAGGCCCCCCGGACCACCAGCGACCTGCTCTTCATGGGAGCGGTGGCCGAGCGAGCGCACTCGGTGTACAGCGGACTGATCCGCATCCGGCGCGGGGCGGTCCGATCGGACGCCCGCCAGACCAACCACAACCTGGTCCTCGACGAAGGCGCCCGGGCCGATTCGGTCCCGACCCTGGACATCGAGGAGAACGACGTCCGCTGCGCCCATGGATCGACGGTGGGGCCGGTCGACGAGGACCAGCGTTACTACCTCGAGTCGAGAGGAGTCGAGCCGGAGATGGCGGAGACCTTGATCGTGGCCGGGTTCTTCGAAGACATCGCCGAACAGGTGCCGGTCCCCGGGGCACGTGCGGTGATCTCGCGGGCGCTGGCCGCCCGGACCGGGGTCGACCATGGCTGAGTCCGACGCCGTCTCGACGGCCGTCCCCGGGTCGACCGTCCGGTTGTGCGGCCGTTCGGACCTCGACCCCGGCGCGGTGCGGCGGTTCGACGTGGCCGGGCTCCGGATCGCCCTGGTCCGGATCGGCGACGAGTACTTCGCGGTGGGCGACCGCTGCAGCCACGAAGACTTCTCGTTGTCGGACGGGGACGTGTGGGCCGACGAGTGCGAGCTCGAGTGCGCGAAGCACGGTTCGACCTTCGACCTGAGGACCGGCGCTCCCTGCTCGCTCCCGGCGACCCGTCCGGTGCCGGTCTACCAGCTGGTGGTCGAAGGCGACGACGTGTCGGTGGTGGCCCCGTGAGCACCGGCGAGCTGATCATCGAGGATCTCCGGGCTGGGATCCCGGGTCAAGAGATCCTCCGTGGTGTGTCCCTCACCGTGCGGAGCGGCGAGGTCCACGCCGTCATGGGTCCGAACGGCTCCGGCAAGAGCACGCTGGCCCACGTGCTGATGGGACGGCCGGGCTACGAAGTCCTCGGTGGCACGGTGACCCTGGACGGCATCGACCTGCTGGCCCTGCCCACCTGGCAGCGGGCGCGGGCCGGTCTCTTCCTCGGGATGCAGCACCCCATCGAGGTGCCGGGT
>DAHXOD010000087.1 GCA_027365055.1 bacterium
GGGAGGCTCGTGATGCGGCTGCTGGGAGGCTCGTGATGCGGCTGCTGGGAGGCTCGTGATGCGGCTGCCCGGAGTGCGTCGCAGCGGTGTCGCCAAGGGGGAGCGCCGTCGCGGCCCTGCCCGGACCCTGCGGGCCGGGCTCTCGTTCGCGGTGTTCGCGGTGGTGGCACTGGTGCTCCTCGGCGGCCTGGCCCAGCGGGTGGGCGGGTTGACGTTCTTCGGCCATCAGGTGACCGAGCGGGCGCTGATGACCGACGCGACTGGCCTGGTGTCGTCCGATCCGGTCAAGATCGCCGGTGTCACCGTCGGCCAGGTGACCGGGGTCGGTGTCGACCACGGCCACGCGGTGGTGACCTTCGCGCTCAACCGGGGCGTGCACGTCCGCACCAGCACACAGACCGGCCTCCGTGCCCAGAACGTCCTCGGCCAAGAGTTCCTCTACCTCTATCCCGGCGCGACCGGTCCCATGCTGGCCCCCGGGGGGACCCTCCCGCTCGACCAGAGCCTGGCCAGCGCCGGAGTCGGCGCCCTGCTCAACGCGTTGGGTCCGTTCCTCGCCGCGGTCAACCCCAAGGAGGCGAACACCTTGTTGCAGAGCCTGGTTGCGGCGCTCCAGGGCAACGAGTCCCAGGTGACCTCGCTGATCGACAACGCGGCGACGGTGTCGTCCACCGTCGGGTCGATCGACACCCAGGTCGGATCGGTGATCGGCAACCTCGACCAGGTGCTCACCGCGCTGGCCCAGCGGAGCACCGACCTCGGCACCCTGCTCGGCAACCTCCAGAACGTGTCGCAGGCCCTGGCCGGTCGCAACTCGCTCCTCGACAGCGTGGTCACGAACCTCTCCCATGTGACCGGGGAGTTCGCCGGTCTGGCCCAGGCCAACCAGGGGTCGTTGCGCACCGCCATCGACGCCCTCGACTCGGTGACCGGCGCCGTCCAACAGAACGAGCAACAGCTCTCCTCGGGCCTGACCACCCTCGGTGCCGGGTTGGCCCCCTACACCCAGGTCTCCTCCTACGGACAGTTCTTCACCATCCAGACCATCTACCTGTGCCTGGCCGGCGAGACGGTGTGTACCTACGACAACCCGAACAGCCCGCCCGCCGGAGCGCTGCCCGGTGGGGTGGTCCCCCCGGTCCCCCTGGCCCCGGCCTCGGGGAAGACGGCCCCCACGGGCGGGACCGCGGGCTCGGTGCTGCAGATGGTCGCCGGAGCGACGGGCGCCGGCGCGCACAGCTCGGGGAGTGGAGGATGAAGGCGTTCACCGAACGGAACCCGCGCCTGATCGGTCTGGTCGCCGCCGCGCTGACGATCGTCGCGGTCTCCGCCGTGCTGGTGGTCAACAAGAGCATCTTCGCATCGACCTACACGGTGGACGCCCGGTTCGCCGATACAGCAGGGGTGGTGCCGGGCACTCCGGTGCTCCTGGCCGGCGTGCCTGTCGGTTCGGTGGGGACGGTGGCGCTGGCCGGCAACGGCGTCGACACGACGCTCGACATCAACCATGGGGTGGTGCTGCCAGCGCAGACGGCGGCGGCGATCAGCGTCGAGACCGTGCTCGGCAACCTCGGTGTGGTGCTGGAGCCGCTGCGAGGCTGGTCGCATCCGCTCGTCGACGGTTCGGCGGTGGTCAGCACCACCGTCCCGGTAGAGCTCTACCAGGTGCAGAACGAGGCGGGTACCCTCCTGTCGAAGACCGACGCCCACGAGTTGAACCGGGTCATCTCCTCGCTCGAGCAGATCACTGCGGGCAAGCAGCGCCAGGTGTCTCAGATCGTGCACGGCCTGAACGGCATCACCGGCGTGGTGAACCAGCGCCAGGCCCAGGTCGGCCAGCTGATCGACGCGGCGACCACCCTGTCGGACACGGTGGCCCAGCGCGACCAGCAGCTGGCCTCGACGGTGAGCAACCTCTCGACCGTGGTCGGTGGGCTCGCGCAACGCAGCACCGATCTCGGTGCGCTGATCGACAACACCCAGCAGGCGGCGGCCCAGCTCTCCACGCTGGTCGGGGGTAACCAGCCCCAGATCAGCCAGCTGATCCAGCACCTCGACTCGGTACTCGGCGTACTGGCCCATCACCAGCTCGACCTGGCCCAGGGCATCTCCTCGGCGGCCTCGGCGGTGACCGGGTTCGCATCGATCGGGTCGTCGGGCAGCGCACCCAACCCGGGGTGGGCGAACGTGTACACCAACCTGGTCGGCGCGTCCGGGGCGCTCGGGGTCCTGGGGAACTGCGGCGCGCTCGACCAGGTGTTGAACCAGGCGCTCGGTCCCGACCCGCTCCCCTGCAACCAGCAGTCCGGTCCTCCGGTGCCGGCGACGCTCCCCACCCCGGCGGCGAGCGCTCAACCGGCGACGTCTGCCGCGGGTGCCGGCAGCTCCGGTGGGTCCCAGGGCGGTTCCTCGGGAAGTCCGGCCTCGGGGGCGCCGGCCGCCGGGGCGGGATCCGGCGGGACCGGTGGGACCGGTGGGACCGGAACGGGCTCCGGCTCCTCGACGGCCGGGACACCGCCGGCCTCGTTGGGAGGCCTGCTGCAACAGCTCCTCGGGAGCGGATCGTGACCCGGGGCCGGTTGCTGGCCGCGGCCGCGATCGCAGTGGTGGTGGCCCTGGCGGTGGTCGCCGTCCCCGTGCTCTTCCGCTCGTCGGGGTCGTACGTGCTGCGGGCCAGCTTCGCCAGCGCCGACGGGGTGTTCCCCGGCAACACGGTCGAGGAGCTCGGCGTTCCGATCGGCACCGTCAGCGCGGTCCAGAACATCGGTGACACCGTGCTCGTCACCATGGCGGTGAGTGCCGGCCGGCCGGTCCCAGCCGGTGCGACCGCCTCGCTGGTCTCCCCCCAGCTCCTGGGCGAGCCCTCGGTGGAGCTCTCGCCCGGCTACAGCGGCGGTCCCCGGCTCGCAGCCGGCGCGACCATCCCGCGGTCCCGCACATCGGTCCCGGTGTCCACCGACCGCCTGCTCAAGGATCTGCAGGCGTTCCTCTCCCAGATCGACCCGCACGCCACCGGCAGCCTGATCGGCAACCTGGCGGCGGACCTGGCCGGGCAAGGGGCCGGTCTGCACACGCTGCTCCAGAACGCGGCCGGCACCCTGCAGCTGCTGGCGGCCAAGGGGGACAACCTCGGTCAACTCGACGGGACGCTGGCACAGATCACCGGCACCCTCCGTTCGCGGACCACGGTGATCACCAGCCTGATCCAGAACTACGACACCGTGTCCGGAGTGCTGGCCGCCCACAGTCCCCAGCTCGGGCAGGCGGTGACCGATCTGGCCACTGCGACCACCCAGCTGTCGGCCCTGCTCACCCCGAACCTCCAACCGATCGAGTCGGACGTGGCCGGCATCGCCCAGGTGGGCAGGACCGTGTCGCGGAACCTGACCTCCGTCGACCAGCTGCTCTCCTCGGCCGTGCTGCTGTTCTCCGCGGCCGAGCGCTCCTACGACCCGGCGCACAACTGGCTGAATCTGAACAACCAGCTGGCTCCGGGCCTCACCGTGGGCACCGTGGCCGGTCTGTTGCGCGACCGGTTGGCCGGCGTCTGCCGCCGTATCGCCGCCAACCACTCGGCCGGCCTGTCTGCCGCCCAGCTCTCGACCCTGCAGAGCTGCGGGAACCCGTCGTCGGGGTTCTTCGACCCCCTGCTCGGGCTGTTCCCCGCCATTGCCGGTGCCCTCACCAGCGGTCCGAACGGGGGGCCGTCGCCGGCCGCGCTGGAAGCGCTACTGAGCCGTGGGCTGGCGATGATCCCCGGCGCGTCGAACCTGACGGTGCCGGTGCCCGCACCGACCGGTGCCTCGGCCCCGGTGCCCGCTACGGCGACCCCATCCGGAGCACCTGCTCCCTCGACGACGCCGGCCACCGCACCCTCGCTCACCGCACCTGCCGCGTCGAAGCTCCCACCGCTTCCCTCGTCGTCAGGTACGTCGACGTCGGGCGGTGGTCTCGGTGGACTGGTGAGCGGACTGCTCGGCGGACTGTGACAGGAGACGAAGCGATGAACGGGCACCAACCATCCCAGGCGAGCCACCAGTCGAGCGGGGGCCAGCCGAGCGGGCGGCGATCAATCCGGCGCCGCAGCGTTCTCCGGCCGGTCGTCGCGGTGGTACTGGTGACGGTGGCGCTCTGTTCGGCGGCGTGCACGGCGCCGTTCTCGACGCCCCCGTCGATCAGCGCAGCAGCGGTGTTCACCGACGTCGGCAGCCTGGTGGTCGGTGCGCCGGTCGAGGAGGGGGACCTGCCGGTGGGCCGGGTGACGTCGATCACCCTCGACGGGAGCACCGCCGACGTCGGGTTCATCGTCAACCGGTCGGCCGCGGTCCCCGCCGATCTGACGGTCGAGCTGCGCCGGACCACCATCCTCGGCCAGCAGTACCTCGAGCTGGTCGACCACGGCTCGGGTCCGTCCCAACCGTTGCTGCAGGACGGAGCGGTGATCACCCGTACCACGGTCGTCCCCGGTCTGACCCAGCTCCTGTCGTCGGGTGCGGCGGTGTTCGGCGCGGTGAACGACGCCCAGCTGTCTCAGCTGGTGGCCACCGGTGCCCAGGGCATCGGGGGCCAGGGGGGACAGATCAGGTCGCTGCTCGACAACCTCGGGGTGGTCCTGAAGGGGTACGCGGGGCGGACCGGGGAAATCCGCTCGCTGATCGGGAACATCGACCAGCTGACCGCGTCGTTGGCGCCGGCGTCGGGGCAAGCCGCCGCCGCCGTGTCCACCTTGGCGACCACCACGTCGGTGCTGGCCAGTCAGTCCGCACAGTTCGAGCAGCTGCTCGCGTCGTTGAACGACCTTTCGGTACAGGGCCGAGCCCTCCTCGAGACGTACGTGACCCAGATCGATGCCAATCTCAACGGCCTGGCCGGTACCGCCGCCACCTTGCAGGCGAGCGAGCGGAACCTGGTGGGTCTCATCGACACGTTGCCCGGGAACAACGCTGCGATCACCTCATTGGTGCGGGGCAACCAGGTGCAGGTCCTCGCCGATCTGGTCGTGTGCGGGCTGCCGCTCGGAGGATCGAACCAGTCACAGCCGGCCTCGACCTGTGGGGGCCGAGGATGATCAGCCGTCGGGTGGTCGTCAATCTGGCCAGCTTCTTCGTGATCTCCTCCGTCCTGATCGGGTTGGGGGTCTACAACCTGTTGGGAGATCCGCTGCTCTCCCCCACCGACATCTCGACGGTGATCCCCAACGCCGACGGCCTCTATCCGGGGTTCACCGTGACGCTGAACGGGGTGGCGGTCGGATCGGTCAGGCGGATCGCCCTGACCGCGACCGGTGCCCGGGTGTCGATGGCCATCGACCCCGTCCACCCCGTCCCCGGCGACGTCGCCGCTCGGGTCGAGATCGCCAACGCGCTCGGGCAGCAGCAGATCGACCTGGTCCCCCAGCACGGCGGGACCGCCCCCCCGCTGGCCGACGGCGCCACCGTGCCGGTCGCTCCCGGTGGCGCACCTGCAGACATCGGGCAGGTCATCACCACCGCCACCGGGTTCCTGCGCTCCATTCCGGTCGGCAGCCTGAACACGGTGCTCCGCCAGACGGCGGTCGCGTTGAACGGCGAAGCCGGCAACGTCCAGACCATCATCGCCGCGGGCCAGCAGTTCGCCCGCGAATTCCTCACCTACCAACAGCAGTTCTCCGCGTTGCTGGCCAATGCTCCTCCGGTGCTCGATTCGGTGACCGCCGCCGGCCCCGCCCTCCGAGCGGACCTGGCCAACACCGCTGTGGTGCTCGGCGTCCTTTCGACGCACCAGGCCGCGATCGTCCAACTCCTCAATTCGGGCGCCCAGGCATCGGCGCAGCTCGGACAGCTCGTGCAGGCGGAGCGGCCCAACCTGGCCTGCATCGTCCACGATCTGGGAGCCACCACCTCCAACCTGGCCACCCCCACCAATCTGTCCAGTCTGGGCACGGCGCTGGCCACCAACAACCAGTTCTTCGGAGCGGTCAATGCGGTGGCCACACCGGGGCCGGTGCGGTCCCTCACCGTCGGGGGGTCGACCAACCCGAATCAGCTGTCGCTGCGGACCCGGCTCCTGCTGCCCCCGGTGCTCTCTCCTGCTGCCAGCACGTACGCGTCGCCGCACACACTGCCCCCGATCGTGCCAGGAGCGGCCTGCTCCACCGAGTTCGGCAACGGCGTCGCCGCCGCCAATGCGGGGCCGAGGCCGATTGCAGCCACTACCACGGCAGCCACGGACATCGAGGTCGATCGACGGCGCCCGTTGCATTTATGTTCTAACACTCTCTTCATGACGGCTCCCTAGTGTTACCCGCATCAGCGCCGGGACTTCGCCCGTGCAAATGCGCCGAACTGGGTGAGAGTATTGCAATATCGACCGCTCGCGTCTGTGCGCAAGCACACGCAGACGCCGCGGCGCGACATGACGCGAACC
>DAHXOD010000088.1 GCA_027365055.1 bacterium
GACACGGCAGCCGAGGACCCTCCCGCCGTTGTTCGGCCACACACCACCCCCCTCTCCTGACGTCTTCTCCCCCGAGTCGTCGTTCATCGAGGATGGCGACCGAGCGTCTCGTCGAGACGACGGCGTATCTCGTCCACCCAGTGCTCGGTCGAGTAGCAGCGCCTGGCGTGGTCCCATGCCGCCGACGCGAGGGCGTCGGCCCCGGCCGGATCGCCCAACAGGCGGACGATCTCTCCGGCGAAGGACGGGCCCACCGGCGCCACCCGCAGCGGGAACTCCGGATCGAACCCCGACGCGACGATCGGCGTCACCACCTGGGGACGCCTGGCTCGGGCCGCATCGAGGACCTTTATCTGGAGCCCGGTGGCGTGAACCAGCGGGGCTACAGCCACCCGCGTGCTCGCCGCCAGCTCACGGTAGTCGTCGAACCCGTCGATCAGCTCGGCAGTTGGGCTTTGGGTGAGCCGTCGGATCTCCGACGTCGGGCGGCGTCCGGCCACGCACAGCGTGGTACCCGGGCGATCCTGCCGCACGACCGGCATGATCTCCTCCACGAGCACCCGCACCGCCTCGACGTTCGGCGGGTAGTCCAACGTGCCGGCGAAGAGCACGTCCCAACACATGTCCGCCCGTTGGCCGCGATCACCGCCGTCGTCGAAGTCGGTCTCGGGGGTGGTGATCGGGAACCATGCCGCACCGAGGACCTCGGCGTCGATGCGGCCGGCCGCAGCCGTACTCCAGGACCGCTCGTCACGGATCCAGGACTCGGTCCGGGTATGGGCGCGGGCCAGGGCGTTCCATCCGACACGGCGAGCAGGGCGACGATCGACTGCCGCCCGCTGGCGGTAGCTCTCGCTCAGCCGGTCGACGAAGTCCACGAAGATCGGCATGCCAGCTGGCACGTACCGGTCGTCGAAGGCCCGGAGCGTCACCACCACCAGGCCGTGCACGCCGGCGTCGTCCACGAGGCCGGCCAGACGCCTCCCGGACCATGCCAACGTCTCGGGCACCGTGGTCCCACGGATGACCGGGAGGACGTGGTCCACTCCCCGGCCCCACACCGTTCGCGCCGGTGGCAGGACGGAAAGGTCTCGTGTCTCGTAGCCGGCCATCGACAGGACCGCGTGCCACCACGCCACCCTGACGCTGGCACCGCCCTCGCGGGTGACGGCATGGACGATCCCGATGCGGCTCACGGCTGCAGTCTGTCCGCGTGCAGCGGCCGGCACCAGGATCATGCCCGGCCCACGCGCTGAGCCTGCCATCCCGGAGCCGGACGGACGCCGAGATTAGGGTGTGGCCGTGACGAAGACGGTCTTCCCGTGGCAGTCGCTAGCTGGCCGTGTCCTGAGCCGATGGTCCGGCGTTTACGGGATCCAGCTTTCTGCCGTGTACCCGACGGGACCGGCGGGCTCGCACCAGAGCGACGGCGCGCTCGCTCGCTTGGTGCTCGACGCTGCCTCGGACGCATTCGACGTCGCATCCAACGAGCTCGTGAACCGCTGCCACACCGCCGAGCAGCGGGCGTGGGCGGCGGAATGGCCCGGTGAGCACTACCGACTGCTGCCTGCGCTCGCTCGCCAGCTCGGCAGCGGTGTCGCCGTCGAGGTGGGAACGTTCACTGGGATGGGAACGCTCGCACTGCTGGAGGGAGCGGATCGCGTCGTGACTTACGACCTCGTCCCTTGGGATGCCGTCCCCCACGCCGTCATCCGGCACGATGACATTGCCCGGGGTCGCGTGATGCAACGCCTCGGCGACTTGAGCGATGAGGCGTTCTTCCGCAGCCAGACCGATACCCTCGCCGGCGCGGAACTGATCTTCATCGATGGACCGAAGGACCGATCCTTCGAGCGACGCTTCACCGAGCTCCTCTGCGACACGTTCCGGGGGTCGGGGAAAGTGCTCGTCTTCGACGATATCCGGGTCGCCAACATGGTGACGTTCTGGGGGCGCCTCGATCTCGACAAGTTCGACGCGACGTCCTACGGGCACTGGTCGGGCACTGGTCTTGCCCGGCTCTGAGTACCACCAGAGCGGGCCTTGACCGGGGACCTCCTTATCCACTACGGGCACCACCCGGGGACCACAGGGAGCCATCTTGCCGAGGCGGCGGGACGGCTGGCCGTTGGCCACGCGATCGGATCCCCGCACCATGCCCACCTCCAACTCACCGACCGTGACGAACGCGCCTACCTCTGGGTGGAGTCCAGCGTCGTCTCGCTGCCGATCGACGCCCATCTCGCCCCCATGACCACGGCCGGGTTCCTGATCGACGTCCACCTCCACCTCGACCAATCGATCCGCCAGGCGGCGCTGTTCGATGTCGTCTTCGTTGCCCAACGCGACTTCGTCGCACCGCTCTCACGCGTTCATCCGCAGGTCCACTGGTTACCGCTCGCGGCACCAACCCGCTTCCTCGATGTGCCCCGAAGCACGACGTATCAGGCATCCTTTGTGGGGAACCTCTGGCCGGCAACCCCGCGGCGTGCGCTGATGGAAGCGGTTTCGCGCCGGGTCGCGACCAACGACTGGCGCAGGAGTTGGGACGTGGACGAGATGGCACAGATCTATGCCGGGAGCGCGGTGGTAGTCAACCCGACGATCCGGGGCGACCTCAACATGCGGTTCTTCGAGGCCCTGGCATGCGGGGCACTGGTAGTAATGCCGGCGATCGGGAACGGCCAATCGGAGATCGCTACTGCCGGATCGGAGTACTTCACCTACGACCCCCGAGGCGACGTCGAGACCATCGCCCAGGAGATCGAGCAGGTCGCCACGCTCCATCCCGGAGGAGGGCCAGGGCGGCGACTCATCGCCGCCGGGCATACCTACGACCACCGGCTACTCCGAGTCGTCGACGTCCTCGGTTCCAGACCCGAACGGTGCGCGCCGGTCCGTTCGATGACGGCGCCTCAGCGGGCGCTGTTACTGGCCGCGCTGGCGGCCGATTACGGGGACGGGGGTCTCCTGCGGGTTGCCCTTCGGACCTCGCCCTACTGCGTTCTCGACCGGGACCAGCCCTTCGAGGAAACGGTCGCAAAGACAGCCTGGCAGTGGACGAAAGCCCAGGTGCAGCATCAGGCCCCTACCCTGGCCGCGCGCCTACGCTCCCGCTACCCTGCTCGATCGGCGTGGCAGTGATCCCTCCCCGACCGATACGACTGCGCGACGCGGCGTGCTCGGTGCATCAGTCGGTCGTGAGTTAGAAGCGACCCCCGTTGTCTTCACGCGAGCCACTGGCCCTTCCAGACGAGCCAGGGAAACTCCACGTTCGGTCCTGGTTCCACGGCCTCCTGAGCCAGTTCGTAGCCCTCGCCTCCGGACGCGGCGTTGCCGGCGTACTGTCTGCAGCCTGGCTCATCGTGGCGGCCCGAGCACTCACTCCGGTCGCCTTCGGGAACCTCGCCATCCTCCTCGCCGTCGGATCGATGGGTGGGGTGCTCTCCGACCTGGGGCAGCAGACTGCGCTCGCGCATGTGACTGCCGAGGGAACCCTGCTCGCTCGCCCGCTCCTGCTCTCCGTGATCCGACGTCGGCTGGTCCAGAGCACGGCGGGAATCGCGGTCATCGTCGTGCTCTACCAGTTCGCGTCGTCACACAGCACCCTGCTCGTTCCGCTTCTGTTCGCTGGATCAATCGTCGGCACCGTGGTCTACAGCACGGAGATCGCAGCCCTCACCGCGATCGGTCGAGCCCAGGGCGACGGAGCCAACGAGGCACTCTCGCGGCTCGGCGTGCTGGTGGTCGGATGGTGGTGGCTTCACCATGGAGGCGGTCTTCTCGCCGCTGTCGGCGTATACGTTGCCGCCGATGTGGCTTCCGCGGTGACCGTCTCGCTCCTCGTCCGCCGGCACTGGACAGCCTCGAGCCCTGTCGCGGACGAACGCCGGTTCCGAATCCGGCACACCGCTCCACTGGCCTTCGCGTTGACGGCGGCCGTCGTCTACGCGCGAATCGACACGTGGTTGCTCGGCCAGATGCAGGGTCCGGTGCTCGCCGGGCACTTCGCTGCGGCAGACAAGATCCTCGACGCGGTCCTACTCGCCCCGGCCACTCTCGGGGCGTTGTCGATCGCTCAGGTGAGCCCGCTCCCCCTGGAACGGCGGTGGAGACGCATCAAGCTCCTCCTCCGGCTCGCCATCGGGTTCAGTGTGGTTCCGGCCGTCGTCATCGGGATCTTTGCCCACCAGGTCATCGGGGGACTCTTCGGACCGAACTTTCGATCGACCGGCCCGGTCCTCTTGGTCCTACTCATTTCGGTGATGCCCGGGGCCGTGGTCGCGGCGTGCTCGCCTATCACTGCGGTGCTGGCACGCTGGCGCTTTGCGCGCGCCATGGCCGGGGGTTTGGTCGTGAACGTTGGGCTCAACCTGCTACTTATCCCCCACCTCCACGCAGAGGGAGCGGCATGGGCCAATCTCGCGTCCGAGATGCTGTTGGCAGCGTGGATGCTCGTCCTTCTCTCCCGCCTGACCACGGCGCGTCCGAGCGGGTAAACGTCAATTGCCATGGGTCCCACACCAGGTCCGACGCGGTTCAGCCGTTTGACGCCGCCGGCCCCCCGACACCCCGTGAGCCGGACCCTCCGGTAGCGTCGAGAAGGTAGGACGACACCCGAAGGGTCCCGGGCTGCGCCGAGATGACGTGGACGGAGCCACCGACAGGCGCCCGACCGGGCGCCCGGACAGCACGGCGCCCCCACCGGGCGCCCGTAGAAGGAGCAGCCATGATCGGTGAGAAGGTCAAGCAGTACACGGGGAAGGGCACGGACCTGAGCGCCCTCCAGGACAAGATCGGCGACTACCTGAAGTCCGACGGCTTCTCCGTACAGACCTCGGCCCCGAGCGATCACGGGCTGGTCATGCAGGCCAAGAAGGGCGGGTTCCTCCGGGGCGTCGTCGACGCTGATCGGGCCATGACCATCGTGCTCTCCGGCAGCCCGGCGGACTTCACCGTCAGGGTCGGGATCGGCAAGTGGCTGAAGGACCTCGGCGTGGCCGTGCTCGAGACGCTCCTGCTGTCCGACCTCTTCCTGGTGATCGACGTGGCGGACTCGGCGTGGAACATCGAGATCGAGGACAAGCTGATGAAGAAGATCGACTCGTTCGTCGGCTAGCACCAGGGCATCGACGTCCCCGATGCCCGTCCGACATGCGCGACGGGCATCGGGGACGCGCCCCGCGCAGTGCGGGAACAGGGCGCGAAGCGGGAGCGGACGGTCGGCAGACCAGCCGAGGGCACGGCCCCTCCCGCACGGCCCCTCCCCGCACCCGATCAACCTCCGCGAGGCCACGATCAACCTCCGCCGGACGGCGATCAGCCCTCGGGATCCGGCGACTCCGCCAGGAGCAGGTAGACCTGCCGGCGGACGTCGGCGAGCAGCTGCCCGGCCCTGGCCTTCTGGTCGGGCGATCCGGCCTCGGCCACCTGGACGACCGCCACCGCCACCTGACGGAGTGCCGACCGTAGAGCCATGGTGCCCTGGTCGGCCCCGGCCACCATCACCTCCCAGGGTGCCGGCTGTCCCTGACGGGCAACCTGGTCGGCCCGACCGTCGTCGGTGAGCTCGTAGCGACGCCGACCGTCCCCTTCCACCGACCGCACCAGGCCCTGGTCCTCCAGGAGCTGGAGGGCCGGGTAGAGCGATCCAGGGCTCGGACGCCACAGGTCCTGGGTCCGTTCGGCCAGCTCCTGGAGCATCTCGTAGCCGTGCATCGGCCGCTCGGCCAGCAGGGCCAGGATCGCCGCCCGGACGTCCCCGCGCCGGCCCCGACCACCACCCGGGCCGCGCCCCCCGCCGCCCCACATGCCGCGTCCACGCCGACCGCCGTCGTACCACCCGGGGCCCATCCCGGAGCCGCGGCCGAACCCGGGGCCGCCTCTCCCCGACCCGTGCATGCCGTGTCCCTGCTCGTCTTCATCGTTCCCGTAGTGCATCGTTCTCTCCGATCTCGTTGCGGTCCGAACTTCATCGTATTTGTATCGACGTCGTATCGAGATATGTAACGATATATCGGTATTTCATCAAGCGCAAGGTCGCCGTCTGTCGGCTCGGCCCCTCCTCCGACGCATCCGCCGCGGTAGGCTCGCCGTGCCACGACCACGGGAGGGAACATGAAGCTCGGACTGCAGCTCGGCTACTGGGGTGCAGGACCGCCCACTGGCGCAGCCGAACAGGTGGCCGAGGCCGAGCGGCTC
>DAHXOD010000089.1 GCA_027365055.1 bacterium
ATGATGAAGCGCTGTTACCGTTGCGGTGATCAGACTCGTGTCCTTGCCGGCCTGCTGTGTAACAAGCCACCCGCTCCCGAGGGTGCGACGGCCGGAACGGACGGTGCCGGACCGACGAACGCCTGGCGGAAGCCGGACGAACCGTCCCCGGCGTTCGTCTTCGTACCGTTGCCGCGCGTCGTCTCCGTTCTCGCGGCTGCGCTCGATGACGAGTGGTACCAACGGCACCAGGTCGCTCCGATCAGGGAGCGCGACCGGGGACCGGAGTACCAGTGGACGACGGACTCGGCTGCCGTGTGCAACGGGTGCGTCCACTGTGACGCCATGTTGCGCGACGACCCGATCCAGAGCGCATTCGAGGATGCCATTGGACCCCAGCGGAACTACGAACCGTTCGCGTTCGCGTCGATCGACCTCGGGGTCGGGACCTTGGAGGCAGCGGGGATCGATCTCGGTGTGCCAGCCGCCTCGCTCAGCTCCTGACGGGTTCGCTTGGCGTTCGCCACCTGCTGACTGGCCCAGGAAGGACGAGCCGGTCACCGCGGTGGGGATTGCTCACCCCAGTTGGGTCCCGAGCACCGACACGAACGACACCATTTCCCCGGGATAGCCACCGAGATTGTGGGTGAGGGCCACGGTGCGATCGGTCTCGATCTGGCGCTCGGGTGGGGCCTCGCCCCGGAGCTGCAGCCAGGCTTCGAACACCATCCGCAGCCCCGATGCCCCGACGGGATGGCCGAAGCTCTTCAGGCCCCCGTCGGGATTGACCGGCAACGCCCCGGTCCGGTCGTAGGTGCCGGCCAGCACCTCCTTCCAGGCGGTGCCTCGTTCGGCGAAGCCGAGGTCCTCCATCAGGACCAGCTCGGTGGGGGTGAAGCAGTCGTGGACCTCGGCCATCGCCAGCTCGTGGAGCGGATCGGTGATCCCCGCCTGCCGGTAGGCGTCGGCGGCGGTGGCGGCGCACTCGGGAAACCAGGTGTAGTCGTAGTCGGGGTCGATCAGTCCGGAGCCACTCCCCACCGCGAAGGACAGTGCCTTGAGATAGAGCGGCTTGTCGGTGTAGCGCAGCGCGTCCTCGGCCCGTACCACGATGGCCGCAGCCGCCCCGTCGGCCACCCCGGCGCAGTCGAACACCCCCAGCCGGCCCGCCACCCGGGGGGACGCGCAGATGGTCTCCGTCGAGACTTCCTTGCGGAACTGGGCCCGGGGGTTACGCGCCCCGTTCTGGTGGTTCTTCCACGAGATGCGGGCCAGCACCTCGCCGAGCTGGTCCTCGTCGACCCCGTACTTCTGTGCGTAGGCGGGAGCCACCATCGAGAACATGGCTGCCGCGGTCAGCGTCCGAGCCGTCCCGTCCCCCGGGATCGGGAACGCATTGAGGCCCTGGTAGCCGGAGTCCTTCACCTTCTCTGCGCCGAGGGCCATGGCCACGTCGTAGGCACCGGAGGCGACAGCGTAGGCCGCCCCCCGTAGCGCCTCCGACCCCGTTGTGCAGTAGTTCTCGACCCGGGTCACCGGCTTGTCCTGGATCTGGAGCGGCCGCGCCAAGGTGATGCCGCTCATGCCGGACTGAGCGGTACCGAACCAATAGGCGTCGATGTCGTCTTTGGCGACCCCGGCCGAGGCGAACGTGTCCTGAGCGGCGTCGATGATCAGGTCGTCGAGGCTCTTGTCCCAGTGCTCGGCGAAGCGGGTGCACCCCATGCCGACGATCGCCACTTGGTCTTTGATCCCGTGCGATGCCATTACCGTCCCCCTCCTGTGGTGGTTGCCGTGCCCGACCGTTCGTGCGTTCGCACCGGCTTTGCCTTCCAGAAGTAGTCGGGGATGCCGTCGGCGGTCGACAGCCTCCGGAACGTCATGGCCACCCGGTCGCCGATGGCCACCGCATCCGGTTCCACGTCGGTGAGCTCCAAGGGGAACCGGCCGCCGCCGTCGAAGTCGAGCACGGCGAAGACAATCGGTGGGCTGAGCGAGAACGACAGGTGGTCGATGGTGAAGGTGGCGACGGTCGCCAGCGTGTCGGCGCGGACCACGGGCTCCATGTCGTCCACGGCCCCTCCCCGCATGGACACCCGGGACGGGGGCAGGTGGACCGCCAGAGAGGTCCGGTCCTGGGATCCGACGAACGCGTACTTCCACGACTCGTTGCGCCATGCCGCCGACGAGGACACCCGCGCCGGCTCCGGGCGCCGGGGCGGCTCGGGGGTGACCGCACCTCGCCAGGTCAGGAACTTCGCGTAGCTGAGGTCGGAACCCCTGGCGACCTGGCCGGCGACCGGATCGGCAGGCGACCACGCGGCCCGTGCGGCGGTGACGCGGAAGACGAGCACGTCAGCGCCATCGGCCAGCGACACCACCGCGACGACCTGGCCCGGCTCGGACTGTTCGATCATCGAGGCCAGCACCAGGCCGACATGGGCCGCGCCGGTCTGGCCGACCGCATCCGCCCAGCCATCCGTCAACGCGTCCGGACGCACACCGAGGGCGCGTCCGACCGAACGGACCGCCCTGGCGTGCATGCCGGTCACCGCGACCCGGTCGACCGCCGCGGCCTCGAGACCCGCCGAGGTGAGGGCGCTCTGCCAGGCCTGGGCGCCCAAGGGGACGTAGCGGGTCTCACCGAAGCGCTCTTCCCACACCTTGGAACGTTGGTCGCCCGGGCTCCGCCACCGGTCGACGAACTCGTCGCTGAACGAGGCCGCCCCCAGCAATTCGGCGACGACCGGCGTCCCGGGTCCGTCTGGGCCGACCACCAGCGCCGCGGCACCGTCGCCCCCCGCGGACTCGTCGGACGACGTGGGCAGACCGCCGCGTTGGTCGGCCAGGACAACCAGGGTGGTGCCATGGCCGTCCAGTGCCGATCGCAGCGCACCCGCCCCCGAGCGGAGCGCTCCGCCGAAGTCGTAGGCGCCGACCCGGGCCGGTTGGCGCAGTGCCGCGTGGATCGCGGCGGCATTGGTCTTGTCGAGGTAGGCAGGCGAGGTGGTCGAGAACCACAGCGCGTCAAGCTCGGTCGTTCGATCGTCCACCCCCGTGTCGTCCAGGGCGCCCAGGGCCCGGCGGGCGGCCTCCACGCCCATGGTGGTGGTGTCCTCGTCGTACGAGGCGACCGCCCGGGCCCCCTTGCCGCCCCCGCTCCCGAAGAACTGGGCGATGCTCGCCCGCTGCAGACGTCGGTAGGGCACGTAGCCGGCACTGCTGATGATCCCTCGCATCGATCCGATGCCCCTTCTCCCGGTTCCGTTCGCAGTTGCTGGCGCCTCGGCCGCCCTCATCCTATGATGACCACCGTATCTGACGGTCAGTCAGGAAACCATCGGAACGTCGACGCGGTCGTGGTGGTGGCGCCCGGGGACGGCGACCGCCGGGACGGCATCCGAGCGAAGGAGGGCACCATGGACTTCGAGTTCACCCCGGAGCAGCAGGCGTTCGTCGCCGAGGTCGAGGCGTTCCTCGACGCCAACGACGACCCGGAGATCTTCGACGTCACCCGCGAGAACATGGCCCAGATCGTGGACACCCCGCTGCGACGCAAGTTCATGGCCAAGGTGGGCGAACAGGGCTGGCTGGGCATCACCTGGCCGAAGGAGTGCGGTGGATCCGAAGGGGACGGTATCTACGAGTACCTGCTCAACGAGGCCCTCGCCGCCCGGGGCGGGCCCCAGATCGGCAAGGGCGTGGGGATCATCGGCAAAACCATCATCAGTCATGGGAGCGACCGGCTGAAGAAGGAGTTCCTCCCGAAGATCCTGCGCAACGAGGTCGAGTTCGCGGTCGGCTACTCCGAGCCCAACGCCGGATCCGACGCGGCGTCGATGCAGCTGAAGGCCACCCGCGACGGGGACGGCTGGCGATTGAACGGCCAGAAGACCTGGACCACCTCGGCCCACTTCGCCGACTGGTACTGGGTGGGCGCCCGCACCGACCCGGAGGCGCCCAAGCACCACGGCATCACGCTCTTCCTGGTGCCGATGGACCATCCGGGCATCACGGTCAAGGCGATCTGGACGATGGGGGACGAGCGGACGAACGAGGTCTACCTCGACGACGTGTGGGTGTCGGACGACTACGTGGTCGGCGAGTTGAACAAGGGGTTCCAGTACATCTCCGAGGCCCTCGACCTCGAGCGGTTCACGCTGTTCACCTACTCGCCGATCGCACAACGGCTCGACCTGCTCACCGAGTACGTCGCCACCGCCACCCGGGATGGCGCGCCCCTGAAGGACGACGCGGTGGTCAGAGCCCGCATCGCCGAGCTCCACACCGAGGCGGAGGTGGCCCGGATGCTGGGGATCCGCTTCGTGCACCAGGCCGGGCGGGGCGGGGCGCCGCCGACGGCGGAGGCGTCCGAGTACAAGCTCTTCACCACCGAATTTTCGCGGCGTCTGGCCGACGCGTCGATGGACCTGGCCGGTCCGGGTGCCCAGCTCCGGGTCCACACCGAGGAGGCGCCGATGGCAGGCCGGGCCGAGTCGACGTACCGCTACACAGTGATCGACACCATCGGTGGCGGCTCGTCGGAGATCCAGAAGAACATCATCGCCCGGCGGAAGCTCGGCTTGCCGAAGAACTTCTGACCGTTGCCGCTCTCCCCACCCGATCGCGAGGGGCTCCTCGCCGGCGTCACCGTCCTCGATCTGGCCAGCGTCGGTCCGGCGGCCAGGTGCACCCGGCTGCTGGCGGACTACGGCGCCGAGGTGGTCAAGATCGGCCCGGTGCCCGGGCACGGCGTGGACCCGATCCGTCCCCCCGCCTACGCCTACAGCGGCTCGCGCTGGTGCTCCCGGTTGTCGATCGACCTGAAGGACCGAGCCGGCAGGGCCGCGTTCCTGGCCTTGGTCGGACGGGCCGACGTGGTGGTCGAGAGCTTCCGGCCCGGCGTGATGGACCGGTTGGACCTCGGCTACGAGGCCCTCCGGTCGGTGAACCCGGGCATCATCCTGTGCTCGACGACCGGGTACGGCCAGGACGGCCCTCGGGCGTCGTGGGCGGGGCACGACATCAACTACCTGGCGGTCGGCGGCTTTCTGTCCGCGAGCGAGCCCGGTGGTGACGGGGGTCCCCCGCTGGCCGGGGCGACCATCGCGGATGCGGCCGGCGGCGGGATGCACGCCGCGCTGGCGGTCATGGCGGCCCTGATCGGGCGGGCGGCGGGTGGCAGCGGCGTCCACCTCGACGTCTCCATCGCGGACGGGGTGCTGTGGCTGACCTCCCTCGCCGTCGACGAGCACCTGGCCACCGGGGAGGAGGTCGGGTTCGGCCACGACATCATCAGCGGCCGTTACGCGTGCTACGGGACGTATCGGGCCGCCGACGGCGGATGGCTGGCGGTGGGCGCCATCGAACCCAAGTTCTACCGGGAGCTGTGCCATCGGCTCGGTTGTCCCCAGTGGGTCGACCACCAGCTCGACGACGCGGCCCAGGCGCAGATCCGTGCGGACTTTCGGGCGGCGTTCGCCACCCGCGACCGGGCGGCGTGGGTCGAGGCGCTCGCTCCCTACGACACCTGCGTGTCGCCGGTGCAGTCGGTGCCGGAGGTCGTGCGGGATCCCCAGTACGCGGCACGTGGTGCCCTGGTGGAGGCGGTCCTCGACGGTACCGACGAAGGAGGCGCCGATCCGGCACGCTTCCGCCAGGTGGGCCCGGTGCTGGCCGGCATGCTGTCGGTGGAGGGACCGGTGGCGCTGCGGCCCCAGTCGGTCTCCGACGCCGACCGGTTGCTGGCCGCGGCCGGCCTGGCGGTCGACGAGGTCGCCGCGTTGCGCGATCGGGAGGTGGTGGCATGACCGGGATCGGAGCCGACGACATCGAGGCAGTGATCGGGGTGGAGCAGTACGTCGTCGAAGGTGGCTTCCCGGTGGAGCGCGGGTACATCTGGACATCGTGCGCGTCGGTGGAGAACGGGAACCCGCTCTTCTGGGACGACGACGTGGCCGGGCAGGTCACCGGCGGTCCCGTGGCGCCACCCACCATGGCGTCGGTCTGGTTCCGACCCCACCACTGGGCCCCGGGTCCGGCCGAGGCGGCCCTGCCCCTGCAGGTGCACTTCGACCTGAAGGAGGGACTGGGGCTCCCCGAAGCGGTGATGAGCGACAACACCATCGTGTTCCACGAGCC
>DAHXOD010000008.1 GCA_027365055.1 bacterium
TGGACCCCTACCAGGTAACGGCAGTGATGGTCGAGACCGTCTGCGGCGACGCGGCCGGCTGACGGACACCGCCGGCTCACACACCGCCGGCTCACACACCGCCGCGTGGCACACCGCCGCTTGGCGCACGGCCGCTTGATCAACGCAGGGCCGGGTCGAAGGACCCGGCCCTGCGCGTCGCTGGCCCGCCCGGGCGAGGCGTTGCCCGTTCGGTCACCACGACCTGCGACAATGGACCGATCGACCAGCGCGCCGCCAACACCGCACCGGGTGAGAGGAAGGGGACCGACCCCATGAGGAGCCAGGAGGAGTACGTCCTCAGAACGGTCGAGGAACGCGGCATCAGGTTCGTCCAGCTCTGGTTCACCGACGTGCTCGGTACCCCCAAGTCGTTCAGCATCACGCCCGCCGAGCTCGAGGATGCCCTCAGTGAGGGGATGACCTTCGACGGGTCGGCGATCGACGGCTTCAGTCGCGTCCAGGAAAGTGACGTCCTTGCCCGCCCGGACCCCAACACCTTCCAACTGCTGCCGTGGCATGGGCACGGGGGTCGGGGCGACGGGCCCGATGCTCCGGTGGCCCGGGTCTTCTGCGACATCCTCACCCTCGACGGCTCCCCGTTCCAGGGCTGTCCCCGCCACGTGCTCCGTCGCACCCTCGAGCGGGCCCGTGACCGGGGGTTCACCTTCTACGCCGCCCCGGAGATCGAGTACTTCTACTTCGCCGACAGCGACCCGCTTCATCCTCCCCAGGGTCTCGACCACGGCTCCTACTTCGAACTGACGGTGGCCGACCGGGCCAGCGACATGCGCCAGCGCACCGTGTTGACCCTCGAGGAGATGGGAATTCCGGTGGAGCACGCCCAACACGAAGATGCTCCGAGCCAACACGAGATCGACCTGCGTTACACCGATGCGCTGACCATGGCCGACACGGTGATGACGGTTCGCCTTGTGGTGAAGGAGATGGCGCGCCAGCAGGGGGTCCACGCCAGCTTCATGCCCAAGCCCCTGGCCGGGGTGCAGGGATCGGGGATGCACACCCACGTGTCGCTCTTTCGGGATGGCGCCAACGCCTTCGTCGACCTCGAGCGCCCCCACGGTCTCTCCCTCGTCGCCGAAGGGTTCATCGCCGGGCTGCTGCGCCACGCCGGGGAGATCACCGCGATCACCAACCAATGGGTCAACTCCTACAAACGACTGGTGTCCGGCTACGAGGCCCCGGTCCATCGCTCGTGGGCCCGCAACAACCGCTCCGCACTGGTCAGGGTGCCGCTGGTCAAGGACGGGAAGGTCGAGTCCACCCGCATCGAGTACCGGGCGCCGGACAGCGCCTGCAACCCGTACCTGGCCTTCGCCGTGATCCTGGCGGCGGGCCTCGAAGGCATTGAGCAGCACTACGAGCTTCCGCCCGAGGCCGACGCCAACCTGTTCGACCTGTCGATCGAGGAGCTGGGATCAAAGGGGATCGCCCACCTCCCGGGCAGCCTCAACGAGGCCCTGGCCTCGATGGAGTCGTCGACCCTGGTGGCGGAGACCTTGGGCGATCACGTGTTCGAGTGGTTCATCCGGAACAAGCGTGCTGAGTGGGGGGAGTACAAGGCACATGTCAGCCAGTTCGAGCTCGACCGCTACCTCCCGTTGCTCTGAGGTGAGCGCATCGCCCCGCCCGGACCAGCGTCTGGAGAAGTCGTCGGGGGCCGGGGACGAAGGGAGCAGGCATGGAACCGCTGCTCTGCTTCCCTGATCCCTTGCCCAGCGCGGTGGTCGGGGTGCTGGAGCGGGCCGGCTACCCGTGGCGCGCCGTCGGTCGCCCCGAAGCGGTGGACGCGCTGGAACCCGACGACGGGTGGTCGGGAGCCGTGGTCTGCAGCGGTGACGATCCGGCGGGTGCGTTCGCCCTGTGCCGGCAGCTCCGCAAGCGCGATGTCCCCCTGGCTCCGGTGGTGGTGGTCCTTCCCGCCGCGCAGCTCGAAGAACTCGAGTTACGCGAGGACCTGTTCGACGACCTGTGCCTGGAACCGGTGCGACCCGAAGAGCTCACTGCCCGGCTGGCCCACCTGTTCTGGCGGACCGGGCGCGGCCTGCGCCCCGATCTCCTCGAGCACGGCCAACTGGTGCTGAACCTGGAGACCTACCAGGCCGCGGTGGATGGGCGGGTGCTCGACCTCACCTACATGGAGTACGAGCTCCTCCGATTTTTGGCGGCGCGCCCGGGCAAGGTGTTCACCCGGGAGACCCTGCTGAGCCGGGTCTGGGGTTACGAGTACTACGGCGGAGCACGGACCGTCGACGTCCATGTGCGTCGGCTCCGGGCCAAGCTGGGCGAGGAGCACGCCCACCTGATCCAGACGGTGCGCTCGGTCGGCTACCGGTTCGGCCAGACCGCCTGGACCCCGTGACGCCGCCCCCCGTCCGGCCGACGGGGAAGGATCGGATCCCCTCGTAGCGCGTACGCCGGGCGAGGCCCAGGAGCACCCGCGATCGTGACTAGGGTGTCGGCCGAGCTCCGGGGGCGCCCACAGAACGCCGGAGTGCACGCCGGGACTGTGGCGAGGGGGGAACCGATGAGCGCGGGAGACACTGCCTGGGTACTGGTCAGCGCGGCGCTGGTGCTGTTCATGACACCGGGTCTGGCACTGTTCTACGGCGGTATGGTCCGCTCCAAGGGCGTGCTGGCGGTGATGATGCTCAGCTTCGTGTGCATGGGCCTGATCACCGTGCTGTGGGTGGTCTACGGGTTCAGCCTGTCCTTCGGCCGCGACGTCGGGGCGGGATTGATCGGGGGGATCGGTCGGTTCGGGCTGCGGAACATGACCCACCCGTTGGCGGGCTTTCACGGACTGCACGTCTCCCCCATGGCCGTCATGATCTTCCAGATGATGTTCGCCATCATCACCGCTGCGCTGATCAGCGGAGGGACGGTGGACCGGATCAAGTTCGTGGGTTTCGTGGTGTTCATCGCGCTGTGGTTCACCCTGGTCTACGTGCCCCTCGCCCACTGGGTCTTCAGTCCCGGGGGGTGGCTGGCCCAACGAGGCGTCCTCGACTTCGCCGGGGGAACCGTGGTCGAGATCAACTCGGGGTTCTCCACCCTGGCCATCGTGCTCGTCCTCGGCCGGCGGCGGGGTTGGCCCCGGGAGACCATGCCCCCGCACTCGGTACCCCTCACCCTCCTCGGAGCCGGGATCCTCTGGTTCGGATGGTTCGGGTTCAACGCCGGCTCTGCCCTGGCGGCCAACGGCGTGGCTGTCTCCGCCATGGTGAACACCCAACTGGCCGCGGCCACCGGGCTCCTCGCATGGCTGGTGTTCGAACTGTTCCGCGAGCGGGTACCCACCACCCTCGGGGCCGCCTCGGGCGCGGTGGCGGGGATGGTGGCCATCACCCCGTGTGCGGGCTATATCGGCCCGATGCCGGCGCTCGCCGTCGGAGCGGCAGCCGGGTTCGCCTGTGCGTTGGCAGTCCGGCTCAAGTTCCGGCTCCACTACGACGACTCGCTCGATGTCCTCGGCGTGCACGGCGTCGGTGGGGTCGTCGGCATGGTGCTACTCGGGTTGTTCGCTGCCCGGTCCGTGAACCCGACCGGCACCAACGGTCTCTTCAGTGGGGGCGGGTTCCACCTCCTCGGCGAGCAGGCACTGGCCACCGTGGTGGCGGTCGCCTTCTGCTTCGGCGTGACCTACCTGATCGCCCAGCTGGTCGACCGGACCATCGGGTTGCGGATCAGTGCCGAAGACGAGGCATCGGGCATCGACCTCGCCCAGCATGCTGAGTCCGCCTACTCGCTGACGAGCACCGGGGGCGCCGGTCGCTGACCGGTCAGTCGTCGGGAGCGTATGCCCAAAGCTCGACCTCGGCCCGAGCGCCCATCGGCAGCGCAGCGACCGCCACCACCGAACGCGCCGGGCGATGATCGCCGAAGAACGCGACGTAGGCGGAGTTGACGTCGCTGTAGGCGTCCAAGTCGGTGAGGAACACCGTGGCCTTGACCACGTCCTCGCGGGTGGCTCCCGCCCCGACGAGCAGCCGGTCGGCGTTGGCCAGCGCCTGGGTCAGCTCGGCCACCGTCCCACCGCTCACGAGCGCCGGGGGTCCGTTCCCGGTCGAGGGATCGAGTCCGAGCTGACCCGAGGTCACCAGCCACGGTCCTGCTCGCACCACCGGGGAGTACGGTCCGATCGGGGTCGTCATGGTCGTGTCCTCGTTCCTCGGTCGATGAGTGGTGTCGCAGCGGCGTGCCCGGCAGTCGGGCCGTCAGCAGTCGGGCCGTCAGGGGGAGACCCGGTCGGCCACGTGTCCACCAGACCGTCTGCCAGCCACCGTGCCGCCGCCACGGCAGCGAACACCGCGTCGGAGCCGTTCACGGCTGGTGCCCCGGGCTGGTCCTCGATCGCCACGTCCACCCGGGGCATCGCCCGCGCCGCCAGTACGCCGAACGAGCGCACCGTCAGGTCCGCCACCCGGCCGTCCCCGTCCACGGCGATCGCTTCGGAGGTGACCCAGCCCAGCGCCTGGTGAGCGGCACCGATCGCATAGGAACGCAAGACCACCGGGTCGAGCACCTCACCAGCACCGACCGTGACCGCCAGGGACCCGTCGCTCCGGCACTCGGCCACCGCTCGCCCACCCGACGGGGAGATCACCTCGACGGGAGCGTTCCGCCGGCGGCTCGGGCCGCCACCGGCGATCACGCGCCGACACGCATCCACCACGGCCGCCTCGACCCACAGCGCTCCCCGGAGCTCAGCGGAGACGGGAGGACCGACCACCGGGTACGGATCGAGCTCGAGGCCGGGCGCCACCGAAGCCACGAGGGCGCTCACCGCATCCAACTGCCCCCTCGACCACGGCTCCCCCGATACCCCGAAACGGAGCACCCCCGAACCGTCCGACGCCATGCCGATCGCCACCGGCGGGCGCTTCGGTCCGTCGCGGACGACGTCCTCGCGGGACCACAGCACCCGGACCGGACGGCCGTGCTCTGCAGCCAGCCGGCGAGCCACCTCGCCCACCGGTGTGTTCCGCTTGCCTCCGAACGACCCCCCGTTGGCGCAGGCGGCAGCCGGTTCCCCGCCCGGAACGCACCATGACGCGTCGGGCTCGACGTAGGAGGGCTCGACCCAGGTCGTGCGCAGGCCGAGCGACCAGTCGCCCGGAGGCATCGGCACCGGGTGAACCGGTGGAAGGGTCGATCGTCGACCCTGGACCTTGCCGGCCAGGGCACGTGCCTCGCGCACTGTTGGTCCGACCGCGTACGACCCGGCACCGTCGGGCACCGCCACCAGCGCATCGAGCGGTGCGGTGTCGTCGGCGAACCCTCCTCCGCCCAGCGCCACCTCGGCGCCCACCCGCTGGACCGCACCCCCTTCGATCGTGGCCCGACGTCCGGCGTCCGGCCAGGATCGGTCGACCTCGATCGCCGGTGCACCCGTCGGATCGAGCACCCGGACGGCGGCCTCCTCGATGGTCTGCCAGCCGGTGCAGCGACAGAGATGGGCCACCAGGCTCTGGCGGATCCGGCCCGGGAGACCGGGCATGCCGGTCGGGCTGGCATCGGGGGCCGGAGTGGCGGCCGTGGACGCCGGCGACGACGCCGGCACCATGGCGGCGAGTCGCAGAATGATGCCGGGCGTGCAGAACCCGCACTGGCTCCCACCGGTCGCGGCCAGCGCTTCCGACCAGGTCCGTCGAACAGCGAGATCGAGTCCCTCGAGTGTGGTGACTCGCCGTCCATCGATCCGGCGAACCGGCGTCACGCAGGCGACCCTCGGGGCGCCGTCCACCCAGACCGTGCAGCACCCGCACTGCCCCTGCGGGCTGCACCCGTCCTTGACCGAGCGAATGCCGCAGCGGTCGCGCAGCACGTCGAGCAGCGACGCACCGTCGTCTGGAACCTCGACGTCGGTCCCGTTGACGACCAGGTGGACCAGCGGTTCAGCCGGACTCAGCGGCTCAACTGAACGAGGAGCCGCAGCCGCACGTGCGAGTGGCATTCGGGTTGGTCACGTGGAACCCGTCGTCCTGCAGCCCGTCGCTGTAGTCCAGCGTCGACCCGCTGAGCAGCTCGGCACTGGCCGCGTCCACCACGACGGTGACCTCTCCGAACGAGCGCACGACATCGTCGTCCGCGACGTCGGCATCGAAGAACATCTCGTAGCTGAATCCCGAGCAACCGCCGGGTCGGACGGCGACACGGAGGGCGAGCCCTTCGGTGTCTTCGTTCGCGAGCAGCTCGGCCACTTTCGCGCTGGCCTTGTCGGTCAGAGTGACCGGACTCGGCTTCCTCCCGATGCTCACGGACTGCATGGTTGCGCTCATCGGCGTTCCTCCTACGACTCTGGTCCTAAGACTCTGGGTTGGTGGGTTGCTGCGATTCTGGGTTGCCGGGTCCGAACAGGCGGGTCACAACCGTCGACCCGGCCCCCCGGTTCACACCTGGGACCCTCTGATCGTATCCGTATCATCGCGACGACGGTACAGACCCTTGGTGAAGGGCTCTGCTGCGGGGGTTCGACCGGTAGAGTCCGGATGTGACAAGTGGCGACAGACCGAACCGGGGCGCGGGCGGAGAAGCCTCCGGCAACGCCACCCCGCCGCTGGTCGCCGGTGGGGTTCCCGCCGCCACCGAATCGGCCGTCGAGGCCGCACTCCGAGGTGTCGTCGACCCCGAGCTGGGGGCGGACATCGTCGAGTTGGGCATGGTGACCGGGATCCGGTTCCCTGGACCCGCCGCCGTCGAGGTCGAGGTGGCGCTCACCGTCGCCGGCTGCCCCCTCCGAGCGCAGATCAGCGGCGACGTGCGCCGCCACGTGGGCGCCCTTCCCGGAGTCGACGAGGTCACCGTGACCACCGGGGTCATGGATGCGGAGCGCCGCTCCGGGGTCATGGCCCGGGCCCGGCGTTTGGCCCAGGATCCGGCACCGCACACCGACATTCCCGACTCCACCAGGGTCATCGCGGTCGCATCCGGCAAGGGTGGGGTGGGAAAGAGCTCGATCACGGTGAACCTGGCGATCGCACTGGCCCGGAGGGGCCTGACCGTCGGGGTGCTCGACGCCGACATCTGGGGCTTCTCCGTGCCCCGGCTCCTCGGCCTGTCAGGAGAGATCGAAGCCCGAGAGAAGAAGATGGTCCCGCTCGAGATGGCCGTGGGAACCGGTCTGCTCCGGGTGCTGTCGATGGGATTTCTGGCCGACGAGGACACGGCGATCATGTGGCGCGGCCTGGTGCTCAATCGAGCCGTCCAGCAGTTCCTCGAGGACGTCCACTGGGGAGACCTCGACTACCTCCTGATCGACATGCCCCCGGGTACCGGCGACATCCAGATGGGGCTGGCGCGGATGCTGCCCCGGACCGAGGTTCTGGTGGTCACCACCCCCCCGGTGGCCGCACAGAAGGTCGCCGCCCGGGCCGCGGACATGGCCCGGAAGGGCTACCTGCGGGTGGCTGGGGTGATCGAGAACATGAGTGCCTTCGTCTGCGACCACGGGACCTCCTACGCGCTCTTCGGCGAGGGGGGCGGCGCCCGCTTGGCCGCCGACATCGGGGTCCCACTGGTCGCCCAGGTACCGCTGCATCCGGCAGTCGCCGCCGGAGGGGATGCGGGCATCCCCGTGGCGCTCGACGAATCCCAGCCGCTGGCCGAGGTGTTCGCCACCATGGCGGAAGTGGTCGCTACCACCATCGCACCCGTCCTCCCCATGGACGGCTGCAGCGTCCGATTGCTCGAACGAGTCAACGCCGCTGTCGCCGCCGGTGATGCGCCGACGTCGGGTCCTCAGGACGTCGAAGCCGTCCGCCAGGCCGTGTCGGGGTCGTCGGGGTCGTCGCCCCACGCCTGACCGGTGGCCGCCAGCGCCCGTAGGTGCGCCCAGAGGGACCGGCGGGCAATCGGATGTCGAGCCTCGTCGACATCGGCATAGACCTCGGCCAACAGGTCGTCCACCGTGGCGGTGCCGCTGCGTGTCAGGGCGGACAGCACCGTGCGCTCGCGCTCGGCGCGATGGTCGAGGTAGCGATCAACCGCCGCCGCCGGATCGTGGATCAACTGTCCGTGGCCGGGAGCAATCACGTCGATCCGGGGCACCAGGTCGCGAACCATCCGCAAGCTGGTGAGGTAGTCGACCATGTCGCCGTCAGGCGGCGAGATCACCACCGTCGACCCCTCCATCACATGGTCGCCGGAGAAGAGCACCCGGGCCCGCTTCCCGTCTGCGGGTGGATCGCGATCGAGCGCATAGCAGAGGTGATTGGAGGCATGGCCCGGCGTATGCACCGCTTCGATGGTGTACCCGGGGCCCGACAGCCGGGACCCGTGCTCTAGGGTGCGATCGGCGACGAACCCGTCGCGAGAGGCGAATCCGAGCCGCTCTGCGCCACTGAGGGCGGCCAAGCGCTCCGCACCGGGGGCGTGGTCGGGATGGGTGTGGGTCACCAGGATCCATCGGAGCGTCCCCTCGACCGCGCTCAGTACCGCCTCGACATGGTCGGCATCCTCGGGCCCGGGATCGATCACGGCGACCTCACCGGAACCCACCAGGTAGGTGTTGGTGCCGGGTCCGGTCATGACTCCGGGGTTCGCCGCCGTGATCCGAACCACACCGTCGAGGACGACATCGGGCCGGTCGTGAGCGATGGTCGTCATGGTCAGGAGCCGTCGGGCTTGCGACCCCACGCCTCCCGTGCCGCCTGGGCCAGCGCACCGTCCGGATCGCCCCCCGACATCGCCTTGGCTTCCACCGCTTGCCGGTAGCCCTCATCACCGGGTCGGAGCACCAGGACCTGACCGTCCTCGATCAACACGATGGGCAGGATGGTAGGCACCTCGGTCACTCCGGCGGCCCAGGCCATCACCTCGTCGGTCGACGTGTGGGGGGCCAGACTGCGGAGGTTCTCGATGGTCGGTGGCAGCAGCTCGATCTCACCGGCCTCGAACCGCTCGAGAGCCTCTGCAGGCCGCACCCAGGTCGACGCGATGGTCTCCCCGTCGTCGTGTCGGGCCACCTGCCCCTCGGGCGCGACCGCCACGAAGAACCGGGTGTCGTACCGCCTAGGCGCCAGCTCCGGGGTGATCCAGTGGCTCACGTAGGCCACCCGACCGACCGTGAGCACCAACCCTTCGGCTCGACACACGTCAAGGATTCGGACCGTCCCTGCGTTCACCTGGTCGCGATAGGCGTCGAACCGAGCCGCCACCTCCGGGTCGCGGGTGTCGAGCAGGGCGTCACCGGCCGTACGGCGGCGCGATCGGGCGAGGAGCACGCCGGCCTCTTCGAAGCACTCGCGCAGGGCGGCCACCCAGAAGCCCAGGCCACCGGATGCCACCCCGAGCACGTCGCTGGCTTCGGCGTCAGTCCGCCCGTCGCACCAAGCCTCCACCTCCGGCTCGCGATCCTCGGGATCCACCGAGCCACCGGGGAACACGTAGGCGCCGGCCACGAACTCGGACGCCAGGTTGCGCCGGAGCATGCAGACCTCGATCGCCGGGCTGCCAGCATCCGCCCCATCCCTCTGAGCGTCCCGCACCAACATCACGGTGGCGGCGTCTCGGATCGGCACGGTCATCGACCGTCAGGCTACCGTCGCCGGCGAGCAGGGGTGGCCCCCGATCGTCGCCGGTCTCAGACCAGGCTGGTTCCGAACAGGCTCGCCTAGACCAGGCTCAGGGGAGGGTGCGTGGGCAGCACTCCCACCTCGGCCAGCATCCGGATGGCCAGCTCGCCGAACAACCCGGGGTCGGCCAGCAACCACGAGTGGGATCCTTCGACCACCACCCCCTCGGCACGAGCGGCGCGCCGGAGCTCCTCGTACGCCGAACGGGGCACCAGCCCGTCACGATCCGACCAGGCCACCATGGTGGGGATCCGACGCCGGGCCACCACCCGCACTTCGGCCACCAGGTCCGCCTGCCGGATGAACGCACTGGTGCGGAACATGCCGAGCGGGTTCCGCACCAGGTTGGGGAGGAACGAGCCCAGCACCACCGGAAGGGTGGCCAGCGTGCGAGGGGATTGCAGCAGGTCGGTCCCGAAGTGACGACCCCAGTCCCAGAGTGGGCGCTGCATCATGGTGCGCACCTCGTTGGGGAACGCAGCCCAGGTCGGGCTGCCGATCGCATTGGCGAGCAGCAACCCGTCGAGTCGATCCGGTGCGGCGTAGGCGAACGAGGCCGAGACCCCGCCACCGAAGGAGTGACCGGCAACGAGTGCGACGCGATCGACCCCCACCGCGTCGAGGAACCGGCCGGTCCACGCCGCATAGCCGGCGAAGGAGCGCTGATCGGGGGGTAGCTCGGGCGTGCCGCCAAACCCGGGCAGCGCCGGCGCGACCACGCGGCACCCGGCCGCGCCCATCGCCCGGATCGCCTCGCGGTAGGCGGTGGGATCGAGTCCCCATCCATGGAGGAAGAGCGCAGGCGGGCCCCCTCCCGTGCTGAGCGATCGGACCGGATGGCCGTCGACCACCACACTCGCTCCAATCAGTGCGCAGGAATCGTCCGCAGGCGTGCTCGATGGCGGCTCGTCACGGACCTGTTGCGCTCGGGGCAACTCGGACATGGAGCCACACTGTAGACATAAAGATACGCTAAGGACCGGACCGCCTCACCCCCGTCGACGGCGCCGCCCCCTGACGAGCAGTTACGCTCGTCCCCACCATCAGACGAACCGAGGACCGCGGAACCATGGCACAGCAGCAGCAAAAGGGCGGACGGGACAGCACGCCGAAGCCGGCAGGCGGCAACACCCCCAGGCCCGGAGGCAACACGCCGAAGCCGGCAGGCGGCAACACCCCCAGGCCCGGAGGCAACACGCAGGCGGCCAAGGATCGGAGCCGGGCCCAGAGCCGGCCGGTATCGGCCAAGTCGCCCGGGGGGAAGCCGGGCAAGGGCGGGAGCGGCGGCAACACCAGGCGACCGGGCGGCCGCCCGGTCCCCACCCCCGCACCGCGGGGCCTGTCCGCCACCATGATCGCCTGGGGTTCGGTCGCACTGGTGGTGATCGTGATCGCCGTGTTCGTGATCATCAAGGCAACGGGTGGCTCGTCGACGGCCACAACGGCCTATACCCCGGTCACCCCGGCCCCGGCCTCCATCGTCAAGGACGTCTCCACCGTTCCCGCATCGGTCTACAACAAGGTGGGGGTCAGCATCCCCTCCCAGGCGACTCCCCACCCGCCGATCGTCCTGACCGGTCAACCGCCGCTCACGCTGTCGGGGCGCACGCCGGCCATGCTCTACTTCGGTGCCGAGTGGTGCCCCTACTGTGCGGCCGAGCGCTGGGGCATCGTCACCGCCCTGGCCCGGTTCGGCACGTGGACCAACTTGAAGCTCACCGCCTCCTCTCACACCGACGTCTACCCGGCGACACCCACCTTCAGCTTCCAGGGAGCCAGTTACTCGAGTCGCTATCTCGGGTTCGACGGGATCGAGAACTGCACGAACATCCCCGACTCGGCCAACACTTCGTGTAACGGCTACCAACCGCTCCCCGGGCCCAACCCCCAACAACAGGCGGTCATCAACAAGTACAGCTCGCCCACCTTCATTCCGGGAGCGGCAGCTGGATCGGTGGGCTACCCGTTCATCGACATCGGGAACCAGGCGCTGATCTCGGGGGCCACCTATGACCCCCAGATGCTGGCCGGTCTGACCCAGTCCGAGATTGCCGCCAACCTGAGCGATCCCACCAACTCGGTGACCCGGTCGATCGTGGGGACCGCCAACTACATCAGCGCCGCCATCTGCGCCAGCACGAAGGAGCGGCCATCCTCGGTCTGTACCAGTCCCGGGGTCACTGCGGCGTCCAAGGCGCTGAAGCTCAAGTAGCCGAGTAGCCTCTCGACCAGACTCGCCGAACCGAACCGGAGGCCCGACCGTGACGTCCCTGCGTTGGCAGCCCATCGCCAGCCTGGTGCTCAGCATCGCCGGACTCGGTGTAGCGATCTACCTGACCATCACCCACTTCGACACCCACATCGCCCTGGTCTGCGCCGACAACGGGTTGGTGAACTGCCAGAAGGTGACCACCAGCCCGCAGTCGTACGTGTTCGGTATCCCGGTCGCCGTGCTCGGGTTGGTGTTCTTCCTCCCCATGATCGCGCTCTGCCTGCCCCGCGCCTGGCGCTCCGCTGATCGCCGAGTCCATCTCGCCCGACTGGCCCTGTCGATCGCCGGAGTGGGAATGATCATCTACCTGGTCAGCGCCGAGCTGTTCGTGATCAAGGCGATCTGCCTGTGGTGTACCTCGGTCCACGTCATCACCTTCCTCCTGTTCGTGACCATCGTCACGTCGGCCCCCATCGTGCTCGGTGCGCACCAGGGTGAGGAGTTCGATGATCGGTCCGATATGGTCGCCGGCAGCGCCTAGCTGGTGACCGCGGCGCCCGAACGGCTCCCGCTCACCCGGACCGCCCGCTTCGCCTGGGGCGCGGTGGCGGTCATTCTGGTCGGCGTCGTGGTCTTGTTGGTCGACGCGCTGACCGGTACTCCGGTGACCTTCGAGGTCGTCCACCGGATCCCGGTGTCGCCCGGCGTGCTGCACGCCCTGGCCGACGTTCCCCCGGCCAGCTTCGACACTGTCGGGACCGACGCCCCCGGAACGGGGCTGACCCCACCCCGGGTCCAGTCCGGTCAGCCCCTGCTCACCACAGGAGGAAAACCGGAGGTCTTCTTTGTCGGGTCGGAGTTCTGCCCATTCTGTGCGGCGGAACGGTGGCCGCTCGTGGTGGCGCTCTCCCGGTTCGGACGGTTCGAGACCCTCGACCAGACCCAGTCGTCGTCGAGCTCGGTCGTTCCGTCCATCCAGACGTTCAGCTTCGTCGGGGCCCACTACGCCAGCCCTTACGTGACCTTCACCGGGGTGGAGCTCTACTCCAACGTACCTGCGGCCCGGGGAGGGTTCACCCGCATCGCCACCCTCACCCCGACCCAGCAATCACTGGTCAACCGGTACCAGACCAACCTGGGCGCCAGCGGGGGTGCCGTCGTACGGACCTACCCGTTTGTGGACATCGGCAACGCCGTGACGACGTCGACATCGGGCTTCAGTCCAGCGGTGCTGGTCCAGCAGTCGCAAGCTGCGCTGCTGGCCGGGCTCCGCCACCCGAACGGCCAGCCGGCTTCGACGGCGCTGGCGGCCCGAGCGACCCTGGCCGCGGCCAACGAGCTCACCGCCGGAATCTGCGAGGTCACCGCCCAGCGGCCCGGTTCGGTGTGCGGATCCCCGGGTGTCGAGGCGGCCGATCAAACGCTCGGGATCAGCTGAACGCGGGTCGAGGACCGGGGGGCGGGCGGTGCACCTGCGGTCAGCCGACCCGGCGGTTCGCCACCTGCTTGCGCTCCACCTCGTTCAGGCCACCCCAGATGCCGTGAGGTTCGTGAATGCGGATCGCATAGTCGAGACAGTCGACGCGGACCGAGCAGGTGGCGCAGATCGCCTTCGCCCGCTCCTCACGGTGGAGCTTTTCCGCCTTCCGCTCCGATCGGGCCGGAGGAAAGAAGATCTCGGCGTGGGGTCCGCGGCACGACGCCTTCGACTGCCACGAATCAGGAGCCTGCGCCATTCTTCCGTTCCCCCTTGCGTCCGGTGGACGCCCTCCAGCCAGCGAACGTACACGCCTCGGCAGAGCGTGACAAGGGGTCTGACCAGGATTTCACCGCCAGTCCCGCCGGATTTTCCCTGGTGGCTCAGGCGGGAGCCGAGAGCAGGCACCCACGGCTGCCCACGTCGGAGACAACGGGGGACGGAGGACGGGGGACGGAGAACAGTGAGCGGAGGGAACGCTACGCTCCTCAAGGTCATGGACGTCCGCACCTTCTGCACGCAGAGCACTGTCCTGATCGTGGCAGGCAAAGGGGGGGTGGGGAAGACCACCATGTCGGCAGCGCTCGCCCGTATGGCTGCGGACGCCGGGCTGTCGGTCCTGGTCGTCGAACTCGAAGGCCGTCCCGGTGTACCCGACGCGTTCGGTCACAAGACCGTGCTCGACTACGCCGGATCGGTGCTGAGCGCAGCCGGGGCGGGTGAGGACACAGCGGGTGAGGATACAGCGGGTGAGGACACAGCGGGTGGGAACACAGCGGGTGGGAACACAGCGGCATCCTCCACGGACGGAGGCCAGAGCGCCGGCACTGCCGATTCCGGTGCCGTCGACCAGCAGATCGCCAAGGGGACCGTGCAGGCCCGAAGGATCACACCTGACGACGCGCTCCTCGAGTACCTGGCCGACCACGGACTCCGCCGGGTGTCGAAGCGGCTGATGTCCGCGGGGATCATCGACGTGGTGGCCGGTGCCATTCCGGGCATCCGGGACATTCTGGTGCTCGGGAAGATCAAGCAGATCGAGCGCAGTGGCATCGCCGACCTGGTGATCGTCGACGCGCCGGCGACCGGGCACGCGATGACCTTTCTGTCGTCGGCCAGCGGCCTGCTCGACGCCGCCCGTGGCGGGCCGGTGCGGACCCAGGCGGCGGACGTCGTCGAGCTGCTGACCGATCCCGCCCGGTGCCAGGTCGCGCTGGTCACCCTCCCCGAGGAGATGCCGGTCAACGAAGCAGTGGACGCTGCCTACGCACTCGAGGATTCGGTGGGGATCGCCCTCGGACCGGTCATCGTGAACGGCTGCTACCCCGACCTCTCCGGTCTGGGAACGCCGGCGACCGAGGCAGCACGGGCCGCCGGCGTCACGATCGACGATCCGGTCGCAGATGCTCTCGACCGGGCGGGCGCATTCCGTCAGACCCGGCAGGCCCTGCAGGCTGAGCAGATCGGGCGGCTCGGGCGCGAGCTCCCGTTGTCCCAGCTCCGGGTGCCATTCCTCTTCAGCGCCACGATCGGCCCGGACGAGCTCCACCAGGTGGCCGATGTGCTGGCGCAAGCCGTGCATGCGCTGCCCGACCCCGACCCCGACCCCGATCCCGCCGGGGGTGGCACCTCGGGCCGGCAAGGCGCAGCCGGTACGGGCGGCGGTAGCGGCGGTAGTGGCGGTAGTGGCGGCGTGAAGGACAGTGGCACGGTGACGAGGCCACCGTCGTGAGCGAGCCCTCCGCACTGGCGGCCATCGTGCGCGACCGTTCGATCGTCGTGTGCTGTGGATCGGGCGGGGTCGGCAAAACGACCATCGCGGCGGCCTTCGCACTGGAGGCAGCGCGCCAGGGGCGCAGGGCCTGCGTGGTCACCATCGACCCGGCGCGGCGGTTAGCCAACTCCTTGGGCCTCGACTCGCTGACCAACCAACCCTCTCGGATCGACGGGGGTTGGCCCGGCGAACTGTTTGCGCTCATGCTCGACCCGAAGGGCACGTTCGACGATCTCGTCCACCGGTATGCGGACACGCCCGAGCAGGCCGAAGGCATCCTCGCCAACCGGATCTATCGGAACCTCACCGGAGCGCTCTCGGGTACCCAGGAGTACATGGCGATGGAAAAGCTCTACGAGTTGGCCGAGGAGGGTGGCTTCGACGTGGTGGTGGTCGACACCCCGCCATCGCGGAACGCGCTCGACTTCCTCGATGCGCCTCGCCGGTTGACCGGGTTTCTCGGCAACCGGGTTTTTCAGGCGCTGATGATGCCGACCCGGGCCGGCATGCGCTTTCTGGGCATCGCCGCACAAGCGTTGCTGCGGACCCTCTCCAAGGTGGCGGGTGCAGATGTGGTCAAGGACGCCGTGACGTTCTTCCAGGCGTTCGAGGGGATGGAAGAGGGCTTCCGGGCACGCGCTGCCACGGTGCGCGGGCTGCTGGCCGACCCGACCACGGCCTACGTCCTGGTGACGTCCCCCCGGCCCGACGCCATCGAGGAGGCCGTGCACTTCGCGGGCAAGCTGGCCGAGTCGGAGATGTCGGTCACCGCGCTGGTGGTCAACCGGGTGCAGCCCCGCTTCACCGACGACCAGACGCTCGCACGCCTGCCGGCGGTCGATGACGACGCGTCGGGGGCCGACCTCCGGGACCTGGTTGAGAACCTGCAGGGCTATGCCGCGGCGGCAGCTCGCGACGAGCAGGCTGCCGCCGATCTGGTGGCCAAGGTGGCACCCGCACCGGTCGCCAGGGTGCCGCTCCTCAACACGGACGTCCATGACCTCGAGGGGCTGGCATCGATCGCCGATCTCCTCTTCCCGCAGCCCGGTTCATCGGCCGCGCCTTCGCCGGGCGCACCGTCAGATCCCGTCCAGCGACCGGAGTAACCTTTGAGCGTGCAGTCGATCATCGTCGCCAGCGACGCTCCCTCGGTGCGTGCCGAGATTTCCGCTGTCGCCAGCCGGCCCGATCTCGAGGTGCGCGAGGCGCGCTCGGGTCCGGCGTTGCTCGACGAAGTGTCCGACCGGATGCCCGACCTGGTGGTGGTCGACCTGCAGATGGGAAACATGGGTGGCATGGCGGTCTGCCTCGAGCTCCGTCTCGAGCAGTCCTACGGGAAGCTCGAGCACGTGCCGGTCCTGATGCTGCTCGACCGAAGGCCCGACGTCTTCATCGCCCGGCGCTCCGGGGCCGAGGGGTGGGTGGTCAAGCCGCTCGACCCGATCCGGTTGAGGCGGGCGATCGCTGCGCTGCTCGATGGCGGCACCTACTATGACGAGTCGTACCAACCGCTCTCCGTGATCCCCGCCGCCGTCGCGGCCGGCGCCTGAGCTTCCCCCGGAACCGGACGAGCGGGTCCATGTTCCGCCGGCACGCCGACGACGAGCCTCCACCACGGCAGGGCCGAGGGAAGTCGCGAGCCTCCACCCGGGGGCGCAGCCGGGCGTCCGGTCGGTCCGGGAGCGCCATCCGGGGCGGCCTGAGGGGCGACGACGGGTCGGATGGCAGCGCTGCCGGATCCGGCGGTGGCGACGGATTCGGCAGTGGCGGTGCTCAAGAGCAGTTCATCGTCGAGGCTTTGGACGATCTACGCGACACGGTTGTCCAGGAGATCATGACCCCACGGGTCGACGTGGTGGCACTGCCGATTCCGGTGACGGCGGATGACGTGGCCCGTGCGGTCCGTGAGACGGGCCACAGCTGCTTCCCGGTCTACGACGACAACCTCGACGACCTCATCGGGGTGCTCTTCGTCAACGACCTCTTCCGCTCCGGGTGGAGCGTCCGCAGCGGCCGGTTCGAGCGCCGAGCGGTGGTGCGAGAGGGGACCGAAGCCCGGAACCGGATCGCAGCGGATCCAGGTTCCGGCTCCGGCTCCGGCTCCGAGGCGACACCCGAGAACGACGCCCGGGGTGGTGCGATCTCACCGGTGGACACGATGATCCCCGATCCGCCCGACCCGGTCGACATCTCACGGCGACTTCGCCAACCATTCCTGGTCCCCGAGTCACGGTTGGTCCTCGACGTGCTGGCCGAGATGCGCCGGCAACGACGAGCATTCGCAGTGGTGGTGGACGAGCACGGCGGTGTCGAAGGCGTGCTCACGGTCAAGGACCTACTGGGTGCGCTGGTCGGTGACCTGCCCGACGAGTTCGAACCGGCGGACGAGCCCGACCTGGTGCGGGTGGACGGAAACCGTTGGCTGGTGGCGGGAAGGATGAACGCCGATGACGTGCGGGAGCAGCTCGGCATCGCTATCGCCGAAGGTGAGTACGTCACCCTGGGGGGCTACCTGTTCGACGCGTTCGGCCACATCCCCGCCGAGGGAGAGTCGATCGTCGTCGACGGGTGGGAGCTCCAGGTGACCGAGATGGACAAGCGCCGGATCGCCAAGGTCGTCGCCAGGCGAGATGCCGTCGGTGAGGTCCCTTCCCGAGCAACGGCCCACTCCGGATCACGGCCAGGGGGCTCGCCCAGCCGTTCCGAGCCGACGACGGGGAACGACCGCACGACTGTCGGGTAGAGTCTTCGTGTTCCGGGTGGATGCCGTTCCACCGGGCGACGGGCTGTGGCGCAGCTTGGTTAGCGCGCTGCGTTCGGGACGCAGAGGTCCCCGGTTCAAATCCGGGCAGCCCGACCATCAGAACCCGTAGTCGCGTTCCACCGCGTGCCCGGCGTACTGGATGGCGACGCACGGAGGCCGGCCCGGCGGACGACACGGGGCTCGGCCCGGCAGACGGCGCCGTTTCACCGACTGTCCGTCCACCGTTCCATGGCCGTCCGTCCATCGGAGCGGCCTCGACCTGGCCGGCAGCCGGGGTTGAGTGAGCGGGTGGGCCCGACCGAAGTCCGGTGCGAGGGCAGCCGGTGCCCGCCACCACTGCGTCACGGAGGCGGTCGGTGGCTGCACGATCGCAGCGAGCGCATCCCGAGCGGACATCGGGCCGCCGGTGCGGGCGGTGCGTCCAACAGGGTGACCCAGTCCACCACGCCCTCTCAGGCGAAGAACTCCCCACCGTTGACGTCGATGGTCTGGCCGGTCATCCCCCGCGACAGATCCGATGCCAGGTAGACCGCGGCACCGGCCACGTCCCCGTCGGTGGGGATCCGACCAAGTGGCATGTTGGCGGTGATCTCGTCGATGACCACCTGCTCGTCGACCCCTCGCTGCTGGGCGGTCATCGTCACGAACAGCTCCACGTTCGGACCCCACATCCACCCGGGCAGGACCGTGTTGACACGGATCCCGTACGCGCCGAGCTCACCGGCCAGCGCCCAGGCCGCGGTGTTCAACGCCCCCTTGGAGGTTGCGTAGCCCCCCTGCAACGGAGGTGGTCGCCGGGTCACCATCGAGCTCACGAACACGATCGATCCGTCGCCCTGGCGCTTCATCGGCTCGATGACCGCCTTGGCGAGATGGAGCGCGCCGAACAGGTTGACGTCCATGATCTTGCGCCAGCGGTCGAGGTCGACCTCCTCGAAGGTCTGGAACACGTCTGGGCGGTAGGCGCAGTTCACCAGCGCATCGACCCGCCCGAACCCGTCCACCGCGGTCGAGACCAGCCGCCGGCACTGATCGGGGTCGACGACGTTGGTGACCACCGCCCTGGCGCTCCCTCCGGTGTCGGTGATCTCGGCCTCCACCTGGCGTAGGTAGTCCTCCGTACGGGCCCCCATGACCACCGAGGCACCTTGGGCGGCCAACGCGACAGCGACCTCGCGCCCGAGACCGGATCCCACCCCGGCCACCACGCAGACACGATCCTTCAGCAGCACGGCACTCCCCTCGTTCGTTCCCCGTTGCCACGTTCGTGACGATCCCCGAATCCGTCGGCCGGTGGAGCGTAGCGCCCGGCGGACGGGGCCTGGCCGGCATCCCGTAGGATCGCGGGAAACCGACCGGGAGGGACCACCATGGAGATGGAATACCGGCGCCTCGGCGCCACAGGGCTGAAGGTGAGCGTGCTGTCGTTCGGCTCGTGGGTGACGTTCGGACCGCAGTTGGCGGGCGACCTGGCCGAGCAGTGCCTGGGTGCCGCCTACGAGGCCGGGGTCAACTTCTTCGACAATGCCGAGGCCTACTCCGCCGGCGAGTCCGAGAGGATCATGGGTGAGGCGATCGCCAAACTGGGCTGGCCACGTCACAGCTACGTCATCTCCACCAAGCTGTTCTGGGGTCTCCACGCCGGTCCCAACATGCGCAACACCCTCAACCGGAAGTACCTGTTGCAGGCCATCGACGGCTCGCTCTCGCGCTTCGGCCTCGACTTCGTCGACCTCGTCTACTGCCACCGTCCCGACCCCGAGACTCCGATCGAGGAGACGGTGCAGGCGATGTCGGACATCATCGCCAGCGGCAAGGCCCTGTACTGGGGAACGTCGGAGTGGTCGGCCGAGCAGCTGCGCGAGGCGTGGGACATCGCCGACCGGCACCATCTCCACAAGCCGGTCGTCGAGCAGCCGCAGTACAACCTGCTCTGGAGGGACCGGGTCGAGAAGGAGTACGCGCCCCTCTACGACTCCATCGGACTCGGACTGACCACCTGGAGCCCGCTGAGCTCGGGGCTCCTCACCGGCAAGTACCTCGACGGCGTCCCCGACGGCTCGCGCGCGACACTGCCCGGCTACGAGTGGTTGCGCAACCTGCTCACCGACGCGGACCGCAACCACAAGGTGGGTGAGCTGAAGGCCGTCTCCGACGACCTCGGCTGCACCCTGGCGCAGATGGCCATCGCCTGGTGTGCGAAGAACCCGCACGTCTCGTCGGTCATCACCGGGGCGAGCCGGGTGGACCAGGTCCACGAGAACCTGGCCGCCCTCGACATCATCCCCCGGCTCACCGACGACGTGCTGGCTCGCATCGACGCGATCACCGGCTGACCCGCCCCGGTCGGCCAGCCGTCACTGGTCACGGGTGGGCGCCGGTCAGCCATCCTGGTCGCGATCGACCAGGCCTTGCTGTGCCTCGACCCTCCGGATGGTCTCGAGGTGGGCGAACTCCAGGACCCGCCGGCTGACCCGGCGAGCGAGGACCAACGAAAAGATGGCCGCGGGCAGCTCCGCACCCAGTGCCAACACGATCGCCACGGTCACGGCGCTCCGGCTGCTCGAGGTCGTGACATCGAACCACGCGTCGACCACCAACAGCGTGGCGGCCGCCATGGCCGGGTACTGCACCCGGGCGTCGACCCGGAACGCCATGGAGGCGGTCATCGCCAGGGCAACCACCAGGATCACGTCGAAGCCGACCCACGAAAGCCGGTAGTGTCGCTCGAGGTTGCGCCTCGGCAGGGTCAGTGCGAGGTAGACGATCCAGGGCACCAGCCCGGTCGCCACCAGCAGGTAGATCCAAGCCAGGCGGTGTGCCCGCCGGGCGACCACCGGATCGTACGGGAGCACCGTCTCGGGCACGGTCGACGGCGGCACCGGCTGGTCCCCGGCCGGACCCCACCCGGTACGCACCGGCTCCACGGCCGGTTCGGGAGCCCCTTCCCGCGCACTCATGGACGACTCGACCACCAAGCCAGTGTAGGTGCGCGCCCCCCCAATCCGTGCCGGGGATAGTGGGTCACCCTGTGGCACACGCAACCGGTCGCGGGTGCACCCGGGGGGCGTTCGCCGGGGGGCCGGGCACCCGACCGGCACCTGGGTTCAGGACCTCGGGAACAGTCCCTCGTCGGCCGCCACATTCCGCCGGAGGGCGGCGGCCATCAACGCGGCCTGAGTGCTGACCCCTTCCACCTCGGGGGCACGCTTCCAGGTCCCGTCCGGTGCGAGCAGCCACGACTGCACGTCGTCGGCCAGGTTGAGCGCCAGGATCTCCTCGAGCCGGGCGGTCGCCTCGTCATCGACCACCGGGGTCATCGCCTCGACCCGGCGGTCGAGGTTTCGACGACGGAGGTCGGCCGAGCCGATGTAGTAGACGGCCCGGGTGCCACCGCCCTTCCCACTGCCAGGTTCGGTGCCCCGGCCGTCGGCGGTTCCGCCGCCACGGGCATCGGCACCGCCGAACCGCAGAATCCGCGAGTGCTCGAGGAACCGACCCACGATCGACCGGACGGTGATCGTCTCCGACAACCCCGGGACCCCCGGACGCAGGCAGCAGATCCCGCGGATGATCAAGTCGATGGGAACCCCGGCCTGGGATGCCCGGTAGAGCGCGTCGATGACCGGGATGTCGTCGAGCCCGTTGACCTTCAGGACGATCCGCCCCCCGGGGCCGGCGGCCGCCTGCTCGTCGATCCGCTCGATCACCGTGTCACGGATCCCCTGGGGCGAGGTGACCAGCTCCCGGTAGCGGGGAGGACGACTGAACCCGGTGATGTAGTTGAAGAAGCGGGTGACGTCGTCCCCGATCGCCGCCCTCGACGAGAGCAGTCCCAGATCCTCGTACATCCGGGCCGTCTTCGGGTTGTAGTTGCCGGTCCCCACGTGGCAGTACCGGCGCACGACGTCGCCTTCCTGCCGGACCACCAACGTTGTCTTCGAATGGGTCTTCAGCCCCATCAGCCCGTAGATCACGTGGGCGCCCGCCTCCTCCAACGCCCGCGCCCACCCGATGTTGGCCTCCTCGTCGAAGCGAGCCGTGACCTCGACCAGCACGGCCACCTGCTTCCCGCGCTCGGCCGCCTCCACCAGCGCGGCCACCACCGGGCTGTCCCCCGAGGTCCGGTAGAGGCACTGCTTGATCGCCAGCACGTGCGGGTCGACGGCCGCCTGGTTCATCAGCTCCTCGACCGAGGCCGAGAACGACTCGTACGGATGGTGCACGAGCACGTCACGGCGGTCCAGGACCGTGAACACCGACCTCGACTCGTCGCGGTCCACCGGAGCGAACGCCGCAGGGACCAGGGGCGACCACGGCGGGTCGTGGAGGTCAGGACGGTCGAGGGCATGGATGGTCCAGAGACACTCCAGTCCGAGCGGGCCGGCGAACTCGGAGACGTCGTCGGGCTGGAGCCCGAGGTCGGCCGTCAGGCGGCTCACCGGCTCCGACGAGGTACGCGAGTCCACCTCGAGCCGGATGACCGGAAGGAACCGGCGGCGACGGAGCTCTTCTTGGAGGGCGATGAGGAGATCGTCGGCGGCGTCGTCGTCGAGGGCGAGGTCCGCGTCACGGGTCACCCGGAACACGCAGGCAGGGCCGAGATCCATCCCCGGGAACAGCTCGTGGAGGAACGCCACCAGCACCTGCTCGATCGGCACGAACCGCGCCTCGCCCGGGAGGTCCAGCAGCCGGGGGACGTTGGGCGGGACCTTGACCCGAGCGAAGCGGGTGGTCCCGTCGATCGGGTCGCTGACCTCGACGCCCACGTTGAGCGACAGGTTCGAGATGTAGGGGAAGGGGTGGCTGGGGTCGACGGTGAGCGGCGTCACCACCGGAAGGATGAGCCGGTCGAACAGCTCGCGCAGGTGGGACCGGTCGGCCTCGTCGAGCAGCTCCCACTGGCACAGCTCGATCCGCTCGTGCCGGAGGGCCGGGACCAGCACGGCGTCGAGCAGCATCTGCTGGCGTCGGACCATGCGCCCGAGGGAGGCGTGCACGTCGTCGAGGAGCTGTTCGGGCGTCCTCCCGTTGGGGGCACGGTTGGTGATACCCGCCGTCACCTGGCGCTTCAACCCGGCCACCTGCACTTGGAAGAACTCGTCGATACGTTCGCTGAACAGAGCGAGGAATTTCACCCGCTCGAGGAGCGGTATACCCGGGTCTTCCACCAGGTCGAGGAGCCGGTCGTTGAAATCGAGGTCGGAGAGCTGGCGGGCGAAGTAACGGGTCTCGGGGCGATCGGGCTCGGGCCGTTCCGTGCCAGGAGAGCGCTCCGTCGTGTCCGTCATCGACTCACGATACCGTCCCGCGCCGAGCGGCGCCGGGGGTCCCGTGCGGACCGGGACGGTCAGCTGGCCGCCTTCGCACTCGTCGCGTCGAGCGTGGCGGCCAGCGAGACCGGCCTGATCAGCACCTCGCCCGACGCCTCCTCGAGGGTCAGGCCCTTCGGCTCGGGGATGGCGACCAGGGTCAGGACGACGCCGGCGACCGCCACACCCGCCATGATGCCCATCACGCCGCTGATCCCCACCGACTTGAGCAGGTGGGGGACCAGCAGCGCGCCGAGGAAGGCGCCGAACTTGCCTGCACCGGCCGATATCCCGTCGCCCATCCCCCGGACCGACGTCGGAAAGATCTCCGACGGGAGGACGAACGTGGTGACGTTGGGGCCGAACTCGACGAAGAAGTAGCTGATCCCGAACAGCACCAGGAACAGGCCGGTGTTGCCCACGGCGCCGGGGATGAGCCAGATGGCGGCGAACGCGGCGGCCATCATGGCGAAGCCCTGCCACTGGATCCGTCGCCGGCCGATCCTGTCCATGAGCCAGACCGCCATCCAGTAGCCGGGGAAGGCGGCCACGGCGAAGATGGCCAGGGCGATGAGCGTATGGGCCAGCAGGCTCCCGTGCGGCTGGAGCTGCTTCAGGATGAGCGGGCTCGACACCGAGTTTCCGTAGAAGGCGATGTCGATCAGGAACCAGCTGCCCGCGGTCCCGATGAGCCGCAACAGGTAGGGCTTGGAGGTCAGCTTTTTGCGGAGCGCATGGACCTCCAGAGGGGCCCGGCCGGGCGTGGCGTCGCTGTCGGCGCCCGTCGCCAGCGAGTGAGCGTCGCCGTTGCCGCTCGTCGGCAGCGACTGAGCGTCGCCGTTGCCCGATCGGTCGGTCCCGAGCGCGGGCACGTCGCCGGTCACCCACTCGACCGCACGGGCCGCCGCGGCGGCGTCCCCTCCGACGGCCAGCGAAAAGCGGGGGGTCTCCTGGATCTTCCGGCGCAGGTAGACCACCGACAAGGCCGGCACCGCCCCCAATCCCAGCATCAGCCTCCACGACAGGCCGTTGGAGACGCCGGACGCGAGGAAGATGGAGGCGATGGCCGGACCAGCCATCAGGCCGATCCCCTGCATGGCGAAGACCGTCCCGATCAGCTTCCCCCGCGACTTCTTGTTGGCGTACTCCGAGGTGATGACGGCCGAGGTGGCGTAGTCACCCCCCACCCCGAATCCGACCAGGATCCGGAAGACGAAGAGGGAGGTGAAGTTCCACGAGAACGCCGACAGGACGGCTCCGATCGCCAGGATCAGGATCTCCAACCCGTACATCCGCTTCCGGCCCAGGCGGTCCATCAGCTTGCCGAACGTGAGTGCACCGACCACCGAGGCGAGCAGCGAGATCGAGTTGAGCAACGAGATCTGGTTGGTGTTCAGGTGGAAGATCGGGGTCAGCAGGACGGTGACCGTCCCGATGATGAACAGGTCGTAGGCATCGGTGAAGAACCCCATGCCGGCAGTGAGGACGGTCAACCAGTGCTTCGAATTCGTCTCCGCCTCGTCGAGCGGGCGGTACAACGCGGCGATGGTCGACTCTTCGAGCGTCGCGGGCTCCTTGCTCAAGGGTGTGCTCCTTCGTGCGCGACGCCGAGGATCGACGCCACGACCTGCGTCCAACGTGACGAGCCCAGCCTGACCGGCGCGGGTTACTCGGACAAAGACTGCCGATGTCACCCAGGTAATCTTTCGGTGAACTGTTCATGAACTGACCCCGGCCCGTGACTCGTCGACGGTCCGGTGGAGCCGGAACGCTTCCCGGATCCTCTAGGTTGCAGGGGCCGGGCACCGCAGTGACCAGACCGCCCGGCCGGATCCGAGAACCGCTCAGGACCCGGGAACCGCGTGGCTACGGGAAGGTGCCGGACATGGCGAACGAACGGCTGATCGACGTCATCGTGGAGATTCCGAGAGGGAGCCGGAACAAGTACGAGTACGACCACGAACGGCACCTGATCCGCCTCGACCGGCGCCTGTTCTCCGCCACGTTCTACCCTGCCGACTACGGGTTCGTCCCCGACACGCTGGCCGAGGACGGCGACCCGCTGGACGCGCTCGTCCTCATCGACGAACCGACCTTCCCCGGCTGCCTGGTCGAGACCCGACCGGTCGGAGTGTTCTGGATGTCGGACGAGAAGGGGCCGGACGCGAAGATCATCAGCGTGGCCTGCGGAGACCCGATGTGGGACGCGGTGAGCGACCTCGAGGGACTCCCCCCCCATCTCACCCACGAGATCGCCCACTTCTTCGACGTGTACAAGGACCTCGAACCGGGGAAGCTCACCAAGATCCGCGGGTTCGAGGGGGTCGACGCCGCATGGGACGAGATCGACCGCTCGATCGCCCGGGCCGCCGATCAGGCGCACTGAGAACCCGAGCGTCCCCACGCCGGGCCCATCGGCTGGCTCAGGCCCGGAGCAGGGGTCGGCGACGTGCGCTCCTCATCGGACTCACACCTCCCCGTCGTCGGGCTCGAGCCCGAGAGCGAAGGCGATCTCTGCCGCCGCGGACACGAGGGGGACGTTGCCGACCGCCGGGTTCCGGGCGACCAGCAACCCCAGCATCTCCTCGGGGTCACCCCGGCATCGAGCGCCAGCGCGGCCGGGAACGTAGACGAGGCGGGTGCCGCGTCGCTGGCGATCAGGGCGGCGACGGTGGCCGGCGAGTAGGTCTCGGGATCGAGTCCGGACTCGTCGACACTGTCGAGGCGGACGGTGAACAGCTCCTCGAAAGCGGACGCGTCGTGGTGGGTGACACCGAGCGGGATCTCTGCCGTCGTGGTGGTGGGTGGCATGTCGGCAACCTCCGTGAGCCACCGTGAGCCACCGTGCCGGGGGCCGGCACGGGCGCTGACACCGGTCGGTCCGGTGCGGGGCCAACCCTGGCCAGCGATCCGAGTGCTGTCAGCCGGTGACGTCCCGGCGTCCGGGGCGGCTCCCGCGCATCTCGGGTCGCCGCTATCGGGGTCACAGGACCTCATCCACCGCCTGCCGGGCAAGATCGCTCCGCCACCGGGTGCCGCCGAGCAGGATCATCTGTAGCTGACGTTCCGTCTCGTCGGCGATACGGCCGAGCTCGACCCCGTCGTCGGGCCGGGCATCGAGTACGAGCTCGGCTGCGGAGATGATCGTCTGGACGACGAGGCCGGCCAACAACTGCAGATCGGCCGAACCCACCGCGGCCAACGACGGGACCCGGGCCAGGTCGGTGGCCAGCTCACTGGTGAACAGTCGTATCTCCTGACGGATCACCGTGCGCATCGTGCTCGACCCCCCGTAGCGCTCCTTGGCGATGAAGCGGAAATGGAGCTGGTGGTCGAGCACGTACTGGATGAAGGTGTCCACCGACCGCCGGATCAGATGGGAGGTCGGCACCTCTGCCGCCCGCACGTCGCGCATGAGCGTGCGCAGGGTGGCGAACGACTCCTCCACCAGGGTCAGACCGAGGGTCTCCATGCTGGGGAAGTGCCGGTAGAAGGCGGCGGGGACCACTCCCGCGTCACGGGCGACCTCCCGGAGGCTCAGGCTCGAGAAGCTCTGGTCGCCGCTCAGGCGGCCCAGGGCCGCGTCGAGGAGGGCACGGCGGGTTCGGGATTTGCGTTCGTCCCGGGTGGGTGGCGACGGGCGCCTGCGGCTGGAGGCGGGTGTGGCCATCCCGCCCATTCTAGTGAACGGGTGTTGACTCATGTGCTGGCCTGTTCTAGAGTGAACATATGTTCACTTCCGTGCTGGACCGGAGGATCGGCGGGATCATCGACCGGGCGTTCGGCGGGACCGCCGGCCAGCCGTCGGGCGGCATGGCGCGGCTCGGATCGTCCCTCAGTTCCCCGCTCCCCGTCGACGCGTTCCTCCGGCTGGTCGATCCCCTGTGGTCGTCGACCACCTGCCGCGCCCGGGTGGAGCACGTCCAACGGGAGACGCCGGACGCGGTCACCATCGTGCTGCGTCCGGGACGGGGATGGGGCCGGCACCGGCCCGGTCAGTGGGTGGCACTCGGTGTCGACATCGACGGGGTCCGGCATCGCCGGCCCTACTCGATCACCTCGGTCCCCGGTGCGGCCGGCGGACGCGTCTCGCTGACCGTCCAGGAGGTCCCCGGCGGAGCCGTGTCGCCGTTCCTCGTGCGTCGGCTCGAGGTTGGCGACATCGTCCACCTCGATCAGCCCCAGGGCTCGTTCACCCTCGACCACGGTGACCCCCAGGGGTTGACCGGGGAGTCACCGGCGGCCGTGCCCACGCTGTTCGTCACCGGGGGGAGTGGGATCACCCCGGTGGTCGGCATCATCCGTTCGCTCACCGCAGGGACCGTTGCGGAGGCGGGGACGACGGACCGCCCGTCGACGATCGGGGTGACCTCCGCCGGATCGCCCCCGCTCGACGCCGAGCCGCCCCCGCTCGATGCCGTGCTGCTCCACCACGCCACCTCGGAGGAGCGATCGCTCTTCACCGCCGAACTACGGGCGGCGGCGCTCGCCCACCCCGGTCTGCGCTTCGAGCTGGTCATCACCGGGTCCGGTCCCGTCCCCTCCGAGCTGGCGCTCACCCCCGAGCGACTCGACACGTTGTGCCCCGACTGGCGCGATCGGGAGATCTGGACGTGTGGCCCCGAGCCGTTGACGGCCGCCCTGCAGCGGGCCGCCGCGGGGTGTACGCGTGGGCTCCACTTCGAGGAGTTCCAGGCGGCGCCTCGTGCTGTCGGTGTCGACGTCGTCTCGGGCCGGGTGCGGTTCGCCCGCAGCGGCATCGAGGTGCAGTCGGACGGGACGGTTCCCCTGCTGCAATTGGCCGAGGACGCCGGCCTCGCCCCCCGCCATGGCTGCCGGATGGGGATCTGCCACACCTGCGTGGTACCTGTCACGTCGGGCGCGACCGTCGACCTGCGTGACGGCCACGTGCGGCGTGACCCCGGCGACTTCGTACAGATCTGCGTCTCCGCCCCCTGCGGGGACCTCGAGATCGACCTGTGAACCCGACCGCGAAAGGAACACCATGACCTCCCGTGCTTCCGCCCTCGCCACGCTCAACGACGAGCGTGGACCCGATGCCGACGGGACGCCCGTCCGGTCCCCAGGGACCCGTTCCGGCGACTCCGGCGTCCCGCCGCTGCGAGCGGTTCCCCAGCATCCCTCCGGTCTCGACGACGACGAGCTCGCCGCCTTCGGCGCGGCGATGGACCGGCTGCGCGAGGGAATCCTCGCCAGTCGGGGCCGCGAGGACGCGGCCTACATCCACCGGGTCATCGACATCCAGCGCCGACTCGAAGCGGGCGGGCGGCTGGCGCTGTTCGCCGGGGTCTTTCCCCCGGCATGGGTGGCGGGTACCGCGATGCTGGCCACCGCCAAGATCCTCGAGAACATGGAGATCGGGCACAACGTCATGCACGGCCAGTGGGACTGGATGCGCGATCCCGAGATCCACTCCTCCACCTGGGAGTGGGACAACGCGTGCCCATCCGAGCAGTGGAAGCACTCCCACAACGACGTGCACCACACGTGGACCAACGTGGTGGGCAAGGACCGTGACATCGGCTACGGCGTGCTGCGGATCGACGAACGCCAGCCTTGGTCGAAGGCGGCGCTCGGCCAACCGGTCTACGCGCTCGTGCTCGCCCTGTTGTTCCAGTGGGGGGTGGCGCTCCACGACGTCGAGGTCGACGAGGTGCTGCGGGGGGAGCGTTCGAAGGAGGAGACACGTCGCAAGCTCGGACAGATCGCCCGAAAGGGCGGACGCCAGGTGCTGAAGGACTACGTGCTGTTCCCCGCGCTGGCGGGCCCGTTCTTCGGCCCGGTGCTGGCCGGCAACCTTGCTGCCAACCTGGTCCGGAACCTGTGGTCGTTCACCATCATCTTCTGCGGGCACTTCCCCGACGGGGTAGCGCAGTTCACCACCGATGACGTGGAGGACGAGACCAGGGCCGGCTGGTACGCCCGCCAGGTGATGGGCTCGGCCAACATCGAGGGGAGCGGGCTGTTCCACGTGCTGTCCGGCAACCTGAGCCACCAGATCGAGCACCACCTGTTCCCCGACCTCCCGAGCAACCGCTACGGCGAGCTGGCCTCCGACGTGCGAGCCGCCTGCGAACGGTTCGGCATCCCGTACAACTCGAAGCGCCTGTCGAAGCAGTTCGGTTCGGTCCTCGGACGGATCGCCCGCCGGGCCCTCCCCGGCTGAGGACGATCGCTCCGGCACGGAGTCAGCGGGCGGTGATGTACTCCAGCAACTCGTTGCGGTGACGCTCGAGGTCGCCGATACGACTCTTCACGACGTCGCCGATGCTCACGATCCCGCACAGCTCGTCGCCCTCCACCACCGGGACATGGCGGATGCGATGTTCCGTCATCATCGCCATGATCGCCTCGACGTCATCTTCCGGAGCGCAGGTGCGCACCGTCTCCGACATGATCGACGACACCGGCTCGTCGAGGAGGCGGGCGCGAAGTTCGCTGAGCCGGCGGACCACGTCGCGCTCCGACACGATCCCCTCGATGTGCCGTCCGTCCGGCGACACCACCAGGGCGCCGACCCGGTGGCGGCTCAGCTCGGCGACCGCGCCGCCGACGGTCGCATCGGCGGCGATCGTCGCGACCATCGTGCCCTTCGCCTCGATCAGGCTTCTCACCAACATGGCAACCCCCCACGATCCCGATCCGGCCACCGATCGGAGACCGATACCGACACCGCTCGATGCGGTCCGACGCCATCTTCGCGCCGGACCGCACGGAACGGAAGGGGTGATGACCAGGGGAGACAGCGGAACTCCCGTGCGGGTTGCCACTCCGATCACGTGCTCGCGTGCACAAGCGCGGGTCGGCGAGCCGGTGCTCGGGCGCGGCGTCACCGGCCGGCGCGTGCCCGGAAGCCCATCGGATCACACTCCACCCGCTCACGGTCCTGGCGAGAATCCAAGGTGTCCCCCCGACCGCCTAGGATTGGCCGGCGTCGGATGCGGTGGCTCGTTCGGACCCACCGGAGCATCGGGGGATCGATCCGACCATTCGGGGATGTAGCTCAGTTGGCTAGAGCACCTGCTTTGCAAGCAGGGGGTCGTGGGTTCGAGTCCCATCATCTCCACCAAAAGGCCAGCTCAGAGGGTAGGTAGTGCGGCCAGCCGGCCGGCCGACGTGAGCGTGGTAGCCACGTGGTAGCCACTGGAGCCAAGTTCGTCGGCCCACCCGAGCCCGAAAATGGCCACACCTCCGGCCGTCGTCGCGTAGGTGTTGGCATGGGACAGCCGATCAGCCTCACACCGCCCGACCCCGCAGCAGCCGTCGCCCGGCTCCGGCGAGCCGTCGAGACCTGCCGGTCCGAGCTGGCCGCCGTGGAAGGTGCCTTGGCGGCCATCGAGGCGACCACCATCCGGCCGGTGACCGCAACCACCTTGCTCACCGTCGACGAGGTCGCGACCGAGCTGTGGGTGTCCAAGAACCGGGTCTTCGCCCTCATCCGGTCGGGCGAGCTGGACAGCATCATGGTCGGCAAACGCCGCTGCGTCCCACGCGCAACCCTCGACGCCTTCATCTCCCTGCGGATGGCTTCGTGACCAAGGGAGCCGACGGCCGTTCGAGCATCCACCGCCGCACCGACGGCAATGGCTGGGAGGGGTGGGTGAGTTTTGGTGTCGATGCCAACGGCAAGCGCCGACGCAAACACCTCCGGGGCACCACCAAGGCGGCAGTGGCGGCGAAGATAGCGAAGCTAGAGCGCCAGCGGGCCGGTGGGTACGTCGGCGGGCCGGCGGTGACGGTCGAGACCTGGCTCGATACCGGGACGGCGGCACGTCATGTCCGACCGAAGACGAGCGAGGGTTACCGGACCGATAGGAACCAC
>DAHXOD010000090.1 GCA_027365055.1 bacterium
GGCAAGGTGCTGCTGGTGGGGACCTACAACGGCATCCCGGGCCCGTACCACACGATCCAGGCGGCGGTGGACGCCGCCCAGCCCGGGGACTGGATCCTGGTGGCGCCGGGCGACTACCACGAGAACGCCGACTTCACCAACCCTCCGACCCTGGCCGACGCCAGCAACGGCTGGTACGGGGCGGTGGAGATCTCCACCTCCAACCTGCACCTGCGGGGGATGAACCGCAACACGGTCATCGTGGACGGCACCAACGCCTCCGCCTCGACCGCCTGCTCCTCGGCACCGTCGGCCCAGAACTTCGGCACCACCGTCGCCGGGAAGTCCGGTCCCATCGGGCGCAACGGGATCGTGGTGTGGAACGCCAACAACGTCACCGTCCAGAACCTCACCACCTGCAACTTCCTCTCCGGCAGCGGCAGCGCCGGCAACGGGGTGTGGTGGAACGGGGACCCGGGCTCGGGCCACCTCGGGATCACCGGCTACCGGGGGAGCTACCTGACCTCGACGTCGACCTACTACGACCCGAGCAACATCAACACCGCCGCCGCCTACGGCATCTTCTCCTCCGGGGCGGCCGGTCCGGGCGTGTGGAACCACATCTACGCCTCGAACATGAACGACTCGGGCATGTACGTCGGCGCCTGCCGCCAGGCCTGTGACGCCTGGATCCACAACGCCTGGATGGAGTACAGCGCGCTGGGGTACTCGGGGACCAACTCCGGGGGCATCCTGACGGTGCAGCACTCGCAGTTCGACAACAACAAGGACGGCTTCGACACCAACACCCAGATCGCCAGCGACCCGCCGCCCCCGCAGAACGGGGCCTGCCCCGATGGCGGCACCAGCGGGCTCAGCGGCACCGGGTCATGCTGGGTGTTCGACGCCAACTACGTGCACAACAACAACAACCCGAACGCGCCCAAGTCGGGCTACGCCGGGGCCGGCCCGGTGGGGACCGGCATGACCGTCTCGGGCGGGCGCAACGACACGGTGATGAACAACACCTTCGCCAACAACGGGGCGTGGGGGACGCTGTTCCTTCCCTTCCCCGACACCGACACCCCACCGCCCGGGGTGACCTGCGCCAACTCGGGCGGCACCGATCTGTCGAAGCTCGGGTTCGGCTGCCTCTACGACGCCCAGGGTGACTCGCTGAAGAACAACACCTACGTCAACAACGGGTTCTTCGGCAACCCCACCAACGGTGACTACGCCAACCTCACCTTCGCCACCGGCATCCCGCAGAACTGCTTCGCCGGCAACGTGGCCCCGAACACGGTCACCCCGGCCAACCTCGAGCAGACCAACGCACAGTGCGGGGTCAAGACCACGTCGTCGAACTTCTCGCTCACGGCGGGGTCGCTGGGCGGCGAGGTGCTCTGCAACTCTCAGATCGGGGGCATCGGGACGTCGACCTGCCTGAAGTCCGACTCGTACCCGCGGGCCACCACGGTGACCATGCACCCGCTCCCGACCACCCTGCACACCATGCCCAACCCGTGCGCCGGGGTGCCGGCCAACGCCTGGTGCCCGGCCAACAAGCCGGCGTGACCGGGGGCGCCCGGCCGCGCACTCCACTCGAGCGGCCGGCACCCCGATCGAGGTAGCTCACCTCATTCCGACAATGATTGTTGAACGGTAATCATTGTTGCTATGATGGCGGGCGGTGAAAGCACCTGAGGAGCTGTCCGAGCTGTTCCGGGCGAACGGGAGGAAGGTCACGGCCCAGCGCCAGTGCATCTTCCGCGCCCTGCAGGGGAGCTCGGACCACCCGTCAGCCGACAGCATCCACCGTCAGGTCTCCCGGGAGATGGACACCGTGTCCCTCAAGACCGTCTACCAGACCCTCCACGACCTGACCGATCTGGGGGAGATCGCCGCCCTCGACGTGGGCACCGGCCTAACCCTGTTCGACCCGAACGTCGAGCAGGCCCACCACCATCTGGTCTGTCGCCGGTGTGGCACCGTCCGCGACCTCACCGCCCCCCTGCCCGAGATCCGGTTGCCCGACGGCGCGGCGCTCGGCTACGACGTGGGCTCGGCGGAGATCGTGTTCCGGGGCCTGTGCCCCGACTGCCGGGTGAGTGATCCGGCCCACCCTGCGTCACCGCTCTCCGATGTCCCGCCTGTCGGACCAGCATGACCCGCGTCTTCACCATCCCTACCAGCGTCCGAGGAGGACAACCATGCCAGCATTGAAGGACACCAAGACCGAGGCCAACCTGAAGGAGGCGTTCGCCGGCGAGAGCCAGGCCAACCGCCGCTACCTGTACTTCGCCCAGAAGGCGGACGTCGAGGGCTACCCCGACGTGGCCGCCCTGTTCCGCTCGGTCGCCGAAGGCGAGACCGGCCACGCGTTCGGCCACTTCGACTTTCTGCGCGAGACCGGCGACCCGGTCACGGGAGTGCCGGTGGGAGCGACCGAGGACAACCTCAAGTCGGCCGTCGAAGGGGAGACCTACGAGTACTCCGAGATGTACCCCGGTTTCGCCCGCACGGCTCGCGATGAGGGCTTCGACGAGGTCGCCGAGTGGTTCGAGACCCTGGCCCGAGCGGAGAAGAGCCACGCCGGGCGGTTCAGCGAGGGTCTGGCCTCCGTCGCCTGACTCCCGATCGCCGGCAGCGGTCGAGCGGATCAGCGCTCGACCGCTGCCGGTCGACCGTTGCGTGAGCGGAGAGGACGCCCATGACCACCACCTACGATCCGACCGATCCGACCTATTTCGATCAAGCCGCGCTCCGGAGCGAGCTGCACAGGGTCTACGACCTCTGTCACGGTTGTCGGCTCTGCTTCAACCTCTGCCCGTCGTTCCCGACCATGTTCGGCTTCGTCGACCAGCGCGACGGGGATGTCGGGGCGATGACCCCGACCGAGCAGGACCAGGTGGTCGACGAGTGCTACCAGTGCAAGCTCTGTTACAACAAGTGTCCCTACGTGCCTCCGCACGAGTGGGCACTCGACTTCCCCCGCCTGATGATGCGAGCTCACGCGGTGCGCCAGGCTGAGGGCCTGCCCCTCCAGGAACGGCTCACCGACCAGTTCCTGGGCCGGACCGACCTGCTCGGTACCGCCTCCTCGGCGGGGGCGGCGGTGGTCAACGTGCTCACCGGTACGCCGGGCTCACTGGCCCGGCGGGTGATGGAGAAGACGGTGGGGATCGCGTCGGAACGGCTGCTCCCCCCCTACGCGCGCCAGCGGTTCTCCACCTGGTTCCGACATCGCCAGTCCGCAGCACCGACGGAGATGTCGACAACAGCGGCGGCGGATCCGGACTCGAGCGCCGTGCAGGGATCGGTCTCCGTGTTCCCGACCTGCTTCGTCGAGTACCTGGACCCGGGGATCGGCCAGGATCTGGTCAAGGTCTACGAGCACAACCGAGTGACATGCTCGATGCCCGAGGGCACCCGGTGCTGTGGTGCTCCCTGGCTGCATCAGGGCAACGTCAAGGAGTTCGTCAAGGCGGCCTCGCGCAACGTTGCCGTGCTGGCCCGCGAGGTGCGGGACGGCAAGGACGTGGTCGTCGCTCAGCCGACCTGTGCGTACGTGCTGCGCACCGATTACCCGCTGTACCTGGCCCACACACCCCAGGCGCGGGACGCCGAGCTGGTGGCCGCCCATACGGCCGATCCCGCCGAGTTCCTGATGGGCCTGCACAAGGCCGAGGGTTCGGCGCTCGAGACGAGCTTTCCGGGCCGGGACGCCGGGAACGTACCCGATCAGGTGACCTATCACGTGGCCTGCCATCTCCAAGCCCAGCAGATCGGGCTGAAGGCCCGGGACCTGTTGAAGCTGGCCGGGATCAAGGCCACCTTGGTGCAGCGGTGCTCGGGGATCGACGGCACCTGGGGGTACCGCCGGGAGCATTACCAGCTGGCCCGCAAGGTGGCCGCTCCGCTCAAGCGCGAGGTGGAGGCGGCCGGCAACGACGTGGTGTGCGGCGACTGCCACCTGGCCAACGGGTCGATCGAACAAGAGACCGGCCGCCGGCCCGTCCACCCGATCCAGCTGGTGGCCCGCGCCTACGGGATCCCTGAGGAGGAACGGTGAGCACCCCCAGACCACTGACCCTCGACGACATCGCCGATCAGCGCGCCTACGAGCGCCAGCGCGACGAGTTCCGGCGCCAGGTGATCGAGCGGAAGAAGGTCCGCCGTGTCTCCGTGGGGCCGGTGGTGACCCTGACGTTCGAGAGCCGTCTGACCATGCGGTTCCAGGTCCAAGAGATGGCCCGGGCCGAGAGGATGGTGACCGACGAGCAGATCCAGCACGAGCTCGACGTCTACAACCGGCTACTGCCTGGCCTCGGAGAGCTCTCGGCCACGTTGTTCCTCGAGCTGACCTCCGAAGAGGCGTTGCGGCACTGGTTGCCTCGCCTGGTCGGGGTGGAGCGTTCGGTGCAGCTCCGGATCGGTCTGGGTGGGAGCGACCTGGTGCCTTCGACCCCCGAAGCCGACCACCAGGCGCAGCTCACCCGCGACGCGGTGACTGCCGCCGTCCACTACGTGCGATTCCGGTTGACCCCGGCCCAGGTCGACGCCTTCCGAACCGGTCCGGTGTGGCTGTCGGTCGACCATCCCGAGTACCCCGACGGCATGCCGGGGACCGAAGTCCCCGCCGCCACCCGGACCGAGTTGCTCGCCGACCTGTCGGGGGAGTAGCCGGGGACCAGGCGGGGAGACCGGCCCGAGCGTCCCGAACGGGCGTCCGGCGCCGATCGGTTTCCGACCGGACGCCAGCGCCGAGTGGGGAGATCCGCCATACTGTGGCCGACGACGGCCCCGGTCGTCGTTCCACCCCGCAAGGAGGATCCGCAGTGAGCGACGTCAACGAGCCCCAGCGCACCAAGCACCCCGACGAGGTACCGGTGGAAGGTGGAGGCATCTTCCAGTCACGGGACGACGGCCAGCTCCACTTCACGCCGGAGTCGGTGGGCAGCACCAGCCCGATCGCCGCCCCCGTCGACGCCACCCCGCTGGAGGAGGACGAGCCCGAGGGGATCATTCCGCCCAGCCCGTTGTGGGCGATGAAGGACCGCCGCCACGAGCAGTGGCTGCTCTTCGGCCACGCGGAGCGGGTAAGGCTCTGCGTCGGCAGCGGGGATGCCACCGTCTACGTCATCGACGACGGCAAGCATCACCGGATGATCGGGCGCCGGGTGGGTGCCACCCTGGATGGGGTGGTCTACAGCCTTGTCGCCCGGGTGGACCGAGCCACCGCTGATGCGATGATCTCTGGCGCCCTGTCCGGAGCCGAGGCGTTCGCCCGTAGCCACGAGCCGGGCCTGGTGGCTACCGCAGAGGGGACCGGCCTCTCCAACCTGTTCGATGTCGAGCACTACGCCCACCCGGACGAGATTCCGGACGAGTACCTGCCTCCCCATCCGTTCCGGGAATTCGCCCGGGACCTGCCGCCCGCCGAGCACTGAACCGCGGTCGGCAAGGTTGCCGGCCAGGTCCGGGGACCGTACCCGGCAAGGTGCGGGGTACATCCTTCCCCCTGTCGTCCAGGTCGGGCGACACGCAGCCAGGGCTTCTTCGGGCTCAGCCCGTCACCCGGCTGCGAACGGAAGGGATGGCACTATGACGACAGCAACGACGACCACCATCATCGGCAACCTCACGCGCGACCCCGAAATCCGCTACACCCGGGACGGCCAGGCGACCACCGCGCTGGGGGTGGCGGTCAACCGGCGTTGGCAGAACCGGGAGACGCGGGAGTGGGAGGAGTCCACCTCGTTCTTCGACGTCGTCTGCTGGCGCGAGCTGGCGGAGAACACGGCCCTCAGCCTGGTCAAGGGGGCACGGGTGGTGATCACCGGTCGCCTCGAGCAGCGCAGCTGGGAGACCGAGGACGGGGATCGCCGCTTCAAGGTGGAGATCGTCGCCGACGAGGTGGGCGCCAGCCTCCGGTTCGCCACGGCCGACGTGCACCGGGTGGAGCGGCGCACGTCGGTGGACGATCGTGACCCGGCCGAGGACGGCGCCGGTAGCGGTGCGGCTGGTGGCACCGAGCCCGAGTTGGCCGATGCCGAGGTCTGAGCGCGAGCACCGCGGGTCCCCGGTGGGCTCGTGGACCCTCCCCCCGTGGGCGCCGTCGGCGCCCACGG
>DAHXOD010000091.1 GCA_027365055.1 bacterium
GGGCAAGGCCAAGTCCCTGAGCGCCTGGCTCAACGATGCCGGACGGGCGCGTGCGGAAGGTGAGGACCTCGCCAACCTTCTCGCCGAGTTGTTCGACGATACCGGTGGTCCCCCCACCGACCAGGAGCTCTCCCGGGCCCGTGAGCGCCTGGCCCTGGCCGAGCGGCAGTGAGCCTGGTCCTCGACACCGGAGCGCTCATCGCCCTTGAGCAGGGTGATCGTGACACGGCCGCCGTCATCGAGGTCGCGCTCCGGGAGCACCGAGCGGTACTCGTGCCCGCAGGCGTCGTAGGCCAAGCGTGGAGAGGTGGCGCACGCCAGGCGAGGCTGGGTCGAGTGCTCAACGCTCGCGACCTCCGTGTCGAACCACTGACCGACACTGGTGCTCGGACAGCCGGAGTGCTCTGCGGGGTCGCCGGAACGGCCGACGTCATCGACGCCTCGGTTGTGCTGATCGCAAGGCGGCATAACGCCACCGTCATCAGCTCGGATCGGTCCGACCTTGAAGTCCTGGACCCGACAGTGCCCATTGTGGACTGCTGATCAAAGGCTGGCCGGTCATCCCATCGCCCGTCCCTCAGTAGGGCGGCAACCGTGCAGCGAGCGCTCGGACACCGGTCTCCGGTCCTGGTGGGCACCCGGCTCAGGCGTTGCCGGGGGCCCATACGGTGGTGGGCGTCGACGGCCCGGGGTGCCCTCTTTCACCGCGCCGGTGGCCCGCTCTCGCACAGGGACACAGCGCCCGTTCAGGGATTGCCGGCCGATGGAGCTGGCCATACCCCTGCGGGGCGTCTCACTCAGGCCTGACACGTAGGGTTCGCGCACCCTCCTCTTTGGTGCGCCCCCCCGGACTCGAACCCAGGAACCTGCAGATTAAGAATCTGCTGCTCTACCGTTGAGCTAGGGGCGCCGGGTCAGCCTAAGACGCGCCTGACAACCAGTCAACGCGACCGGTTCCCCGCCTCGCCGGCGCAACGGACCGGTAGCGTGACAGGGGCGCGATCGCGGCGGGCATCGGGCTGCGCACGCCTGGTCACGGTCAGCGCCGGCAGGCAGTTTGCCTAAACTGCCGGGGTCGTCTCTCCCGTTGTGTCGTCGGCCCACCCGGATTCGGTTCGGTCGTGGCGAGCGTCACCAGGCCGACCGATGTGACCATGCAGTACCGAGCGACGGGGCGACCCGGGAAAGTGGGAGCGATCGTGGGCGAGTCGAGCGACGAAGGAACCGACGCCAGCGTCCTCGAGTCACTGAGTGCAGATCGTCGCAACAAGCGCGACGCCCTCGCCCGGGAGGGGATCGATCCGTACCCGGTCCGCTTCGACCGAACCGCCACCGCCGCCGAGCTGCATCGACGGCACGACGGGCTGGATCCAGACGTGCGCACCGGCGACCAGGTCCGGATGGCCGGTCGCCTGACCAGCATCCGGGGCCACGGCAAGCTCAGCTTCGCCACCCTCCAGGACGTCACCGGTTCCGTCCAGCTGCTGATGCAGGCGACCACACTCACCGAGCAGGCGACGGCAGTGCTGGCCAACCTCGACCTGGGCGACTGGGTCGGTGCCGAAGGTGAAGCGGTCACCAGCCGCCGGGGCGAGCTCTCGGTGGACGTCACCGATCTCCACCTGCTGTCCAAGGCCCTGCGCCCCCTCCCCGACAAGTGGCACGGGCTGGCCGCCACCGACACCCGGTACCGCCAGCGCGAGATCGACCTGTTGGCCAACCCGGAGAGCCGGCGCGTCTTCGACATCCGCTTCAACACGATCGCCTCGCTCCGCCGGCAGCTGGTGGCGGAGGACTTCGTCGAGGTCGATACCCCGATCCTCCAACCCCAGGCCGGCGGCGCCCTGGCCCGGCCCTTCCTCACGCACGCCAACGCCCTCGACATCGACTTGAGTCTTCGGATCGCACCGGAGCTCTACTTGAAGCGGTTGGTGGTCGGCGGCTACGAGCGGGTGTTCGAGATCGCCCGCAACTTCCGGAACGAAGGAGTCGACACCCGCCACAGCCCCGAGTTCACCGCCCTCGAGGCGTACCGGGCCTTCGGAGACGTGCACGACGGGATGGACCTGACCGAGCGCCTGGTGATCGAAGCCGCCCGGTCCGCGGCCGGCCGGCTGACCTTCACGGTCGGTGGGCGGGACGTCGACCTCGCCGGTCCCTGGCCCCGCCGACCGTTGCTCGACTGGCTCGAGCAGGTGGTCGGCCGGCGCCTCCATCCCTCGGATCCGGTGGAGGAGGTGCGCGCCGTCTGCGACGCCCACGGCGTCGGCACCCTGCCCGAGTGGGGATCGGGAAAGCTGATCTTCGAGCTCTACGACACGGTGCTGCTGCCCACCGTCACCGATCCGGTGTTCGTGGTCGGGTTCCCGGTCGAGGTTTCGCCACTCGCCCGCCACTCGAAGGACGACCCGATGCTGGCCGACCGGTTCGAGCTGGCCATCGACGCCAAGGAGTTCGCCAACGGCTACAGCGAGCTGAACATCCCCGAGGAGCAGCAGCAGCGGTTCGTGGGCCAGGCCGAGGCGGTGGCCCGTGGCGATCTCGAGGCACACCCCGCCGACCTCGCGTTCGTGCGCGCCCTCGAGTACGGCCTACCCCCCACCTCGGGGATCGGCATCGGGGTGGACCGGCTGGTCATGCTGATCGCCGAGGTCGAGGCCATCCGGGACGTCATCCTGTTCCCGATGATGCGTCCGGAGGCGAGCGCTTGACCGATCGGGGGGACCGAGCCGATGGACGAGCGGTAGCCGACGCCGCCCTCCCCCTGCGCCGTTGGCGGACGAACAGGTCGGCCGAGGCCGCCAGGTCGCCCTGCACCGGGCGCTGATTGTCGAGCAACTCGTCGGCCCACACCATCCGCAACGCCGTCCGGAGCCGATCGTCGCGCCCGAGGCGGCGGGCATCCTCGAACGCTCCGGTCACGATGGCCGTCCGGGCGGCGTCGGAGGGTGGAGGGGGGTCGAGCCGGTCACGTCGACCGTCGAGCAGCTCGGCGAACTCCTGGTACCAGCGGCGACTGTCGGTGTAGCCGTCGCGCAGGGCGGCTCCGGCCGTGGCGACTGACTCGAGCTCGGATCGGCCTGGAGCGGGTGGGGGGACCGGGAGCGTGCTCAGGGTGTACGCGGCCAGCCGGATGCGATTGGTTCCGGTGAAGAGCCGAGCGACCGTATCGACCGGAACCGGCTTCGCCCCCCGTTCGGCCAAGAACTGACGAAACGCGTCGTCGAGACGGAGGTGCATGGTGTTGGCCACGCGCCGTGCCGGCTCGCTATCCCCCTGGCCGTCCAGAGAGGTCAGCCGGCTGACCGCGTCGCCCAGGTAGCCCGAACTGGCGACGAAGGAGTCGGCGATGGCCCTCCCCAGTGCGGCCGTTGCACCACGGGGCCAGAACAGGAGCCCGACCACGATGCTGACCCCGCAACCGATGGCGACATCCTCGATCCGGGTGAGGCCGACCTTCCAGCCGACGGGGTCGATGATGTTGAACAGGATGACCACCACCAGGGTGAAGCCGGCCTGCCCGGCAGCGAACGAGATGGTGGCCGGTGCCACGCCCGCCACCAGTACCGCCGCCGGCAACAGGATCCAAAGCAGCACCGAGTGGTCGGCCACGCCGACCATCACTGCCGAGCCCACGACGAATCCGACGGCTGTCCCCGCCACGGCACGCACGGCCGTTGCACCGGTACCCAATGCGTTGGACCGGAGCACCGACAGGGTGCCCAGTGCCACCCAGAAGCCGTGCTCGACGTCGGTGATCTCGACGACGGCAATGGCGATTGCCAGAGCGATCCCACCACGCAGCGAGTTGCGGAACCACACCGATCGGAGGGAGAGGTGGGTGACGATGCGTCGCCAGGCCACGCCTTCGGTCGATGCCTCGTCGCCGTGGAATCGCCTGCTGCTGACCGGCTCGGCACCCGCCGCCTCGAGGGTTGCATCGGCCACCATCGCCACGGAGAGTGCCAGAGCCCGGGACCGGAACGCCGGGTCCAGCGCCGTGGAGGCGTCGGGGCTGACCGGGGGACCGTCGGGGCTGACCGGGTCGTCGGTGATCAACCGAGACACTTCGAGGTCCAAGTTGGCCACGACCAGTGCATCGAGTCGCCGGTTTGCGTCTCCGAGCGCAGCGATCCGGGCCGGGTCATTGGCCTGATGGGGGTCGACGTCGCACACCAGCTCGGCACTGCGTCGGAGGGCCTCGGCGGTCGCTCCGTTCAGGGCCTGCGACTCCGGGGGCACCGGCGCGCCGGTGTCGGGCTGCTCCACATTGCTCACGACCCAATCGACCCGGCCCACCAGTCTCGCCAACGCCACCTCGGCGGCCTCGGCACCGACCGGAGGGTATGGAGTCGTGGAGAACTGGGCATGCAGCGCCTGCAACTCCGAGGCCACCGTCGCCAATGCCCCACTGCGTTCCGCTTCGGAGGAAGACACGAGCCGGGCCAGCGCAGCCAACGTGGTGGACAGGTGACGCCGGAGCTGGTCGTGCCAGACCGGTGGCCAGACCAGCAAGCACGCAGGGATGCAGAAGAGGCTGGCCATGGCCCAGCCCAGCAGCCGGGGAGTAACGGTCGAGAGGGGGCCGGGCAACGCCACCGGAAGGACGAAGACGACCGCCGCAGCAGTGGCTGCCGCCGCCGCCTGGGGAGAGAGAATCCCGGCGAAGAAAAGCCCGAAGCCGACCACCACCGTGGTCCCGACCGCCACGACCGGCTGGGTCGACACCACGGTGCCCAATGTCACCAAGCCGGCTCCCAGAACCACGAGCGACAGGTACGAGGCGAGACGCGTCCGAGGGCGCCCTTGGAACTCCACCAGCAACAGGAGCGCGAACGCACCGAACGCTGCGAACAGAGAGATCTGCGGGTTCGCGAACAGCACGTGGGCAACCCCAAAGGTTGCGGGCATCAGAACAGCGGCGCGAACCGCCCGCTTGACGGCCAGCAGCCCGGGGTCCCTCGCCCCGAGCCAACGACCGGCTGTCGACCAGGGCGCATCGCCGCGCCGAGCGGACGGGTCCGGAGCGTCCGACCCCTCGGGCGGGGCGAGCGGAACGGGCAGCGCGGGCGGTTCCGGCCGGGAGGAGCTCAACGGTCGAACCGGGGAAGCCAACGGGCGGACGCGCCGACCGTCACCTTGGGCAGGCGCCCTCGGGGAACGGCGGCGTGATCCACGCTGCTGGAGGGGGGCACGACGATCAGATCCCAGGCGAACACGACGGTCTGACGGCCACCGCCGTACTGGCCGAGGTAGGAGAGCGGAACCATACTCACCAAGTATGGCCAGAGCCGGTCACCTGCCTCCGCGTCGTGAGGTAGCCGGGCCCGACTGGCGTGGGTTGCCCGGATTGTGGGCCCGGTCGAGATGCCGGCCCGATACCGGAGACCAGAGCATCGGGTTCGTCTTCGAGCCACGGTGATCGAGCACCAGGAACGTGGCGACCGGCCCGTCACCACCGTTTCGCCAGCGCGGATCCGACGGCTAGCCTCTCCGGCGGAGGGATGCGAGAGTGGCCGAATCGGACGGTCTCGAAAACCGTTGTGTCGCAAGGCACCGTGGGTTCGAATCCCACTCCCTCCGCCGGCGAGGGGTGGTTTCCGGTTGTGGCGTCGAAAGCCCAACCGGGGGCCATTCCTCAAACGTGCCCCACAAGCCACCCAGCGGATGCGCCTTGGCCTTGGCTGGCGCAATGCGCGAACGGCAACCGGGGGTCTGGGAACTGCGGGTCCGCCTGGGCCGGGATCCGCTCACCGGCAAGCACCGACAGGTCAGCCGATCGTTCCGCGGGACCGAGCGTCAGGCCTCCAGGGAGCTCGCCAGGCTGTCAACCAACATGCCCGAGCGCAGCTACGTCGGCGGCAGCAAGACGGTCAAGGATCTCCTCGATCGGTGGATCGACCACCTCGAGGACCGAGGACGCACACCGAAGACCATCGACGGCTACCGGTCGATTGCCAGGGCCCGCCTGGAGCCCGCCTTGGGTACCGTCAAGCTCCGCCAGCTCACCAAAACGGGGTGTGGGGCGAGAAGCCCACGGCTTCGGCCGTGGGAGGGATAGCCCCACTCGGGCCTCCAGCCCGATCGTGACACACCGATC
>DAHXOD010000092.1 GCA_027365055.1 bacterium
CCGGCGACTCGTCTTCGACCGTGATCAGCTTGAGCAACGCTGAGGTGTCGAGATACCAGACCACTCGCTTCAGCGATCGTCCCGCAGCTCATTGAGCACCTCAGCCGTCCCTCTGGTCGTGAGCACCGGTTCAGGAAGCTCGGTAGAAGGGCGACGAGCGGATTGGACTCGGCCCGAAGCAAGCAAGGCACCTACACCCGTGGCGGTCGAGGGGGCACTCAGTACCGCCACCAGGCGTCCGCGATCGGTCACCCCGATGGTCTCACCCCGCTCCACGCGTCGCAGTGCCGCCGACGCGTGCTGCTGAAGCTCCCTGACCCCGATCGTCTCCATGTGCTGCAAGTGTAGCACGACTACCCCGGCACGCTGGCGCCTACCACCACGAGAGGCCTCGGAGCCCGGACCGTGGCCACCTTGCTCGGCTGCTCCAGTCAACGCGCCGTCGCAGGGGAAGTCGACCGCCGGTTCGTATTCTGTTCCGACGCGACTCTCGTTTTCCCAGGTCGGCGGCTCGGTGGAGGCGATGGGACTCGAACCCACGAACCTCTTGACTGCCAGTCAAGCGCTCTACCAGCTGAGCTACGCCCCCGAAGAGGTCATACGTTATCAGCAGTCTCGGGGATCACCGTCGGGAGACGGCCATGCCGTCCGGGCATGGGAATCGCGGGTGTGTCCGGGTCGGCGGCACTGCGCAGGGCGTGGCATCGGAGGCGCGGGACCTCCCGTATCGCCCGTCAGGATGCTCCGCGATCCCGGCCGCCATGGCAGTCCGCCGCCCCCGGTACGATCGTCCTCCATGGCACGGGCCTACGACGTCACCGCGATCGAGAAGAAGTGGCAGCAGCGGTGGGCCGACGAGGGCACCTACGAGGTCGACGCCGACGACCCTCGGCCGCCCTGGTACGTGCTGACGATGTACCCCTACCCGTCAGGTCCGGCGCACATGGGTCACGTGCGGAACTACACCTTCGGTGACCTGTTGGTCCGCCACCGGACCATGCTCGGTCATGCGGTGCTCTCACCGTTCGGTTTCGACTCCTTCGGGCTCCCGGCAGAGAACGCCGCCATCAAGACGGGCACCCATCCCCGAGTCTTCACCGACGCTCGTATCGCCGAGCTGAAGGAGTCGATCACCGCGCTCGGAGCGGTCTACGACTGGCGCCGCGAAGTCCGCAGCCATGATCCCGAGTACATCAGGGCGAACCAGGTCATCTTTCTGCGGCTCCTGGCCAACGGCCTTGCCTACCGGGCGAACGCGCCGGTCAACTGGTGCCCCGGTTGCCAGACGGTGCTGGCCAACGAGCAGGTGCTGGCCGACGGCACGTGTGAACGCTCCGGCGATCTGGTGGTCACTCGCGATCTCGAACAGTGGTTCCTCCGGATCACTCGGTACGCGGACGAGCTGTTGGACGGCCTCGGCGGCCTCGACTGGCCCGAGCGGGTCAGGACGATGCAGCGCAACTGGATCGGCCGGTCCGAAGGTGCCGAGTTCGACCTGCTGGTGGAGGGGAGGGACGGATCCGACGGATCCCCACCCCTGCGGCTCCGCGTCTTCACCACCCGCCCTGACACCTCGTTCGGGATGACCTATGCGGTGGTCGCTCCCGAGCACCCGCTCGTCGACGAGCTCACCACCCCCGAGCACCGTCAGGAGGTGGACGCACTCCGCGCGCGTGCCGCGGCGAGCTCCGATATCGAGCGTCAGTCGGAGTCGGGATCCGGTGGGCTCGCCAAGCGGGGAGCCTTCACCGGATCCTCGGTGGTCAACCCCTTCACCGGAACGCCCGTCCCCGTCTACGTGGCCGACTACGTGCTGATGGGCTACGGCACCGGAGCGATCATGGCCGTCCCCGCCGAGGACACCAGGGACTGGGACTTCGCCCAGGCCCACGGGTTGCCGATCGTCCGGACGGTCCGGCCGCCTGAGGGCTGGGACGAGCACGGTGGACCGGACGGGGGACCCGGAGGCGCCTATACGGGACCGGGGGACAAGATCAACTCCGCCTGGCTGGACGGCCTCGACATCCCCACGGCCAAGGCTCGGGCCATCGACTGGCTCGAACGCGAGGGCTACGGCGAGCGCACGGTGAACTACCGGCTGCGCGACTGGCTTGTGTCGCGACAGCGCTTCTGGGGATGTCCGATCCCGGTCGTCTACTGCGGCGTGCACGGTATCGTGCCGGTCCCCGAGGAGCAGCTGCCGGTGCTCGCGCCCGACGACGTGGCGTTTCTGCCCACCGGCGAGTCGCCGCTGTCCACCAGTGAGGCATTCCGTCAGACGACGTGCCCGCGGTGCGGGGGGCCGGCCACCCGTGAGACGGACACCATGGACACGTTCGTCGACTCGTCGTGGTACTTCCTTCGCTTCACCGACCCGCACAACACCGACGTGCCCTTCGACCCGGCTGCCGCTGCCCACTGGATGCCGGTCGACCAGTACATCGGCGGAATCGAGCACGCCATCCTCCACCTGCTCTACGCCCGCTTCTACACCAAGGCGCTGGCCGACGTGGGACTCGGTCCGGCCGAGTTGCGCGAGCCGTTCGCCCGGCTGTTCACGCAGGGGATGATCCGCATGGACGGCACCAAGATGTCGAAGTCCAGAGGCAACCTCGTCGCTCCGTCGATGTACCTCGCCACCGTCGGTGCAGACGCGCTCCGCCTGTTCCACCTCTTCGTCGGACCACCGGCCGACGATGTCGACTGGACGGAGCAGACCGACTCGGTGATCGAGGGCTGCGGCCGGTTCCTCGACCGCGTGTGGCGTCTGGCGGTGCCGGAGGGCACGCCCGCGCCCGCGGCCGCTCCTGGCGAGCACGCGCTCACCCCGGCGGATCTCGAACTGCGCCGTGCGACCCACCGGTTGATCGCCCGGGTGACCCGCGACTACGAGCGCTGGTCCTACAACACCGCGGTGGCTGCCTGCATGGAATTCGTCAACCTGCTCCAGCCCTATGCCCGAGACGACGGGAATCCCGCGGTCGTGGCAGAAGCGGTCGACACGCTCCTGCTGGTGCTGGCACCGATGACCCCCCACGTCGCCGCCGAGGCATGGGAGCGCCGTCACGGCGACCACATCCATCTGCGGTCGTGGCCGGTCGCCGACCCGACGCTGCTGGTCGAGGACACGGTGACCATGGTCGTCCAGGTCAACGGCAAGGTACGTGACCGGATCGACGTCGACCCCGCGATCAGCGAGGAGGACGCGTCGGCAGCTGCGCTGGCATCACCTGCCGTCGTCGAGGCCCTCGCCGGCGCGGCGCCCCGTCGGGTGGTGAGCCGGCCACCCCGGCTGGTCAACGTCGTCTCGTGACCGGAAGCGGAGCACGCGCCGGACGTTGAGCCCGCGCCTCGCGGCCCGGACCGGCCGAGGCGGCGCCCGCTACCTGAAGCCGGCCAGGAGCTTCGCCAGTCGGTCGGGGTCGATCTCGTAAGGGGTGTAGAAGCTGAATCGGTCGACCAGGTCGTCGAACCGGGCCCGCACCTTGCCCGGTATCTCGGAGAGGTCGCCGACCACCGCGAACTCGTCGAGGATCTCGTCGTCGATGAGGTCGGCCATGGCCTCCCACTCGCCCCGGCGCGACAGCGCGTGGAGATCCCCCTGGAGGTCGCCCCAGCCGTGCAGCTCGAGCACCGGCCGGTAGGCGGGGGTGGAACCGTAGAACGCGAGCTGTGTCTTGACCCCCTGGCGGGCGGCGGCGACCTCCGCCGCGTCGGTGCCGGTCACCACCATCCCCGGATAGGACACCTGCACGTCGCCGCGTTGCTTGCCCGCTCGAGCCAGGCCACGCTCCAGCGCCGGGATCGAGACTTCGCGCAGGTAGCGGGCGGTGGTGAAGCCGTGGGCCAACAGCCCGTCGGCCACCTCCCCGGCGACCTCGGTCATCTGCGGGCCGACCGCGGCGAGGAACACCTTGGGCGGGCCGTACGGGTTGGGCCCGGGGTCGAACATCGGGGTCATCAGCGTGTGGCGGTAGAACTCTCCGCGGAAGGCCAGCCGGCTGCCGTCCGCCCAGCTGGCCCAGATCGCCCGCATGGCCAGGATCAGCTCTCGCATGCGCGGTGCGGGGTGTGACCAAGGCATGGAGAAGCGCTTCTCGATGTGCGGCTTGATCTGCGAGCCCAGGCCGAGGAGGAACCGGCCTTCGGACAGGGCCTGGAGGTCGTTGGCGGTCGTCGCCAGGGTCATCGGGTTGCGGGCAAAGGCGACGGCGATCCCCGTTCCGAGAGCGATGCGCGCCGTGTGCTCCGCCGCCAGCACCAGGGGAAGGAAGGGGTCGTGCGCCGTCTCGGCCGTCCAGATGCCGTCGTAGCCGTCCCCCTCCGCCCGCACGGCCGCTTCGACCGCGCCGCTCGGGTCAAATCCGATACCACCGTCGACGAGCATGGTCCGACCGTAGCCGCCCCAACCGGTCGCTGGTTGCGCCCCTGCAGCCGGTCAGCGACAATGCGCCGGTGACCGCTGACGGGGGCGACGGGCAAGGAAGGGTGCCGACGGGAGCGCCGGTTCCGGTCCCTGAGCTCGACGTATCGACCGGGTCCTCGGGCGTGACCGGCGCGGTACCGACCGGCCCGGCCCGGCCCGGTACCGGCTCACAGGATGCCCCGGCAACCCCGGCAACCTCGGCAACCCCGGCCGGGAAGCAGGTGACCGACGACGATCGCCAACGCTACGGCCGGCTGCTCGACAGCGCCTTCGAGCGGAGCCTGCTCGGCGCATACGACTACCAGATCCGGCTGGCGGAGCTGGCCGAGGCGACGTCGATCGGCGAGCTCAACCGGATCGTGACCGAGCTGCCCGTGTTCGTCCCCACGGTCCGGAGGAGGAGTGCTCGGTCCTCGAGGCCGCGATGGTCGTCACCGGACGTGCCGCCGCCTCTCTCACCGGGTGGACCGGCCGCTGGACACCCCGGTGAGGGAGGCCCGAGGGCATCGACGGAAGGCACAATTCCTGGCGTCCCGTTCCCACCGATGCCGGTGCGGTCCGCCGCTGCGGCGGGGCGATCGACTCCGTGGGCGAGGCTGACCATCGTGGTCGCCGCCGTCCTGGTGGCGCTGGTGGTGCTCGTCGTCTACGCCGAGCACCTGGCGAACACCCGAGTGCCTCCGCCAGCGCCGGTCAGCCCGCCCGGCATCGTGGTGGGTCTCGTGGCGGGCGCTCAGCCGCCTTCCTCCCTGAGGAACCGCTCGAGCTCGGCCGCGATCTCGTCGCCGGTGGGCACGCCCCCGCTGATGCCGAACGGGTCGGGGTCAGTTTCGAACGCCGACTCGAGTCGACGGACCATGTCGACGTGCTCGGCGTTCCCCGAGATCAGGTCGTCGATCTGGCGTCGTGACCCCTCCCCGGCAGTACGGAGCGAGGAGGTGTCGAACACGACACCGGTGATCGCGCACATCCCTTCGATCAGCGCAGCCGAGGCTTCGGGAAACGGCATGGCGGCGACGTAGTGCGGTACCCGGGCCCACAGTCCGATCACCGGGATGCCGGCATTGCCCAGGGCTACCTCGAGCGCCGCCTGGATCCCCGCGGGAACGTCGATGGTTCCCCGGATGAACCCGATCCGTCCGGCCAGCTCGGACGACTGGGCCGGCACGGTTGACGCCAGGCGCACCGGCCGCGTGTGGGGAGTCGGTGCCGGGAACGCCCCCAGGCCGACCACGATGCCCGCTCCGGTGTCGCGAGCCAGGGCGGTGACCGCGTCGAGGAACTGGCTCCAGCGGAAGTCGGGCTCGGGACCGGTGAGATAGAGGATGTCCCGACCGGTCCGGTCGGTGCCGGCCAGCAGCCGGATCGCCGGCCAGGTCAGCTCGGTGGTGATCCCGTCGACCAACCGGGCGATCGGCCGCCTGGCCCGTTGGTCGATCAGCGGCTCGGTGTCGAACGACGCCACCAGTCTGGTCGGGGAGGATCCGAGCAGCTCGGCGATGGCCGAGGATGCACCCAGCCCGGCATCGACCCAGCCGTCGAGCGCGACGACCAGCACCGGTGCCGACAGGCCTTCCCCGATCGGCTCACCCCACTCGGGGTCCACCTGGTAGAGGGACGACCGGGCGCTATCGCTCACAGT
>DAHXOD010000093.1 GCA_027365055.1 bacterium
GGCTCAGGACTCGGCGGCGGCGAAGAGGTGCCGGTGCCGGTCGAACGAGTCGAGGCACATGCCGGCTCCCTGCACCACGCACTCCAGCGGCATCGACACCAGATGCACCGGAACGTCGGTCTCGTCGGCCAGCCGGTTGGCCAGACCGCGCAGCATGGCACCGCCGCCAACCAGGTGGATGCCTTCGTAGATGATGTCCTGGGCCAGGTCCGGAGGTGCGTCGCCCAGGCAGTCCACCACCGTGTTCACGATCAGCTCCACCTGGTCGCGGAGCGCGTAGCGCACCTCGTCGGGAGAGAGCACCACCGTCTTGGGCATGCCGGTGGTCACCTCGCGCCCACGGACCTCGGCTTTCATCTCGTCACTGAACGGCAGCGCCGAGCCGATCGCCAGCTTGAGCTCCTCGGCCGTCCGCTCGCCGATGGCCACGTCGTACTCGTGTCGGACGTACTGCTGGATCGCCGCGTCCATGTCGAACCCCCCGCAGCGGATCGCCCGGGACGTGACCAGCCCCCCCAACGAGATCACTGCGGTCTCCGCCGTGCCCCCTCCCACGTCGACCACCATGTTGCCGATCGGCTCCTGGGTGGCCAACCCCGCTCCGATGGCCGCCGCCATCGGCTGCTCGATCAGATAGGCGGAGGACGCACCGGCACGGCGCGCTGCTTCCTTGACCGCTCGGCGCTCGACCGACGTGATGGCGGATGGGACACAGGTATGAGCACCCGGGGCCGGTTGAACCGTGACACCCCGGCCCGCTCGAGCAGCAAGCGGATCATCCGCTCGGTGATGTCGAAGTCGGTGATCGCCCCCTCGCGCAAGGGACGGACCGCCACGATATAGCCAGGGGTACGGCCGATCATCTGCCAGGCTTCGTTGCCGACGGCGAGCACCTCATGGGTACGGGTGTTCAAGGCGATCACGGTCGGCTGGTTCAAGATGATGCCCTTGCCCCGGGCGTAGACGAGGGTATTGGCTGTGCCGAGATCGAGAGCAAGGTCGCGAGCCACGCTGCCATCGTAGGGCCACAGCGGCGGCGTTCCCGGGCCGGACCAGCCTGACCACCCCAGCAGGGCGCGACATCCCCTGTCCGATGCCGATCGGTAGTGTTTCCCCGGTGAGCGGAGAGACCTCGGATTCCGCTGGAACCGACCCTGACGAGTCCGGCGACGGCGCGTCGTCCTCGGAATGGCTCGGCAACGGCGCGTCGGCTCACGGCGCGTCCGACCTTCCGGATCTTGACCCGATCCCGCTCCGGGGATGGATCTCCCCCGACGATCGCCTCTGGCGCCACCCCTCGGAGATCGGGGCCTCGGCCGCCCGCGCCTCGACGATCCGGGCTTCGGCCGTCCGTTCCAGGCGGCGGCCCGGTCGCTCCGGATCGCTGTGGATCGCGGTCGGTGCCGTCATCTGCCTGGCCGGGACCCTGGGCGTGTCCGGCCTGGCACTGATGGACACGGGGCCGCTGGCCGCCACGTCGGCATCGTCAGCGAGGAGCCAGGCGATGTCCCTCGAGTCGCCACCGACGACCGAGGAGGGCACGGCCCGGCTGGTCGGCATTTCGTCGATGGAGCACGGGTTGACGAAGTTGCAGTCGTCACTGGTGGCCTTGACCGTGTCGCGCCCCTCGGGGACCAGCCAGGCAACCGGCGTGATCGTGGCATCAGGGGGCATGGTGGTGACCGTGGCCTCGGCGCTGGCGGGAGCCTCCTCGGTGGAAGCGGTTGAGCCGAACGGCACTCGGGAGACCGCCCAGATCGTGGGAAGCGATCCGACGTCGGGCATCGCAGTGGTGAAGGTCTCCTCCGACCTTCCGGCGGCCAGCTTCGCTCGTGGCGACATGACCCCTGGCAGCATGGCGATGGCCGTGGCCCTCACCGCTCCCTCCAAGCGCCATCACGCTCCGTGGCCGGCCATCTATGCCGGCACGATCAGTTCGTCAGGGACCGCTGTCGGTGCCGACCCGGCCACCACCCTGTTCGCCGCAACCGCAGTGGACACCCCACTGGCAGCATCAGACAGGGGCGCGCCTCTGGTCGACGGGTCCGGCCAGGTCGCCGGCATCCTCGAGACCACCAAGGTGCAAGGCGCCACCACCGTCGCCGTCTTCCTCCCCGCGGAACTGGTCTACGGCGTGGCGTACCAGCTGGTGACCACGGGCAGCGTCGTCCAAGGGTGGCTCGGCATCGATGCCAGCAACCCGGTCGCTGCCACCACGACGCCGACCCCGAGCGGAGTCGTCGTCGACCGGGTGGAGACCGGCAGCAGCGCGGCGGCGGGCGGTCTCCAGGCCGGGGACCAGATCGTGGGTGTCGACGGCGGACCGGTCCATTCGGTTGCCGAGCTTCGGGCCCGGCTCTACCCGATCCCCCCCGGCACCGAGGTCAGCCTGACCTGTCGACGGGCGGGCTCGGTGTTCACCACCCAGGTGGTGCTCGGATCCAGCGGACCCGGAACACCGGAGGCCGCCGCATCGCCGTAGCATGAAGCCATGTCATCCACCTCCGGAGAACCGGGGAACCCCTTCGAGTCCCTGCTCGGCGATCTTCTGCGCATGATGGGAACCGCCGGTCCCGACCAGTGGGAGATGACGCGCTCGTTCGCCGTCAACGTCGCCACCGGGGGGGAGGCGGAGCCGAACGTCGAGCCGGTGGAACGCATCCGACTCGAGGAGCTGGCGCGTGTCGCCGAACTGCACGTGATCGAGGCGGCCGGGATGCCGGTGTCCTCCGACGGTCGCCGGCTCACCTGCATGCCGATCGGGCGCGGCGGCTGGGCAGCGCGTGCACTCGAATCGTGGAGGCCGTTCCTCGAAGCCATGACGCCGGTGCCAGCTGATGAACCGAGATCCGGCGACCCGAGCGGCACGGCTGGCGGAGGCACCTCACCCACGCCGTCCGACGACCTGGGCCTGGGCGGCCTGGGCGGCCTGGGCGGGCTGGAAGGCCTGGGCGGCCTGGGCGACGCCGATCCGTTGGGCGGGCTGGGTGGCATGCTCGGCAAGTGGGCCCAGATGATCGGGCCGATGTTCTTCGGGCTCCAGGTCGGCTCGGTGGTCGGCCACCTCTCCCACCGCGCACTGGGCCAGTACGCGCTGGCCCTGCCGTGGGCCCCGTCGGACGAGCTCCTCATCGTCACCGCCAACATCAGCTCGTTTGCCAAGGACTGGAGCGTTCCCGAAGAGGAAGCCGTGCTGTGGGTCTGCGCTCGCGAGCTCGCCTCTCACGCCGTCCTGTCCCGGCCCGCAGTACGCGAACGCATGGACGAGCTGTTGACGGCGATGGCCGACTCGGCTGCGGCCACGCAGCAAGGGCTGGCAGAGCGGCTCGGTGGACTCGGTGACCTCGGAGGCGAGGGGATGGGACTCGAGGCCATGCAGGGCATGTTCGGCGACCCCGAGGCACTGCTCGGCGACCTGTTGACCCCCGAGGCGCGCCGGTCCTCCGATCAGCTGACCGCCGTTGCCATCGTGATCGACGCCTATGCCGACCACATCGCGGAACGGGTCGGGCAACGCCTGGTCGGCTCGCACGCATTGTTGGCCGAGGCGTGGTACCGGCGACGGATCGAACGGGGCAAGGGCGAAGAGGCGGCCGGGTCCCTCTTCGGACTCGATCTCGAACAGGCTCAGGTCGACCGGGGTCGGGCCTTCGTCGCCGGTGTCGTCGAACGGGCGGGCGAGGAGCACCTGGCCCGACTGTGGTCGTCAGGCAGGTCACTCCCGACCCCATCCGAAGTCGACGCACCGGGGCTTTGGCTGGAGCGGATCAGCCTGCCGGAACTCGATCCGCCGACCCACGGAGAGCCGACGGAGCACTGAATTCGATCAACTCAGGCCGGGGTTGGACCGCTGAGGCCGCGCAGGCGGTTCTGGCCGCTCCAGCGGCACAGACCGAGACCGGGTGGACCTCAGGTAGCGGGAGCGTCAGGAACGGGAGCGGCGACCGCGTCAGCGTCCTCGGACCTCGCGGGTGCCACCGAAGGCACCGAGACTTCCTCCGGGACGCCGAGATCCCACTCGAGGGTGATGTTCTCGCGCTCGGCGTCCCGCGCCACACGCTCACGGTTCCGGCGGTACTGGGGGTCATGGGGCGGCAGCAACACCAGGCGAGCCTGTGTCCGCTGCCGAAACTCCTCGATCAGCTTCGGGTCGCCGAAGTCCGACTGGACATCCCAGTGGGGAGCGACCGGGCCGAGGTAGACCACCCGAACGTGCCCAACGGGTGGCTGCGGCTCCTCGTCGGCCCCTTCCGGGACGGTCTGTTCGTCAGTGACCGGGGTCATCGGTGGTGGTTCCTCCTACGGGGACGAACCGACAGCCTACCCGGCCCCGGGCCGGGCCCCGAGCGTGAGCCGCACGATCACCGCCGCCTTCCCCCGCTGGATCCCAACGGTGACGTGGTCACCCGGCTGCAACGGGTGGATGGCGGCGGTCAGATCTTCTGCGGTCTGGATGGTCGACCCGTCGAACGAGACGATGACGTCCCCGGTCCGGATCCCCGCCGTGGCAGCCGGGCTGCTGGGCTGGACCGCGTCCACCAGCGCGCCGGTGGCGACTGCCAGGTGGTCCTGTTGTTGGATGCCGGCGGTGACCGTCGACACCACGACACCCATGTAGGCGCTGTTGGCGACCGGCAGCGGTTGCGGGCTCGAGTTACCGGCGCCTCCCGGCCCCCCTTGGCGTAACTGGGCCAGGCGGGCCTTGGCCGAGTCGATGGCGATGGCGAAGCCGATGTTCTGTGCCGGAGCGTTGCCCGGGGTGCTCGAAGCCACCGCGGTGTTCATGCCGATGACCTGGGCCTGCGCATTGACCAGCGGGCCACCGGAATTGCCCGGGTTGATGGCGGCATCCGTCTGGATCAGACCGGTCAGGTGCTCCGTCTGGCCGGCGTCGTTCTTCGCGGAGAGCGAGCGTCCTTTCGCCGACACGATGCCCTGGGTGACGGACGGGCCCCCAGCCAGCGCCAGTGCGTTCCCGATGGCCAGGACCGCGTCACCCACCCGGGTCTGCGCCGAGTCGCCCAGGGTGACCGTCGGGAGGCCAGAGGCGTGGTCGATCTGGACCAGGGCGAGGTCGTGGACCGGATCGGTGCCGATGACGTGGGCAGCCAGGGCGGTGGTCTGACCGAACAGCGTGACGGTGACCGTGCTGGCCCCGGCGACGACGTGGTTGTTGGTGAGTACCTCGCCGGTGGACGTAAGGATCATCCCGGTTCCCGCCGCCTGGACGAAGTCACCGGCGGTCGGGCCTCCGCTCTGGACGGACTGGCTCTGGATGGACACCACCGCCGGCTCGACCGTCGCCAGGATCGCCTGGATGTCACCCGGATGGGCGAGGACGCTCTTGTTGGGAAAGTACTGCTCGACAATGGTGCGCTGGGTGCCGATGCCCACTGACGCCCCCACCGCACCTCCGACCAGTGCGCCGAGTACGGCGACCACCACCACCACGAGCAACCAGCTCCGCCGGGTGAAGGTTTGGCGGACGACCTGGACCGGAACGTGAGGAGCCGCCCCCGGGTAGGCGCCGTAGGAGGGTGGTGCGCCGTAGAAAGAGGGTGGAGCGCCGCCGTAGGCGGGTGGAGCGCCGTAGAACGAGGGTGGTGCGTAGACCGGGTAGGCCGGCGCCGGATACGGGGGAGGGGGGGCGTACCCGCTGGATGGCGGTGGGCTCGGGTGACCCGGTCCAGTCGGTGCCGCCGGGGGAAGCGGCAGTGCCGGAACGCTCTGGGGGGCTCGCCGGCCAGCGTCCGCAAACGGTCCGTCACTACTCCCCGAGCCCTCCACATAAGAAGGCCCAGGTCCCCCATAAGAAAATTGTGAGGATTCCTTCAACACTGGCTCATTTCGCACCGTAGAACAGGTAGCAATGGGACACTAGCGGTCGAACGAGATGACGGCGAGGGCGGACCCGATCGGCGGGTCGCCGTCGGAGCACTCAGCCAACGCACAAGGGAGGCACCATGAACACCGACTGGATGGCCGAAGGAAAGTGTCGAGACCTCTCACCGGAGGTGTTCTTCC
>DAHXOD010000094.1 GCA_027365055.1 bacterium
GAGTTGGAAGCGGCGGCGGGCCACTGGGCCGCCCAGCACTGGCCAGGGCCCCTCACCCTGGTGGTGCCTCGGCACCGCCGGTTCACGGCCGACCTGGGTGGTGGCCCGGCGTCGCGGTGGACCGTCGGGGTCCGCTGGCCAGCCCACCCGTTCATCGAGGCATTGTGTCGCCACCTCGGACCGCTCGCGGTCACCAGCGCCAATCCGCACGGTGAGCCACCGGCTCGCCGTGTCGAGCTGGTCGCCGCCCTCGACGTTGCCGGAGACGGGTCGCTTGCGGCCGTGGTGGACGGCGGAGCGTGCGACGGGGTGCCGTCGACCGTGGTCGAGTGCCGGGGACCGGCGTCCCGGTGCTTGCGTGAGGGGGCGATCCGGTGGCACGACCCTTCGGAGGCGGGGCGAACAGCAGCGCGGTTGACGCTGGACCCGGACGTGCGGGACAATGAGGGCGTGATGGAACTTCGTGACCCCGAGCAGAGCGTAATTATCGAAGACTAGGTACAGACCGGACCGGTGTGTACCTTCGACCGTCCACTCGGTGGGCGGTTTTTCAATTGCAGCGAGGAATTGCCGGGATTCACAGGAGAGACAGACGCGGTAGAGACAGACGGAGGAGTCTGGTGAGCGGGTCTCCCGTATCGGCCGGGCCAGCACGAGCAGCAGTCACGAGCAGAAGCAGTCACGAGCAGAAGCAGTCACGAGCAGAAGGATCGAAGCGGACAGTGAGCACCTACGACGTCGGAGTGATTGGTGGCGACGGTATCGGGCCCGAGGTGACCGCCGAGGCGGTCAAGGTGGTCGAGGCGAGCGGGGTGACACTCGATATCACCACCTACGACCTGGGCGCCGACCGGTACCTTCGCACCGGCGATGTGTTGCCGGAGAGCGATCTCGAGGCGCTGCAGGTGCACGATGCCATTCTGCTCGGGGCGATCGGCCCGCCGGTCGGGTCCAACGAGGTGCCCCCTGGAACGTTGGAGCGAGGACTCCTCCTCCGCCTGCGTTTCGCCCTCGATCTCTATGTCAACCTGCGGCCGTTCACCGGTGTCCCCGGCGCGCCGGCGCCGGACTGTGACTTCGTGGTGATCCGGGAGAACACCGAGGGAACCTACGCGGGCGAGGGCGGCTTCCTCCGAAAGGACACCCCGTTCGAGGTGGCGACCCAGGGATCGGTGAACACCCGTCACGGTGTCGAGCGCTGTGCGCGGTTCGCGTTCGAGCTGGCGTCGTCCCGACCACGCCAACAGCTCACCTTGGTCCACAAGACCAACGTGCTGACGTTCGCCGGGGACCTGTGGCAGCGGACGGTGGACGAGATTGCCCCCGACTACCCCGGCGTCAGCCACGATTACAACCACGTGGACGCCACCTGCATCTACCTGGTGGAGCATCCGGGACGCTACGACGTGATCGTCACCGACAACCTGTTCGGCGACATCATCACCGACCTGGCCGGTGCGGTGGCCGGCGGGATCGGCTATGCGGCGTCGGCCAATCTCAACCCGGCTCGGACGGGGCCTTCCCTGTTCGAACCGGTCCACGGTGCCGCCCACGACATCGCCGGGACCGGGAAGGCGAACCCCGCCGCCGCCATCCGATCCGCCGCGCTGATGCTCGACCACCTGGGTGAGGCCGACGCCGCCCGGCGGGTGACCGATGCCGTCCAGGCGTTCATCCGGTCCACCCCTGATCCGTCCCTCTCGACCGCCGCCATCGGCGATGCCATTGCAGAAAGGTTGTGAACAGTGCCCCTGACCCCGACTGAGAAGATCTGGATGGATGGCGAGCTGGTCGACTGGGCCGACGCCACGGTCCATGTCCTCACCCACACCATGCATTACGGCTCCGGCGTGTTCGAAGGTATCCGCGCTTATCCGACTCCCAACGGGGTGGCGGTGTTCCGCCTGCGCGACCACATCGAGCGGCTCTTCGCCTCGGCCAAGGTGTTCTTGATCGACGTCCCCTACTCCGTCGACGACCTGGTGGCCGCCACCCGCGACGTGGTGCGGGTCAACGGTCTGACCGACGGGTGCTACATCCGTCCCCTTGTGTACCTGGGCTACGGCGAGATGGGCCTCAATCCGCTCCCCTCGCCGGTCAACGTCTCGATCGCGGCATGGCCCTGGGGGACGTACCTCGGTGACGAAGGGTTGACCAACGGGGTTTCGACCAAGATCAGCTCGTGGAGACGCCACGACCCCAACGCAGTGCCCACCGCGGCCAAAGGGACCGGCATGTACGTCAACTCGTCCCTGGCCAAGGTCGAGGCACTCCGGGCGGGCTACGACGAGGCGATCCTGCTGTCGCCCGACGGGAACGTCAGCGAGTGCACCGGGGAGAACATCTTCATCGTCCGAAAGGATCGCCTGATCACACCCCCGAGCTCCGACTCGGGCGCTCTCGAAGGGATCACCCAGCATTCGATCGAGACGATCGCCCGTGACCTCGGCTACGAGGTCTGCTACGAGCAGATCATCAGGACGGATCTGTACACCGCCGACGAGGCGTTCCTGACCGGGACGGCGGCCGAGGTGGTGCCGATCCGCTCGGTCGACGATCGTCAGGTGGGGGCAGGGATGCCCGGGCCGGTGACCCGCCAGCTCCAGCAGAGCTACTTTGCCACTGTCCGGGGTGAAGTGGACCAGTACAAAGACTGGTTGGACTATGTCGAATGACGGGCCCACCCTGGCTGGCGGGCCGGGCCACACGCACAGCCCGGGCGGGACGGGCCACACGCACAGCCCGGGCGATGCTCACGGCCCAGCGGGTGCGGACGGTCGTCACCTGACGGCCGGGCAACAGGCTCACGCACGCACCAAGCTCGAGGTCCCGGATCCCGGATCCGAACCCTCGAGCCCCTCGCCGGACGGCGCCGGCCATGCCTTCTCCTTCCCGTCGCTGCCCGACGCCGTCGACGTCTTCGACACCACCCTGCGCGACGGCTCCCAACAAGAAGGCCTGTCGTTGACCGTCGGCGACAAGCTCCGGGTCGCCGAGCAGCTCGACCACCTCGGCGTCACCTTCATCGAAGGGGGCTGGCCGGGAGCCAACCCCAAGGACGAGGAGTTCTTCGCCCGGGCGCCGGCCGAGCTGCGGCTCTCCACCTCCACTCTGGTGGCGTTCGGGTCGACGAGACGGGCGGGGGTGCGCGCCGAGGAGGACGAGACCCTCCGTCACCTGGTCAAAGCCCAGACATCGGCCGTATGCATCGTCGCCAAGGCGTCGGAGATGCATGTGGTGGAGGCCCTACGGGTGTCGCTCGACGACGCGGTGGCCATGGTGGCCGACTCGGTCGAGTTCCTCCGATCCAACGACCTGCGGGTGTTCCTCGACGCCGAGCACTTCTTCGACGGCTACAAGGCGAACCCCGGGTTCAGCATGCGAATCCTTCAGGCGGCGGAGGAGGCGGGCGCCGAGGCGCTGGTCCTGTGCGACACCAACGGGGGCACCCTCCCCCACGAGGTGCAACGCATCGTCTCCACCGTGTTCGACCGCTTCGAGACCCAGATCGGCGTGCACTTCCACAACGACAGCGGGTGCGCGGTGGCCAACTCGTTGGCCGGTGTCGAGGCTGGGGCCACCCACGTGCAGGGCTGCGTCAACGGCTACGGGGAGCGGGCCGGCAACGCCGACCTGGCGGCCACCATCCCCAACCTGTCGTTGAAGCTTCGGGTCCACACCATCGGCGCCGATCGGATCGAGCGCCTGACGCCGGTCTCCCACCACATCGCCGAGCTGGTGAACATCGCGCCCGCGGCCCAGCAGCCGTTCGTCGGCGCGTCGGTCTTCGCCCACAAGGCCGGCCTGCACACCTCGGCGATCGCCCGCCGGTCCGACGCGTACGAGCACATCGCACCGGAGCTGGTGGGCAACGGGACCCGGTTCGTCGTGTCGGAGATGGCGGGCCGGTCGACGCTCGCGTTCAAGGCCGCGGAGCTCGGACTCGAGCTCGACTCCGACGCGATGACCTCGGTGCTCGATTCGCTGAAGCGTCTCGAGCACGCCGGGTACCACTTCGAGGTGGCGGACGGCTCGCTCGAGCTGCTGCTGCGGAATGCCACCGGGTGGGAGCAGCCGTTCTTCGAGCTCGAGTCCTACCGGGTCATCGCCGACCATGCTGCAGCCCGGGCCACCGAGGCCACGGTGAAGGTGCTCGTCGATGGCGAGCGGGTCGTGGCGACGGCCGAGGGCAACGGCCCGGTGAACGCACTCGACGGTGCGCTGCGCCGTGCGATCGGCTCGCGGTTCACGGCGCTGGACGAGATCCATCTGGTGGACTACCGGGTCCGGGTTCTCGACTCGGCCAAGGGGACCGGTTCGGTGACCAGGGTGCTGATCGACTCGACCGACGGCGACCGGACGTGGACGACCATCGGCGTGTCGGAGGACATCATCGAGTCCTCGTGGCAGGCACTCTCCGACTCCATCGTCTACGGTCTGCTCCGGGCCACTTCGTCCGACCACCGCACTGAGGAGCATCCTCGATGACCCAGCCGAGCTTCGTACCGATCGTGGAGGCGGACCAGGTGCGCCCTACCTATCGCCTCCATGTCCCGTCGATCTGGACCCAGTCGCGTCCGTCGGAACTGCGGGGGACCACGCCTCCGACCGGACGCCTGTTCGGGACCGCCGGGCCGGACCAGGGGTTCGCACTCAAGCTGGCCCGTCGCTTCGAGGACCGTCTGGTGCTCCGGCCGGGCGAGACGCCCGAGGATGCTGGCGCCGGGGCGACCGCGGTGGCGATGCGCCGGTCGGCGCGCTTCGGACGTGCCCCGGTGATCCACGATCTTGCGTTCGCCTACACGCTCTGGGGCTTCTTCGAGGGAGCACCGGACGACCTGGTGGACGCCCGGGTGCCCTTGTTCGGCTCGGCGGCGCACCATTACCAGGCGCGGAGGGTGATCGCCGGAGCGGTGGTCGAGTCGGTGCTCGGCCTGACGCCGGAGCAGGTGGCCGAACGCTTGGCCGATTGGCGATCGATGCTGGTTGTTCCCGCGGGTCACTAGGCGCGCTCGGGGCCGGCGTCCCGTTCTGGGCGGGAAGCCCGCACCGTCGTTGCGCCGCCGGTAGGCGATGCCGGCCCGGACAGGGGAGTCAGCGGCCCTTGCGGTGCCAGCGCTTCGAGTCGCCTTTGGCCCTGCTGCCTGTTGCCGACGGCGCCGAGAACGAGTCGCCGTGGCCAGCTGCAGAACGCACGGTCGTAACCGAGCGCTCGTCCGACCCGTCGTAGCGCACCGACACGATGTCCGCCATCGGGGCGCCGTGCAGCGCGTTCTGGAACAAGTCGGGGAAGTGGGGGCCGACGTGAGCCGGTCTTTGCGCGTGCCCGGAGGTTCGTTGGGCGGGCGCGGCAGCACCCGTGGCTCGAGGCGCCTCGCGCACCGCAGGGTGCAACTCAGGCGGGTACCACTTGCCGTCGCTGGCGATCCACCAACCCGGACCCTGGGAAGCATCACTCATGTGAATTCCTCCACCACTATCAGTGTCAATGTAGATGGTCGGATCGTACCTCGGCGTCGGCGTCGGCGTCGGTGTCGGCGTCGGTGTCGGAGCCGGGGAAGCATCGCCGGACGGATCGTGGTCCCGGGGGTCCGGGGTTCCGGGGGTCCGGGGGTCCGGACGACGGGCCGGAGGGGCCTCCGGGGCTGGCTAGCGTGGTGCCATGGATGCCGCCCCGTTCACCCTCACCGACACGCACCGACACTTCCGGGACACCGTCCGGCAGATGGCCGAGGCGCGCATCGCCCCCCACGCGGCCGAGGTGGACCGCCAGGAGTCCTTTCCCTGGGAGAGCTACCGGGCGTGTGCGGAGATGGAGCTCCCCTCCCTGGCGTTCCCCTCCGAGTTCGGCGGTGCGGGGGCCGACATGGTCACACAGGCCATCGCC
>DAHXOD010000095.1 GCA_027365055.1 bacterium
CCGGTCGGGCCATCGGTCGGCGGGCCGGGCGGGGGCCGGGCGGGGGCGGGTCGGCGGGCCGGGCGGGGGCGGGTCGGGGCGCAGTTTCGCACGGTGGTCCCAACGGTGGAAAGATGATGGACCGTCAGCGCCGGGACCGCCCTGGTCCGCGCGGTGGTGTCCCGGTTCGAACGCCGGCACAGGAAGGAGCGACGTGACCACGTTGGAGGACGCCAAAGTGACCCCGGTCGTGCTCGGGGGGGTGCGGGGTGGCCCGTCGGTGCCGACTCTGCGCCGCGACCGCTGGTGGATCCAACCGGTGGTCACCGTCACCGTGCTCGCCGCCTTCGTCGGCTACGCCACCTGGGCGGCCTTCATCAACAAGGACTACTACGTCGGTGCCGCCATGCACCGCAACCTGATCTCGCCGTTCTACTCCCCGTGCCTGACCGCAAGCTGCGTCCCCGGCAGCCATCCGGGGACGGTGATCTCGTGGTGGACGATCTCACCGGCCCTGTTGATCCTCATCTTCCCGCTCGGCTTCCGCCTGACCTGCTACTACTACCGCAAGGCGTACTACCGGTCGTTCTGGTGGGCCCCGCCGGCCTGCGCGGTCTCCGACGCCCACGGCTCCTACCGCGGTGAGTCCAAATTCCCCTTGATCTTTCAGAACATCCACCGCTACTTCTTCTATGCCGGTCTCGTCTTCAACACCCTGCTCACCATCGACGCCATCGAGGCCTTCCGCCAGCCGGGCTACGGGATCGGCTTCAGCGTGGGCACCGCGGTGCTGCTGATCAACGCCTCCCTCCTGTGGCTCTACTCGCTGAGCTGCCACTCGTGCCGCCACCTCTGCGGGGGCGGGGTGAAGCAGTTCTCCCGGTCGCCCATCCGGCACCGGATCTGGAAGACGCTGACCCCGCTGAACGCCCACCACATGGTCTTCGCCTGGATGAGCCTCGTCTTCGTCGCCTTCACCGACGTCTACGTGCGCTTGGTGGCCAGCGGCACCATCCACGACTACGGCTTCCACTTCTAGACGTTCACGTCCACCTTCGAGCGCCCACCCCCGACCGGCTGACACCTCCAGAGGAACCCACGACCCCATGCCTGAGTACGAGACCCACGACTTCGACGTCATCGTGATCGGCGCCGGCGGCGCCGGCCTGCGGGCGGCCATCGAGGCCCGAGCCCAGGGTCTGCGGACCGCGTTGATCTGTAAGTCGCTGCTGGGCAAGGCCCACACGGTGATGGCGGAAGGCGGGGCGGCCGCCGCGCTCGGGAACGTCTACCCGGAGGACAACTGGAAGGTCCACTTCCGCGACACCATGCGCGGCGGCAAGATGCTCAACAACTGGCGCATGGCCGAGCTCCACGCCAAGGAGGCGCCGGATCGGGTGCGCGAGCTCGAGGAGTGGGGCGCTCTCTTCGACCGCACCAAGGACGGCCTGATCACCCAGCGCGACTTCGGCGGCCACCGCTTCGCCCGGCTGGCCCACATCGGTGACCGGACCGGCCTCGAGCTGATCCGCACCCTGCAGCAGAAGGCGGTGGCGGACGGGATCGAGGTGTTCATGGAGGTGAAGGTGCTCCGCCTCCTGCGCGACGCAGACGGGGTGGTCTCGGGGGTGGTGGGCTACTGGCGGCCCACCGGCGAGTTCGTCACCTTCACCGCCAAGGCGGTGGTGCTGGCCACCGGCAGCATCGGCAAGAGCTGGAAGTACACCTCCAACTCGTGGGAGTCGACGGGCGACGGAGTGGCCATGGCACTGTGGGCCGGGGCCGACGTCATCGACATGGAGTGCGTCCAGTTCCACCCCACCGGGATGGTCTGGCCGCTGTCGGTCCGGGGCATCCTGGTCACCGAGGGGGTCCGAGGCGACGGCGGGGTCCTGCGGAACTCGGAGGGCAGGCGGTTCATGTTCGACTACATCCCGGCGATGTTCGCGGCGGAGACGGCCACCACCGAGGAGGAGGGCGACCGCTGGTACGACGACCACTCCGCGGGCCAGCGACCGCCGGAGCTGCTCCCCCGCGACGAGGTGGCCCGCTCGATCAACAGCGAGGTCAAGGCCGGCCGGGGGAGCCCGCACGGCGGGGTGTTCCTCGACATCGCCACCCGGCGCACCGCCGAGGACATCCGGCGCCGGTTGCCGTCGATGTACCACCAGTTCAAGGAGCTCGCCGGGGTGGACATCACCGCCGAGGCGATGGAGGTGGGTCCGACCTGCCACTACGCGATGGGTGGCGTCCGGGTGGAGGCGGACTCCGCCGCCACCACCGTCACCGGCCTGTTCGCAGCCGGCGAGGTGGCGGGCGGCATGCACGGGGCGAACCGGCTGGGCGGCAACTCACTCTCCGACCTGATCGTCTTCGGTCGCCGTGCCGGGCTGGGCGCCGGCGAGTTCGCCCGGGGACGGGCGGGCGCGGTCTCGGTCGACCCGGGCCAGGTGGAGGCGGCGGTGGCCGCGGCCATGGCGCCCCTCGAGCGCGACGGGGGGGAGAACCCCTACGACCTCCAGCACGACCTCCAAGAGGTGATGCAGAGCCTGGTGGGGATCATCCGTACCGGTTCCGAGCTCGACGAGGCGCTCGGCAAGCTCGACGAGCTCGAGGAACGCGCCACCAACGTGTCAGCGGCGGGGGGGCGGGCGTACAACCCCGGGTGGAACCTGGCCACCGACCTGCCTTCGATGCTCTCGGTGTCGCGTTGCGTGGCGCAGGGAGCGATCAACCGCAAGGAGAGCCGGGGCGGTCACACCAGGGACGACTTCCCGAAGGCGGACCCGGAGATGGGAACGGTCAACTTCGTCCAACGGATCCCGGAGGGTGCCGGCGGCAGTGCGGGTGCCGGTGGGACCCCGTCGATCCGGACGATCACCGTGACGCCGGAGCCGATCCCGCCCATGCCGGACGAGCTCTCGTCACTGATGGAGCTGGAGGAGACGCACTGATGGCCGACGAACAGAAGCCCGACGCCGACAAGCGGGACACAGTCGGTCAGGCCGACACAGCCGACACAGCCGACACAGCCGACACAGCCGACACAGTCAAGCGGCCGGCCGGTGCCCTGAGCGGCAACGCCGTCATCGGGGACGACGCCGTCATCGGGGACGACGCCGACGACGACCGCAGCGACCCTGACGCCGGAATCGACGACCTCGACAGCGGCCACCGTGTCGACCACAGCCTCGACGACGAGGTCACCATGGTGCTGTGGCGAGGGGATGCCGACGGCGGCGGCTTCGTCGAGTATGTGCTGCCTGCGGTCGAGGGCGAGGTCGTCCTCGACGTGATCCACCGGGTGCAGGCGACCCAGGCGTCCGACCTGGCCTGCCGCTGGAACTGCAAGGCCGGCAAGTGCGGCTCGTGCTCGGCGGAGATCAACGGGAAGCCGGCACTCATGTGCATGACCCGGATGAGCGAGCTCCCCCCGGGGGAGGACGTGGTGGTCGCCCCCCTCCGGGCGTTCCCCGTCATCCGCGACCTGGTCACCGACGTCTCCTACAACTACGAGGTCGCCAAGCGGGTCCCGCCGTTCAACCCGAGGGCCAAGACAGAGGACGAGGTCGAGGCGGGGGGCTACCGGATGGCCCAGATCGACGTGGAGCGGAGCCAGGAGTTCCGCAAGTGCATCGAGTGCTACCTCTGCCAGGACGTCTGCCACGTCATCCGCGACCACGAGGAGAACAAGACCGCCTTCGCCGGACCCCGGTTCTTCGCCCGGTCCGCCGAGCTCGAGATGCACCCGCTCGACACCACCGACCGGCGAGCCATCCTCCGCGAGGAGCAGGGGCTGGGCAAGTGCAACATCACCAAGTGCTGCACCGAGGTCTGTCCCGAGCACATAAAGATCACCGACAACGCCATCATCCCGCTGAAGGAACGGGTGGTCGATGCGTCCTACGACCCGATCGCCTGGCTGGGCCGGAAGATCCGCAGGCGGACCAAGGGGACCACGGCCGAGGCGGCGGAGACGGCACCGGCCACCGGTCCGGCCGCGGTCCAGCCCCCGGTGCCGGTCCAGGGGATCCCGGGTGCCGAGGACGGCAACGCCCTGGGCGATCTGGACGACGGGGGGAACTTCGACCCGCAGGCCCAATCCGTCACCGCCGCCGGGGAGTGACGGCCCGGCCTTCCAGCGGAGCACGTCCGGACCGGCCATGCCACGGTTCCTGAGCCCGGACTGGGTGGCCGCGTTCGACGCCGCGCTCGACGGGGTCACCGTCGAGGGGCCCGGTGACGACGCCGGCCTGGGTGCGCTCGACGGGAACTTCACCGTGGCCCAGCAGGTGCGCGGCGGGCCCGACGGTGACCTGACCGTGCTCCTCACCGTGACCGACGGGGCGCTCCACCTGGCGCTGGCCGGTGCGGACCCCGAGCCCGCCGCCGACGTGACCGTCTCCCTCGCCTACCAGGACGCCGCCGACCTGTCCGCCGGCACCCTCCGGCCGGCCGAGGCCCTGACCGCCGGTCGGATCCGGGTCCGCGGCGACCTGTCCGTGCTGGTGGCGAGCCAGCAGATGCTGGCTGCTGCCCATCCACACGTGCAGGCGCTCGCCGCCGACACGACCTACTGACTGGACCCGGACCCGCCCGGACCCGCCCGGACCCGCCCGGCCCCGCCCGGCCGTCCCGGCCGTCCCTGCCATCCCGGCCGTCACCGGAGGCTCCGGGGGCGTCGGAGGAGCAGCGTCGTCCACCGCCGGTTCAGGTGCGGCCGGCAACCCGACGACGGCGCTTGGAGGGGGAACGACCGGCGGCCCTGGCGGGGGTGGTGGAGGGGGGGCGTCGGCTACAGCACCCGGCCCAGGCGGAGCAGCAGGCAGCCAATCCATCGGTCCCTCAACGGCGAAAGGCCTCAGCGGAGCAGCGGGGATCTCCGGCAAGGGCACCGGCGGTGAGGGCGGGGCCGGCGGTTACACAAACGGGCCGCCAAACGGCCCGGTGGCAGACAACGGTGGCGGTGGCGGCGGCGGGGGCGGCGGCCTGCAGGGGGGCGGTGGAGGGGGAGGTGCCTCGGTGCAATTCTCCCCGACCGCACTGGATCTGTTCTTCGGGGGGGGCGGTGGTGGGGGCGGCGGCGTCTCCGGCGTCTCCGGTGCACCGGGGAAGGCAACCATCGTTGCCACCCCCGGCGTCCACGCTGGGAGCGGCCAGGTGACCGTCGCCTACCTGGTTGCCGCCGTGCCGCCTCCCACAACAACAACGACGACGACCACCACAACGACCACAACGACCACCACGACCACCACGGTGCCACCCGTCGGGGCGCCCGCCGGCACCGTGCCCCCCCAGTCGCCGGTCATCCCGACGGGCGCGCCGGGCACCGGGGGCGGCACGCCCGGGGGCGGCACGCCGCCGACCGTCTTCGTCGGCGGTGCCTTGGTGGCGTTCGGGCTCGCTGCGTTGGTCGCGGAGCGACGACGCCACCATCGGGTGACGTGATGAGGTCACGTCCCAGGTTCGCCGGATGACTCGGCTCCGGACGCTCTCCCTCGCCCTGGTCGTGCTCGGGGGAGGCTTGCTGGCAGTCGGCATCGTCCAGAGCGGCCACGGACAGCCCGCTCCACCGTTCCACCAGGCGCATCACTCGGCACGTCACCGGTCGAAACCGACCGACCAGCCGGTCTCCGTCAGCGCCCCCGCCCGGACCGTGCCCGCTGCCACCCCCCGCTCGTCCCCCGAGTCCATCTCCATCTCGGGGATCGGGATCTCCTCGGCGCTCGGTCCGGCTCGGGGCCTGAATCCCGACGGGACCATCAACGACGCACCTCTCAGCGGGCCGACCTGGTCGCTGCCCTGGTGGTACGACGGCGGGCCGTTCCCGGGCCAGGACGGGTCGGCGGTGATCCTCGGACATGTCGACTCAGCGGTG
>DAHXOD010000096.1 GCA_027365055.1 bacterium
GAGCCGGCCCGCGTCGCCGTCCTCGCAGAGCAGCAGGCGGTCGCCGGTGATCCCCATCGAGTTGGCCAGCCGGACGTGGTTGGCCATGTGGCGGTACTCGCCGTGAACCGGAATGAAGAACTCGGGTCGGGTGACGTTCATCAGCGTGGCCAGCTCGCCTTGGCTGGCGTGGCCGGACACGTGGACCGAGTCGACCCCCGAGTGGATCACCTCGACGCCCCGCCGGTGCAGGCCGTCGATGACCCGGCCGACGGAGAACTCGTTGCCGGGGATGGGATGGGCGCTGATCACCACCACGTCGTCCTGCTGCAGGGTGAGGAACCGGTTCTCTCCGACGGCCAGGCGCGAGAGGGCCGACATGGGCTCGCCCTGGGACCCGGTCGAGATCACGCACACCTCGCCGGGCGGCAACCGGTCGATCTGCTCGATGTCGACGAAGGACCGGTCTGGGATGTCGAGGATCCCGAGCTCCCTGGCGAGCGCCACGTTCTTCTGCATGGAACGGCCCAGGGTGGCGACCTTGCGCCCCGACCCGATGGCGGCATCGGCCACCTGCTGCACCCGGTGGATGTGGCTGGCGAAGCTCGTGACGATGAACCGCCGTCCGGGCCGCTCGAGGAACACCTTGCGCAGGGTCACCCCGACCGTCGTCTCCGACGGGGTGAACCCGGGCTCCTCGGCGTTGGTCGAGTCGCACAGGAGGAGGCGGATGCCCGGGTCCTGGGCGAGCGCCCCCATCCGGGCCAGGTCGGTCCGCCGCCCGTCCACCGGATGGAGGTCGAGCTTGAAGTCGCCGGAGTGGAGGATGACCCCCTGCGGGGTGTGGAAGGCGATGGCGAACGCCTCGGGCACCGAGTGGGTGGTGGGGATGAACTCGACGTCACAGGGCCCGATGCGGCGTCGTTCACCGTCGCTCACGGGGATCCACCGGACGCGGCTCGACATGCCGGCCTCCTCGACCCGGTTGCGGGCCAGGCCCAGGGTCAGCTCGGACCCGTAGACGTCGACGGCGAAGTCGCGGAGGAGGAAGGCCAGCCCACCGGTGTGGTCCTCGTGGCCATGGGTGAGCACCACCGCATCCACCCGGTCCGCGTTCTCCCTCAGATAGGTGAAGTCGGGGAGCACCAGGTCGACACCAGGCATGTCGGGATCGGGGAACATGATGCCGCAGTCGAGCACCAGGATCCGCCCGTCCACCTCGATGCAGGCGCAGTTGCGGCCGATCTCCCCGAGCCCACCGAGGAACACGATCCGCACCGATCCCCGGCCGCCGCCTTTGGCCTTGTCCGGGACCGGTGAGTTGACGGCATTCCCTTTGTCTTTGCCCTTGGCCGGCTTGGAACCGGCCTTGGCGCCAGGGTTGGCGCCAGATCCGGCCTTGTCCCGGCCTGAGGAGGTACTCCCCCGTTGTCCATCGTTCCGTTTGGTCGGCACTCAGGCCCTTTCCCTGTCGATCGTTGACGTGCTCAGCTGAGTCTCACGTCGGAGTTGAGAGGCGGATACCGCCTCCGGCGATGCCGTCCGGCTGGTGCTCGACCAACCGGGCGATGACCGTCCTCGCCTGGTCGATCAGCGCCTCGGGCGCCGGCGGGTTCGGAAGGCGGCACTCTCCACCAGGGAGGCCGAGGGCCCGGCATGCGGCCTTGGCCGGCACCGGATTGGGGAACTCGTTCGACGACTCGAAGCGGTACGACTCGAAGAGTCGCGCATTGGCACGGCGAGCCCCCTCGAAGTCCCCGGTCGAGAACCCGGCGACCAGCGCGGCGAACGTGGGACCGGCCCAGTGGGCAGCCACGCTCACGATGCCCACCCCGCCGATCGCCAGGAACGGAAGCGTCATCGAATCGTCCCCGCAGTAGACCTCGAAACCGTCATGCGCCGCCTCGACCACCTCGGCGGCGGCGGCGACGTCCCCGGTGGCATCCTTGACCGCCACGATGTTGGGCACCTCGGTCGAGAGCCGGACCAGCAGGTCGGTGCCGATCCGGCGCCCGGCGCGCACGGGAATGTCGTAGAGCATCACCGGCAACTCGGTCGCCGCCGCGGCCGCCCGGAAGTGGGCCTCGAGCCCCGCCGCGGACGGGCGGTTGTAGTAGGGCGTCACCACCAGCACTCCGGCGACTCTGCACCCGGATGCGGCCCTGGTCAGGCGCTCGGTGTGCGCGGTGTCGTTGCTGCCGGTGGCGGCGACCACCGGCACGGTCACCGCTTCGGCCACGGCACGGAACAGGTCGAGCTTCTCGGCGTCCTCGAGGACCGGGCCCTCGCCGGTGGTGCCGGCCAGGACCAGACCGTCCGACCCGTGGGACGCGAGGTGGCGGGCCAGGGAGACCGCACCGTCCACATCGAGGGCACCGTCTGCGTCGAAAGGGGTGACCATCGCGGTCACCACCGGTCCGAATCGGGCCACCTGATCAGCGACGCCGGGCGCGGGTCGTGCGACGAGGGCTCACGGTCTCGCAGGCTACCAGCACTGTTTGACACCGCAGCCCGCCAGGCCGCTCACTCCCCCGCCCGGCCGCTCACTCTCGCGCCTGAGTGCTCGCCCGCCGCGCACCCGGACCGCCGACCGGGGACCCGGTCGTCGCCGGGACCCGGGCCGACCGGGCACCGGCCTCCCGTCAGGAGGCCGCCTGTGCCTGCGGCACCGACGCGAAGGTGTCGTACTCCTCCGACGTGTCCTCCCAGGTCTCGAACTCGATGACCCCGAGCTCGGTGAACTTGGTCCGCAGCCACCCGTCGGCGGCATCGAGGAGGCCGAGCTTGCGACAGTTGGGGACGATCTTCGAGAACAGCAGTGCCTGGAACTGACCACGTTCCGGCGCCTGCTGCACCACCGGCACGATCGCCTTGGGATCGATCCCCATCCGGTCCCACACCTCCTGTTGGAGGAAGCGGTCGCGCATCCGCACCGCGGCTTCGAACGCGAACTCCTGACGCTCGCGCAGTTCCGAGGCGTTGAGCCCCTGGTAGTACTCCTGGAGGCTCAGCACACCGAAGGCCACGTGGCGGGCCTCGTCGGCCATCACGTAGCGCAGCAACTGCTTCAGCAACGGGTCGCCGGTCATCTGGGCCATGAACCCGAACGCGGCGAGTGCCAGGCCCTCCACCATGATCTGCATCCCGAGGTAGGTCATGTCCCAACGGGAGTCGGCGATGATGTCGTCGAGCAGCATCCGCAGGTGGGCGTTGATCGGATAGTGACCCGACAGCTTGTCGTCGAGGTACTTGCCGAACACCTCCACGTGACGGGCCTCGTCCATCACCTGGGTGGCCGCGTAGTACTTGGCGTCGATCCACGGCACCGACTCCACGATCTTCGCCGTGCACACCAGCGCACCCTGCTCGCCGTGCAGGAACTGGGACAGGGTCCAGTTCTGGCTCTCGACGCCGAAGCGGATCCACTCCTTCTCCGACCACTTCTCGACCGGCGTGCCGCTCAGATCGAACCCTGCGCCGAAGCCCCCGTTCGCCTCGGCGTTCTCGACGACCAGGCGTTCCTGGTCGACGTCGGTGTCCCAGGGCAGGTCGGTCTCACCGTTCCACTGCGCCTTCTTCGCCTTCTCGTAGAGCTTGTTGAGCTTGGGCCGCGCCCCCTTCTCGTAGTCCCAGGTGAAGATGGTGTCGTAGTCGGAGTGCACTACGTGCCTGCCGTCGCTCTCCTCGGTCCCGACCACGGACAGGATCGCTTCGAAATCGTCGATCTCTTCGCGTCCGATGATGGTCTCGGTGCTGCTCATCTCGATGGTCATGCCATCTCCCCCTCGTGTTGGTTGGTCGGGTTGGTCGGGTTGGTCGGTGCAAGGAAACGAAGCGCGGTGCCGCCTGGCGCCGGGTCGGCGGCCCGGCGCTCTTCGACGAAAGGACCGATGTCGACAGGCATCGACCGGTCCGGCTCGCGCAGGGCCCGGATCCCCGGGAGCACGAACGTCTCGACCAGGTGGCGGGATCGGTGCAGGTCGGTCAGGTCCATATCGGAAGACGGGCTGATGGTGTAGGACAGCACGATCCTGGTCGCCCACTCGGCCACCCGGCCCGCCTCGTCGGGGTCCATCCAGCGGACCAGGAAGGGGCTGAGGAAGCGGGTTGCAGTGGCGAGCAGTCGGTTCGAGTCGTCGAACGCCAGGTGACCGAGCACGGTGGCCGGTTCGTGCGCCACCAGGTAACGGAGCGCCGGATGCCGTTCGATCCGGGTGACCGCCTCGCAGATACCGATGGCCAGCACGTCGGCCAGATCGTCGGCAGCGCCCATCCTGGCGCCGAGAGCGGAGAACAGCCGGGCCAACTCGGTGTCGACGACGGCACCGAGGATCTCGTCCTTTCCACCGGAGAACACCCGGTAGACGGTGGCCCGGGACAGGCCCGCCTGCCGGGCGATGTCGTCGACGGTGGTCTTCGCCAGCCCATGGGCGGCCAGACAGTCCAGTGTGGCGTCCACGATGCGCACCCGGTGGGGCGACGACGGAGCAGCCACCCCTCGGAGGTGCTCGAACTCCGGACGATCGACCGGTTCCCCACTGTCAACGACGCGGAGCGTTGCTCCCTCGACTGGCACGGATGCGACAGTAGATCAGATCCTGTCTCATCGTCAAGGACGGGAGGCGGTGTCTCCGGCGCGCGGCTCCGGGCCCACCACCACCCCGGCCAGCAGCTCGGAACGGACCAGCTCACGCACCTCGTCGGGGTCGTCCAGGTCCCACCGGCCCGGAGCGCTCATGTACGACAGCACCATGCGGGCCAGAAAGTCGGCGGCTCCGACCGGGTCCACGCCGTCGGCCATCCCGTGCTGGTGGAGGTAGGGCAGCAGAAAGTCGGCGATCCCCTGGCGGACCCGGTTGCTCTCCAGGGTGAGCGTGGGCAGCAGCAACTCCGGCTCGTTCTGCATCACCCGCTGGAGCACCGCGTGCTGCCGGATGGAACGGTGAGCGAACCGGATCCCCCGCTCCATGACCGCCTCGAGGCTCTCGGCCCCCTGGACCGCCTGGTAGAGGCGCCCAAAGAACCGCATCAGCTCCCAGGTCACCACGTCGTGGATGAGCTCGTCGCGCCCACCCGGGAAGTACCGGTAGACCGTCGCTCGCGACAGGTGGGCCTCCCGGGCGGCGTCCTCCACCGTGGTCTTCGCCAGGCCCGACCGGGCGACACAGGCGTACGTCGCCTCGATGATGCGCTGCCGGGTGTCCACGGTCGGTCGACCCGGCTCAGAAGCCGAGCAACGGCTCGATCCCGAGGGTGAGACCGGGGCGCCGTGCGACCTCGCGCACAGCCAGGAGCACCCCGTCCATGAACGACACCCGATCGTAGGAGTCGTGGCGGATGGTGAGGGACTGACCGACCGCACCGAGCACCACCTCCTGGTGGGCGACCAGGCCCGGCAGGCGTACCGAGTGGACCCTCACCCCACCCGGCCCACCACCCCCCCGGGCGCCCTCGATCACGAGGGTGGTGGTCCGGTCGGCCGGGAATGCGGGCCGGCCGCCGTCCGCCCGGGACGCGGCCATCCGCTCGGCCGTCCGCAGCGAGGTTCCCGAAGGGGCATCGAGCTTGCCGTCGTGGTGGAGCTCCACGATCTCGGCCCCGTCGAACCACGGGGCCGCCAGCTCGGCAAAGCGCATCATGAGCACCGCGCCGATGGCGAAGTTGGCGGCGAGGATGCAATTCGGGCCACCCGCGAGGTCTCCGGAGAACTGGCGGCCCAGGTCCGCCACGTCGTCGTCGGTGAAGCCGGTGGTCCCGACCACGGCGTGGATGCCGGCCGCCGCACACCA
>DAHXOD010000097.1 GCA_027365055.1 bacterium
ACGCCTTCGCCGACATGTCCCTCATCGACTCGAGCGACACCTACACCCAGGATCTCCAGGCCCAGAAGGTGATCGCCTTCGGGCTGCATGCGCAGTACCAGCAGTGGTACCAGCAGAACGCCCCCTGGCAGTACACGCCGGGTCCGAACTGCTCCAAGTCGGCCAACGCGATCGGCGCCCTGTTCGGCAAACAGCTGAAGGGGCTGCCGGCCCAGTTCGCCGGCGGGGCGCTGAGAACCGAGCCCCGCAAGCTCGGGATCTTCTACACCAACGTGCCCACCCAGTACGACTGCGAGCAACAGGTGGTGAAGTCGCTCGCCTCCTACGGGGTCACCCCGGTGGCCCAGGCCGCCCTCACTTTCAACATCGCCAACCTGGCCAGCGAGTCGTCGACCGCGGTCGCCCAGATGAAGGCGGCGGGTGCGACCACCATCATCTGCGTGGGCTGTGACCCGATCTCCCCCCGCTTCTACTTCGCCGCCGCCACCCAGGACAACTACCACCCGGAGTGGCTGATCGACTCCGAGTACTCCACCAACGCCAGTGCCACCCCCCCGTTCGTCCGCTTGCTGCCGGCCGACCAGCGCTCCCAGATCCTCACCATCGGGACCCAGCCGACCGCCAAGTCCCTCTCCGAGGCGGTCCACGCCTATCAGCTCGGCAACACCGACCCGGGTGCCACCATCATCCCGTCGTACTACCTGGTGTACGGGTCGATCCTCCAGTTCTTCTCCGCTCTGCAGCTGGCCGGACCCGACCTCACCCCGTCCAACTTCCAGGCGGCGATGCGCTCGATCCCCCAGTCCTCCCCGGGGGGTGAGCTGGGCGGGTGGAACGGGAGCGCCGGCCCCTACGACCCGGCCTCCACCTTCCAGATCCTGAAGTGGGACCAGGCGGCGAGGAGCCCGGCCGACGGCCACCAGGGCACCTACGAAGTCTGCAACGGCGGCGCGGTCTACTCCTTCGCCTCGCCCGCGCTGCCCGCGCGCACCCCGCTGCGCTGTGCCCTCGCCGTGCAGAAGCGGGTGAAGCTCGGAACGATCCCCGGGGCCTCGATTGCGGGGTCCACCGGGTCGAGTGCGGGGTCGGCGGGTTCGGTCTCGACCAGCGCATCCGTTCGTAGCGCCGGTGCTTCGGGTGCCGGGCGTGCCACTCAGCGAGGAGGAGCGTCGGCATGACCGCAGTGCTCGAACCGACCACCGTCGGCACGACAGCGGGGGCCTCCCCCCCGGCCAGTCCATTGACCCGCAAGGTGCGCCTGTGGGCCGCCCTGGCCGTCGCCCTGATCGTCGCCTATTTCGTGGTCAACGCACTCCATCCGCTCGGCCCCGGAGTGGTGCTCAAGGGGATCGTCGTCGGGGGCCTGAACTCCCTGGTGGCCATGGGCCTGGTGCTCATCTACCGCTCAGCGCGGATCATCAACTTCTCCCAGCAGGTGATCGGCGGTCTGGCTGCGACCTTCGCCGTCCTGTTGGTGTCGTCCCAAGGATTTCCGTACGTGGTGGCGGTGCTCATCGGCCTGGTGGTGGCGGTGCTCACCGGATGGCTGGTCGAGCTGGCGATCATCCAGCGTTTCGTGACCGCGCCGCGGTTGATCCTGACGGTGGTGACCATCGGGATCTACCAGTTGCTGGGGGCGGCCGAGCTCGGGCTCCCCAACCTGTTCACCATCTCGAACAACGCGACCCCGACCCTCTCGACGCCGTTCACCTTCAGCTTCTACCTGAAGCCGTTCACCTTCACCGGTGACGACATCGTGGCGTTGGTGGTCGTCCCGTTGGTGCTCGTCGGGCTCTATTGGTTCTTCGTCCGCACCGACTACGGCGTGGCGATCCGCGGAGCGGCCGACTCCCCCGAGCGTGCCGTGCTCCTCGGCATCCCGGTGCGGAACCTCAGCCGGATCACCTGGATGGTGGCCGCCGGTCTGTCCGGGGTCGGCGCCATCCTCTCGGCACCGAAGGGGATCGGAGGGTTCACCTTGGGGGAGGTGTCGACCCCCGCCACCCTGCTCCTCCCGCTGGCCGCCGCCGTCCTGGCCGGCATGGACTCCTTCCCGTTGACGGTGCTGTGGTCGCTGATCCTGGGCGTGGTCAACGAGGCGGTCTTCGCCATCTGGCTGCAGTCGAGCTACCAGGATGTCGCTCAGTTCCTGGTGATCATCGTCGGGCTGCTGTTCATCCGCTCGCGCAAGGCGGGCCTCGACGAGCAGGGCACCGGCGAATTCGTGGCCGTGCGCGAGGTGGCGGCGATCCCCGCCCACCTGGCGAAGCTGCGAGAGGTCAAGGTGGCCAAGTGGATGATCGGCACCGTCCTGCTCGCGGCTGCGATCCTCGTTCCGGTGGTCTTCACCCAGTCCAAGCAGCTGCTGGCTGCCAACGTGGTGATCTACGCCATCATCGGTGTCTCCATCGTGGTGCTGACCGGCTGGGCGGGACAGATCAGCCTGGGTCAGTTCGCGTTCGTCGGGGTCGGATCGGCGACCGCCGGCGCTCTGCTCGTCCACCAGCACTGGGACTTTCTGGTGGCGACCCTGGCCGCCGCGGTGATCGGCGCCCTGGTCGCCGCGGTGATCGGCATCCCCGCCCTGCGCCTACCCGGCCTGTATCTGGCAGTGGCGACCCTGGCGTTCGCGGTGCCGGTGTCCTCGTACCTGCTCTCCTCCACGTTCTTTCCGTCGATCAACCCCACCTTCGTCCCCCGCCCGGTCCTCTTCCACCGCTTCGACCTGGCGTCGCAGCTCACCTTCTACGAAGTGTGCCTGGCGTTCTTGCTGGTCACGGTGGTCGTAGTCCGGAACCTCCGCCGGGGAAGGACCGGGCGCAACATCATCGCCGTGCGCGACAACGTCCGGGGCTCCGCCGCCTACGGGGTGAGCCCCCTGCGGACCAAGCTGCTGGCCTTCATCATCTCCGGGGCGATCGCGGGAGTGGCCGGGAGCCTCTACGAGGTGGGGCTCCAGGGGATCAAGTCCGGTGGGCTCCCTCCCGACCTGTCCATCACCGTGTTCGTCATGGTGGTGATCGGCGGGCTCGGCTCGATCACCGGTGCCGTGCTGGGCGCGGTCTACGTCCAGTCGGTCGACTACTTCCTTCCCGGAAGCTGGCAGCTGCTGGCGACCGGCGCCGGCCTGCTGATCCTCCTCTTTGTGTTCCCCGAAGGGCTCGGCGGTCTGGTCTTCCGGATCCGTGACTGGTCCTTGGGACTGCTCGAGGCGCGACACCTCGCTCGGGGTGGTGCTGCGGCGGAGGATCACTTCGACGGCATCGAGATCGGCCCCGACCCGCAGACCGAGGAGCGGGCCCGCCAGCTCGCCGCTCTCGGTGCGGTGAACGAGAGCGCTCACTCGGCGGCCCTGAAGATCGGCACGTTGGAGGCGGAGGAGGAGAGCGGTGCGGCCTCGGCGGAGTCGGCTCCCGACGCCGGGCCGTCGTCCGGCCGGCGGGCCCTGGTCGAGCTGCACACGCTGGACGCGGGTTATTCCAGCCAGTCGAAGGTGCTCCACGACGTGGCGATCGGGATCGGCCAGAGCGAGATCGTCGCCCTGCTCGGCACCAACGGTGCGGGCAAAACGACCGTGCTCCGTGCGGTGGCCGGTCTGCTCCGCCCGAGCAAGGGTGGAGTCTCCTATGTCGGCAGCGACATCGAGCCGCTCAACGCCGGCCAGCGGGTGCAGGCCGGACTGGTGACCGTCCTGGGCGGGCGCGGCGTCTTCCGGTCCCTGACCGTGGACGAGAACCTCCGCCTGGCCACCTGGACCGCTCGCAAGCACCACAAGGATGCGGTCTTCGCCGCGGCGGCCAGGGAGCGGGTCCTGGCCATGTTCCCGGTGCTGGGCGAACGCCTCGACCAACCGGCCGGCCTGCTCTCCGGCGGGGAGCAGCAGATGCTGGCCCTGGCCCAGGCGCTCCTCTGCCGGCCGAAGCTCTTGATGATCGACGAGCTCTCCCTCGGCCTTGCCCCCTCGGTCGTGGCCCAGCTGCTCGACGTGATCCGGGCACTGGCCGCCAGCGGGGTCACGGTGGTGATCGTCGAGCAGTCGGTCAACGTCGCCACCGCCATCTCGAGCCGGGCCATCTTCATGGAACGGGGTCGGGTGCGCTTTTCGGGACCCACCCCCGACCTGTCCCAACAGCCCAAGCTGCTCCGCTCGGTGTTTCTGCACGCGGCTCGCCGGGCCAAGAAGCGGACGACCACCGACGACGTGCCCGACACGGTGGTGCCGACTCCACAGCAGGCTGTTCCGGCACTGGTTGCCGGCAGTGGTAACGGCCATGGGCGCGGTGGGCCGGCGTTCGCGGTCACCGGAGTGTCGAAGCAGTTCGGTGGGCTCGCCGCGCTCCGCGAGGTGACCTTCCAGGTCGCCCCTGGGGAGATCCTGGGGATCATCGGTTCCAACGGAGCGGGCAAGACCACGCTCTTCGACGTCTGCTCGGGGTTCACCACCCCCGATCACGGGTCGGTCACCATGTTCGGGGAGCAGATGACCGGTCTCTCGCCGGCGCAGCGCGCCGATCGAGGGATCGGGCGAGTCTTCCAAGACGCCCGTTTGTTCCCGTCCCTCACCGTGGTTGACGCGCTGTCGATCGCCCTCGAGGAGCAGATCCCGGTCCACGATCCTCTGGCCGAGGTGCTCGGCCTGACCGCCGTCGTGGCGTCCGAAGAAGCCGTGGCAGCACGGGTGGAGGAACTCCTCCTCGAGATGGGCCTCACCCGATTCCGTGACCGTTTCGTCTCCGAGCTGTCCACCGGTACCCGCCGAGTCCTCGAACTGGCGTGTGCGGTCGCCCACCGGCCCCGGGTGCTCCTTCTCGACGAGCCGACCGCGGGGATCGCCCAACGGGAGAGCGAGGCGCTCGGTGACCTGCTGCTCGGGCTCCGGGAACAGACCGGTGCTGCATTCGTGGTCATCGAGCACGACGTGCCCCTCGTCTCGTCGATCGCCGATCGCCTGCTGTGCATGCACCTTGGCGAGATCATCTCCCAAGGCGACACGGCGACGGTCCTCAACGACCCAGCGGTGGTCTCCGCCTATCTCGGGACCGACGAGGCGGTGACGCGTCGGTCCGATCGGGCCCTCGCTGGCGTCGGTGCTCGTGCGGGTGGAGCGGCGGAAACTGCACCGCCACCGCCACCGCCACCGCCACCGCCACCCGGGGCGAACCCGCCACCGCCACCGCCACCGCCACCGCCACCGCCACCCGGGGCGAACCCACCGCCACCACCGCCACCACCACCACCACCACCGGGCGTGCCCGGCTTCGCCAGCTTTCCGGCTCCTCCGGGGGCTACTCCACCGCCACCGCCGGGCGTGCCCGGCTTCGCCACCCCGCCACCGGGACGGCCTGAAGGAAGTTTCTGATGGAGTTCGCGCTCACTCGAAAGCAGCTCAATAAGAAAAAGGCTGAACAGGCTGCGCAGGCCGGCCAGGTTCCTGGCGCGGGTGCCCCCGCCGGAGTGGAAGGCCCGCCGATGCAAGGGGGTGTCGATCCTGCAACCGGGCTGCCGTTCGGGTACGACCCTGCCCATGTGGCGGCGACACCTGCAGGCGGCAACTTCTTCACCAGCCCTGGTCCTGGCGTCTTTCAGGGTGGTATGCCGGCACCTCCACCACAAGGCATGCCGGCACCGCTGATCCCCGAGGGGTTCGGCGCC
>DAHXOD010000098.1 GCA_027365055.1 bacterium
GGCACTTGGCAGCGTCGCGCTCAAATCGTCATCGAACGACCCGCGGCCGCCACTCGGTCTACCTCCCCGTTCACACCTATCCCCGCGAGAACATCCAGGTCAGAAGGGGGCCTGAATGTTTGCCCCTCGATAGACGTGATCGCTTGCATGAATTGCCGTGAGTCCCAGCAAGAACTGCTGCATTGGCATTGATAGCGTATCGTACGCACCATACATGGAGGCGAATAACGTATCACCGCCGACAGGTGGTGTTGTTTCTATTCTGAGCATCGACAACGCTGGCGGTCGTTCATCGCAGGAGACATCGGAATGCCATCCTTCCCCGGCCGTGTAGCGACTCTCGGCGTCAGTATGAATAAGAAGGACCTCGGGGTAACCGTCCGGTGACTTCGCCGCTGGATGAACATGAAGTTCTCCAAGGCGCCTACCGACCGCAAGCTGGTCATCCAGCGTCATGTCCTGATTTCGGAAAAAGAGCACCCCACGTTCAGCAACTAGTCTCTTGATAGCTTCAATTTCTTGATTATTCAGCTCTTTTAGCTGTACTCCATGAATTTCCGTCCCCACCGGTTTTGTGAGGTCGGTTTGCTTGAAATCAGTTCCGGTCACTGTGGTCAGATACGTCCTCCAACGCGGTTTTATCTTTATGGTAACCGTAGAGGGGCAGCCGAACGGCGTCAACAATCGACGCATCCATTCGGGTGCGTCGCTTCTGGGGTCGGCTGCCGCAGCGGCGACGTCGGCTATGTCGGCGATGCCGCGAGGTGCACTTCGACGTCCGTGGCCGACCCACGTCGCAGCCCGGCTACCGGGGCCGGTCGCCGCAGATGGTGATCCGGCGCATGTGCCGGCGCTGCCCCTTGTAGTCGTGGAGCGCGTAGTGCTGCACGCAGCGGTTGTCCCACATGGCGAGCGAACCGGGACGCCATCGAAACCGGCAGGTGAAGGCCTCGCGCGTGGCCTGGACGAACAGCTTCTCGAGAAGCCGGGCCGACTCGTCCGGAGGCATCCCGTCGATGCCGATCGTGAAGGCGCGGTTGACGTAGAGCCCCTTCCGCCCCGTCTCGGGGTGCGTCCGGACCACCGGGTGGCGCGTCGCCTGGTCGGCGTCGTCGGCAGTGGTGGTCTGCATCGAGCGCGACTGCGTGGAGTACCCGCCGGCACCGTACTGAGGGACCGGGGAGTGGAGCGCCACCAGGCCGTCGAGCTTGGCCCGGGTCGCCTCCGGGAGTGCTTCATAGGCCGCCTGCTGGTCGGCGAACAATGTGTCGCCACCGTAGGGAGGCACCTCCACGGCGTAGAGGATCGACCCCAGATCGGGCTCCTCCAGGAAGGTCACGTCCGTGTGCCAGCCGCCGCCGAAGTTGACCTTGTCGTCGGGCTCGGTGACCAGCTCGATCACCTCCGGGTGGTCGCTCCTGCCGGCCACGAAGGGGTGAGCGCCGAGCGTGCCGAAACGGCACCCGAACGCCATCTGCGCCTCGGGTGTCAGCTCCTGGTCCCGGAAGAACAGGACGTGGTGGTCGAGGAACGCCCGGTGGATCTCTTCGACCACCTGATCGTCGAGGTCGGTCGCGAGGTCGACCCCGTCGACATCGGCACCCAACACGCCCGACACCGGCGCCACGGAGATGCGCTGGTAGCCAGGAGCCCGACCCGTTTCGGCCACGGAGAACGCGGTCCCTCCCGTCATCTGGTCCCTCCTCTTCGCACGAGCTGCCCGGTGACTGGACCCGGCTCGACCTCGACCATGTCAGAACAAGCCCTGCGGGGCGCTCCCCTCCCCCGATCCTACCGGCCCGATCCCGTCGTCCGGAGCGGTGTCGCCGGTGAACCGCTCCTCAGTCACCACGCCACGCGGGGGCGCCACCGGGACAGGGTCGCCGACCACGTCAGCGTCACCTGACGGGTCGTCGACGTCACCCCGGCCGATCGCCTCCAGCCGCGGCACCAGCTCCTCGACCTGCATCCTGGTCCGGCGCAACCGGCGATCCAGCTCGTCGACGATCGCCGTGGCCCGCTCGAGCCGCGCCACGAGCCGGTCGACGTCGACCACCCCCGCCTCGAACTCCTCGATGATGGCGTCCAGCTCGGCCGACGCATCGGCGTAGGTCAGCCCCGCCGCCGCCGGGACATCGCTCCCGGCCCGATCCCCTCCGCTCGTGTTCGGTGCCGTCATCACTGGGCTCCTCCGTGCTCGTCGTCGTGCTCGTCGTCGTGCTCGCGGTCGTGCTCGGCATCCCCGCCACGGCGCCGCCGGGTGACCGACACGTCCTCCACCCGGGCCCGCACCGAGCCGTCCACCGACTGGACGACCAACCGGGCGCCGGCCTGGATCCCTGCCACCGACCGCACGACCCGCCCGTCCCCGTCGCGTGTCACGGTATACCCCCGCTCCAGCTGCCGGTGGTAGTCGTAGGCGGCGAGGAGCCGGCGCCACTGCGTGAGCTGGCTCTCCTCGGTGACGAGCCGTCGCCGGCTCGAACGCGAGAGCCGGGTGGCGGTGTCGGTCACTGCGCCTTCGGCGTCGCGGACGACCCGGCGCGCACCGACGGCCAGGGCCGTGCCCCGGGCGCCGAGCGCCGCCGCGTGCCCGTCGATGCGGCGCTGGGCCTCCGACCTGAGGGTGGCCGCCTGGTGGGCCACCCGGTCGGCCTGCCGGTCGATCTGGATCCGGGCGCCGGTCGCGACCCGCAGGCCCGCCTCGACACCTGCCGACCAGGCGGCGTCGACCCTCCGGGCCAGCTCCTGGGCGCACTCCGTCGGCGTGATCCAGGCCCGGTTCGCCACCTCGTCGGCCACCGAGAGGTCGCCCGTGTGCCCGATGCCCGTCCACACGGCGATCGGCGACGTGGCGATCGCCCGCGCCACGGGTTCGGTGTCGAACGCGGCCAGATCGGCCTTCGACCCCCCGCCCCGCACCACAGCGATCACGTCGCAGCCCGATCGGCCGAGGGCCGTGATGGCCTGCGCCACCGACGCCGGGGCTTCACGGCCCTGCACCTGGGTCGCCACGACCGTCACGTGGAACGCCATGCCGGAGGCCGCCAGCGACCCGACGAAGTCCCGGTACCCCTCGGTGCCCGGGCTGGCGACGAGCCCGACCCGCAACGGGGGCACGGGAACGGGGACCGACCGGTTCCGGTCGAAGACACCGTCGTCGATGAGCGCCCTGACCACCCGGGCCCGTTCCGCCGCCACGTTCCCGAGGAGCGCGTCGGTGTCCATCTCCGAGAGGATCAGGCTGATGTCCCCCCGGGCCCGGTAGAGCTGGAGCTCTCCACGTACCCGGACGACGAGGCCTGCGTCCAGGGTGATGCCCAGTCCGTCGAGCTTCGCCCGGAGCCGCCCCCACCGACCGGACCAGCAGATGACCTTCAGGACCGGGGCGCCCGCATCCTTCGCCGCCGCCGGATCGACCAGGTCCAGGTAGCAGTGTCCCCGGGAGCTCACGTTGAAGGACCGGACCTCACCGGCCACCCAGATCTCTGTCGGGAACGCCCCCCGCAGCGCCTGCTCGACCCCCTGGTAGAGCTCGGTGACAGAGAGCACGGGCTCGCCGTCGTGATCCGCCACGGGCGACCCGCGCTTCGACGAAGGGGCGGGGGGCACGCCGACAGGTTAGAGCCGCCACGCACCGGGCGGCGGCAGATGACCTGCATCCCGGGCGGCGGCCGGCGGACAGGAGCCACACCGGGCCACACCGCGCCACCGCCATGTGGGAGAATGGCCGGGACGGTGAGCCGGCCGGGTGGTCGCGGCACGGGCGGACGGGTCACCCCTTTCCGGACCGTGTCGAGGAAGGTCGGGGCTCCGCAGGGCAGGGTGCTGGCTAACGGCCAGTCGGGGTGACCCGCAGGACAGTGCCACAGAGAACAGACCGCCGATGGCCGGGTCCCAGATCCGGCACAGGTAAGGGTGAAACGGTGCGGTAAGAGCGCACCAGCGGCCGGGGCAACCCGGTCGGCTCGGTAAACCCCACCCGGAGCAAGGTCGAACAGGGGGCTTGGGCGGCCCGTCCGGCACACCACCGGTGTGCCACCCCCAGGTGGACCGCGTAGATGGATGACCACCGCCCCTCGTCAGAGGGTGCACAGAACCCCGCCTACAGGCCGGCTCACCGTCACCAGCCCCTGATGCGGGCCCTAATATACCCTTTGACCAATGGTTTTGCCCTCTACCGTTGGTGACCGCCGGTGCCCGATTTGCACCGTTGTTGTCCTCAGAGCTGAGGACTTTCTGAGAACCTGAGGACTGGTTGAGGCCTGGCGACGGCCCCCGCTGACGGTGGGAGGACCGGCTGTGGCGAGCATCGACAAGCGACCGGGAAGCGGGTACCGGGCGAGGTGGCGGGAGTATCCCGGGGGTCCGCAGAAGACTCGTCAGTTCGCGCGCAAGGGTGATGCCGAGCGCTTCCTCAACGCCGTACGCGGTGACCTGGCACGCGGGGTGTACATCGACCCCGCCGGCGAGCGGACCCTCTTTCGCGACTACGCGGAGAGCTGGCGCGTCGCGCAGATGCACCGGCCGAGCACCGCGGCCCAGGCCGAGAGCTACCTCCGCCTGCGCGCCTACCCGACGCTCGGCCGCCGTCCGCCCGGTGCCATCCGCCGGAGCGAGATCCAGGGCTGGGTGGGGGCCATCAGCTCCACCCTCGCCCCTGGGTCCGTCGAGGTCACCTACCGACGGGTGGCGAGCATCTTCAAAGCGGCCGTCGCCGACCGGCTGATCGCCGCATCGCCGTGCGTGCGCATCGCCCTGCCGAAGCGCACCGACACCGAGCTGGTACCCCTGGGGGTCGGCCAGGTGGCCGACCCCACCGCGGCCGTGCCGCTGGGCTACCGCGCGCTGATCGTCTTCGCCGCGGGCACCGGGCTCCGACAGGGCGAGTGCTTCGGGCTGAGCCTCGACCGGGTCGACTTCCTGCGCCGGACGATCCGGGTCGACCGTCTGCTCACCGCCGCCAAAGGCGGCGTCCCGACGCTTAGACCGCCGAAGAGCAAGGCAGGCGTCCGGCCTACCACCGCCGAGCCAACCCGCAGGCGCCCGGGTCGCTGGCGGACGCCGGCACTCCCCAAGTCCCGAAGGCCGATGGTCCTACGAACGCTCGCTACCGGCGAGTCGCCTCACGGCGGTGCGGTAGATGGCATGTTCGTCGCGAGGGCCCACGGCCAGGACCTCCCGGGTACTGTCATCGACCTGTCGATAGACGAGCCTAACAACCGGGGAGGCCACCAGCCGGGGACGTCGACCTTGACTCGCACCAGTCCGGAGAGATCGCCGCTCACATGGCGCAGGCCGAGGTCCTTGCCGCCCACCCGGCCGTGAGCCAGATCGTCGAAGATCGACGCAGCGGCGGCAACGACCTCTGGCCCGTAGCCGGCCAGAGCGACCACATCGTCCAAGACCTCGGCGCCGGGGACTACCTCATAGCGAGCAGGGCGGCGACCGCAGCTCACGCAGGCCTACGGGCAGCCTCCGCTGCCTGCCGGAGAGCCTCGTCCAGGTCCGAGCGGGTCCGCCGGGCGCCCGACGAACCCGCTAGGCGTCGTTGTGCGAGCTCAGCGTCGAGGTCGTCCTCGGCCGACTCCAACAGCTGCTCCCAGACCTCGACCGGCACGATCACGCCCTGGGCGCGACGATGCGAACCGA
>DAHXOD010000099.1 GCA_027365055.1 bacterium
GGCTTCGCCCAGGTCCGCGTTGAGATCGATCGTGGCCACCTGACCAGTATCCAGCATGACCGGGGGGCGCAGAGGGGCTAACGTCGCGGGCATGCCGCAACCGCCTGCCCTCACCCCCGAACAGCGTCAAGCCGCGCTGGCCAAGGCCGCCAAGGTCCGTCGCGAGCGTGCCGAGATCAAGGAGAAGCTCAAACTCGGGTCGATGTCCCTTGCGGAGCTCCTCGCTTCGGTCGAAGGGGATGAAGTCGCCGGAAAGATGAAGGTGCTCTCCGTGCTGGAGTCCCTGCCCGGCCTGGGCAAGGTGAAGGCCCGTCGTCTGATGGAATCAGTGGGGATCAGTGAGAGTCGGCGCCTGCAGGGTCTGGGGAGCAACCAGCGCGACGCCCTGCTCCGCGAGACCGCTCGCTGAGCGGGTCGTCCGCCACCGGGGACGTGGCACGGGGCGGGCCGCTCGTGTTCGTCCTCTTCGGTCCCGGCGGGGCCGGGAAGGGGACGGTGGCGTCACGCTTGGTTGCCGACGACCCCCGTCTGTGGTTGAGCCGTTCGTGGACCACCCGGCCGCGACGAGCCAGTGAACCGGCGGACGCCTATTACTTCGCTGACCGGTCCGAGTTCGTGGCCAAGGCGGAGGCGGACGGCTTCTTCGAATGGGCGGAGTTCCTGGGAAATCTCTACGGGACGCCGGTTCCCCACGCGCCGCCCGGTTGTGACGTGCTGCTCGAGATCGATCTTCAGGGTGCGGAGCAGGTGCGGGCCAAGCGGCCGGATGCGGTGCTGATCCTGCTGGCCCCACCGTCACCCGAGGTACAGGCGGAGCGCCTGCGGGGACGGGGAGACGACGAGGACCACGTGGCCCGGCGCCTGGCTGCCGGAGCGTCCGAGCTCCGCACCGGACGGCTCATTGCCGACGCTGAGGTGGTCAACGACGATCTGGCGCAGGCGACGGATGCGGTGGCCGCTATAGTTGAGGAGCGTCGCGCTGCTGTGGGCGGTGGCGGGCAGGTGCTCCGTCACTGATCGGGCGTAGCGAGCCACACCGGCTCGGTCGCCAGGCGACGAGCCGCTGTTGTCCGTCCGGTGCTTCAGCCAGAGCCAGGCCAGCCCTCTTCCGAACCCAATCCTCTTCCCGACCCAGCGAAGGATGCCATGCCACTGAACCGTGCCACCTTGATGGACCCACCGGTCGAAGAGCTTCTCGACAAGGTCGACTCCAAGTTCACCCTGGTCGCCCTGGCATCGAGCCGGGCCCGCCAGGTGAACAGCTACTACAACTCGCTCGGCGGCGGGCTCGGCGTCGTGGTTCCTCCACAGGTGGCCTCCATCTCGGGCAAGCCGCTCTCCATCGCCTTCGAGGAGATCGCTGCGGGCAAGGCGACCTACTCCCGACCGGACCCGGAGGAGGAGGCCGCGCTGGCCGAGGAAGCCGCGCTGGCCGAGGAAGCCGCCCTGGCCGAGGCGGCCGCGCTGATCGGGCTCGAAGGCGGGCTGGGTTCGGCCGGCCCGCCCCCGTCGGACGACTAGCAGCGGTGGCGATCGCGCCACCGGACGGCGGTGCACGGTCGATGCCGTTCGTGGTGCTCGGTGTCACCGCTGGCATCGCCGCCTACAAGGCGGTGGATCTCTGTCGGCGCCTGGTGGACGCCGGCGTTCACGTCGCTCCGGTGGTGACCGAGCGAGCCACCCGTTTCGTGGGCACGGCCACGTTCGACGCGCTGGCGTCGGAGCCGGTGCAGTCCTCGCTGTGGGACGAGGTATCGCCGATTCCCCACACTCGGCTGGGCCAGTCGGCCGACCTGGTGGTGGTGGCCCCGGCGACCGCCGACCTGCTGGCTCGCTTCGCCGGCGGCCATGCCGACGACCTACTGACCGCGACCCTGCTGGCCACCAGGGCCACCGTGGTGGTGTGCCCGGCGATGCACACCGAGATGTGGGAGCACCCCGCCGTGCAGGCCAACCTCGGCACGCTCCGCTCGCGGGGCGTGGTGGTGATCCCCCCCGAAGACGGTCGGCTGGCCGGCGGGGACCAGGGTTCGGGGCGGCTGGCAGAGCCGGCCCACATCGCGGAGGTGGTGCTCGAGTTGCTGGCCCACCGGGCGGCCGTCGCCGACCGTCCGGTGGTGAGCGATCTGGCCGGAAGGCGAGTGGTGGTCTCGGCCGGAGGCACCCGCGAACCGATCGATCCGGTGCGGTACCTCACCAACCGGTCGTCGGGCAAGCAGGGTCACGCCCTGGCGCTGGCGGCCTCCGACCGGGGTGCCACCGTCGATCTGGTGACGACCAGTCGCACTCCGGTCGATCCGCGGATCAGAGTCCATCCGGTGGAGACGGCCGCCGACCTGGAAGCGGCGATGCTGGCCCTGGCGGACGGTGCCGACGTCGTGGTGATGGCTGCCGCCGTCGCTGACTTTCGTCCCGCCTCGGTCGCATCATCCAAGCTGCGCAAGACCGACGGCATTCCCGACCTGGTGCTCGAGCCGACCCCCGACATCCTGGCGGCGTTGGGCCGCCGCCGGACCGAGGGCCAGGTGCTGGTCGGGTTTGCCGCCGAGACCGAAGACGTCGTCCGGCGCGCCGCCGAGAAGCTCGCCCGAAAGGGCGTGGACCTGATCGTGGCCAACGACGTGACCGCTCCCGATGTGGGCTTCGACCACGACACCAACGCGGTGACCATTCTCGGAGCGGACGGTGCGACCACCGAGGTAGCGTTGACGGGCAAGGTGGCGGTGGCGCATGCAGTGTTCGATAGGGTGGTTCGCCTGTTGGCGACGCCCGAGTGACGACGTGACGACTTGACGACCGAGTGACGAACAGAACGGAATCCTGAGTGAGCAAGCGATACACCTTCACCTCCGAGTCGGTCACTGAGGGCCACCCGGACAAGATGGCCGACCAGATCTCGGACGCGGTCCTCGACGCCCTGCTGGCCGACGACCCGAACAGTCGGGTCGCGTGCGAGACCTTGCTCACCACCGGCTTGGTGCTCGTGGCGGGAGAGATCACCACGACCACCTACGTGGACATTCCGACCGTGGTGCGCCAAGCGGTCATGGACATCGGGTACGACGACGACGCCTACGGGATCAACGGCAAAACGTGTGGCGTCATGGTGTCGCTCGACGAGCAGTCGCCGGATATCGGCCAAGGCGTCGACAACGCGTTCGAGGTACGGGCGGGCACTGGGGGAGAGGACCAGCTCAACGCTCAAGGGGCCGGCGACCAGGGGATGATGTTCGGGTACGCCTGCGACGAGACTCCCGACCTGATGCCCCTGCCGATCTGGTTGGCCCACCGCCTCGCACAGCGGCTCGCCCAGGTGCGCCGAGTCGGTGTGCTCCCGTACCTGCGACCTGACGGCAAGACCCAGGTCAGCGTCCGCTACGAAGACGGGCGACCGGTGGCCTTGGAGACGGTCCTCATCTCCACCCAGCACGACCCCGGTGTCGATCTCGACACCCTTCTCCTTCCCGACCTTCGGGACAACGTGATCCACCCGCTGCTGCCGGCGGATCTCGATACCGAGCATGTGCGGATCCTGGCCAACCCGACCGGTGTGTTCGAGTTGGGCGGCCCCCATGCGGACACGGGGCTGACCGGGCGGAAGATCATCGTCGATACCTATGGCGGGATGGCACGTCACGGAGGCGGAGCGTTCTCCGGGAAGGATCCGTCCAAGGTGGACCGATCGGCTGCCTACGCGGCCCGTTGGGTGGCCAAGCACGTCGTCGCCGCCGGCGCGGCGAGCCGGTGCGAGGTGCAAGTGGCCTACGCGATCGGGGTCGCCCGCCCGGTGTCCCTGCTGGTGGAGACGTTCGGTACCGAACGGGCCGATCCCGACCAGATCGCCAGTGCCGTGGAGGAGATCTTCGATCTTCGTCCGGCAGCCATCGTTCGTGATCTCGACCTGAAGCGTCCGATCTACCGGAAGACGGCTGCCTACGGCCACTTCGGCCGGAACGAGAAGGACTTCACCTGGGAGGACACACCCCGGGTCGACGACTTGCAGCAGGCGCTCGGACTCTGACGGCCGCTCCGGAGGAGGACGCCACTTCCGAGGAGGTCGTGCCGGGAAGCCGGCCTGGTGCCCCTGACCCTGCGAGCACCCCTGACCCTGCGAGCACCCCGGGCTCCCCGGGTAACCCTGACACGTCGAGCGCGGCGGGTTCCCCGCCGAGGGTGGTACGAGTCGTACCCGACGTGCCGGCGATCCACCGGCGCTTCGACTACACCGTGCCCGAGCGGTTGGATCCGCTGGTCTCGGTCGGGAGCCGTGTCCGCATCGCCCTGAACGGCCGACGGGTTGGCGGTTGGGTCGTAGAGGATCACGTGCGACCGCCGGAGGGGGTCGATCCGAAGCCGCTGGCGGCATCCAGCGGCGAGGGACCTGCGCCGCCGATCGTGGCGCTGGCGGAGTGGGCCGGCTGGCGGTGGGCCGGCCCGATGTCGTCGTTTCTCGGGACCGCATCACCGGCCCGGGTGGTGCGAGGTCCGAACCATATGGTCCGAGGGCGAGTGGTCGGGGCGCCCGCCGGCGAGGTGCGGCGCCCGGCCGGGCCGCCGGCGGGGATGGCGGTGTCCTCTCCCGGTGGCGCCTCGGTGGCGATCGTGGAGGAAGCACTCCGACGGGCGGGACACCCGTCGGTGGTCCGTCTGGCTCCGACCCTCGATACGTCGCTTCTCGTTCTCGAAGTGCTCCACCGACTGGGACCGGGGGGCGTGCTGGTGATGGTGCCCTCCGTGAGCCGGGCAGTCCGTCTGGGGCAACGGCTCCGGTCCGCCGGGGTCCCGGTGGCGGCCATGCCAGACGCTTGGGCCGAGGCAGCGACGGGACGCTCCGTGGTCATCGGTACCCGCTCGGCTGCGTGGGCCCCTCCTGGCTGCCTGCGGGCCGCGGTGGTGGTGGACGCCCACGACGAGGCCTACCGGGAAGAGCGGGCACCTACCTGGTCGGCGGTGGACGTGCTGGTGGAACGCACCCGGCGCGACGCTGCCCCGTTGATCCTGGTCTCTCCGTGCCCGACCGTGGAGGTGCTCGAGAGCGGTCACCTGGTGACCACGTCCCGAGCGGTCGAACGTCGCGGTTGGCCGGTGGTCGAGGTGGTCGACCGGAGCGGCGACGATCCGAGGACCGGGCTCTTCTCGGATCGGTTGGCCCGCTCGGTCGGCGACGTGCTCGACTCGCCGGGAGGGCAGGTCGTCTGCATCCTCAATCGGACCGGACGGGCGCGACTGCTGGCGTGCGGGCACTGCGGCGATCTCGTTCGCTGCACACGATGCGGCGGGGCGTCGACCCAGGACGACTCCCGTGGCGAG
>DAHXOD010000009.1 GCA_027365055.1 bacterium
CCGCCTGATCGCACCGCACTACGCCCGGGCAGAGGACGAGGCCCGCAGCCTGCTGCGCGAGGCGTTTCGGACTTCGGCGGACCTCGAGGTGAAAGGCGCCACCCTGCACGTCCGCATCGAGCCTCTGTCTGCCCCCCGGCGCACCAGAGCGATCGCCGGGCTCTGCGAGGAGCTCAACGGCACTGGGACCGTCTACCCAGGCACGAACCTGAAGCTGGTCTACTCGGTCAAGGGGGCCTGACCCTGCAAGGACTTTCGAACTACGTCAGGAGTCCTGGAGTCCGGATGGAACGGTACGCGAGCCATGCCCACAACGAGCCCAGGCTCCGGACGCCATCGATGCGGGTGTCTCCTCGACGGTTCACCTCGCCATGCCTGGCAGTACCGGAAGGGACGCGACGAACGCGGCCGACAGTTCCCGGTGGCCCCTGCGCCGGAGTGACGGTGACGGCCGCACGTGCCATCCTCGTAGCCGTGACGCAGGTGCCGAACCCGGAACGTGATGCGGAACGACATGCCGGCCCGCAGCGTGATCCGACGGTCGTGGTCGTCGGCGGTGCGATGGCCAGTCACGCTGGCCACGATGCCCGCGGGCATCCGGAACGGCCCGGTCGCATGGATGCGGCGATCGCCGGGTTGACCGACCTCCATCTCGGCGATGCCCTGGTGACCGTGGCTGCTACACCTGCGCCATTCGATGCGATGGAACGGGTACACCGCTCGAGGTACCTGGCCGAACTGGCGGCCTACTGCCACGATGGGGGAGGGGCGATCGACGCCGACACCTACGCGACCGGACGGTCGTGGGAGATCGCACGTCTGACCGCGGGGGCGGGACTGGTGGTTCTGGATGACCTCCGCCGCCGGAACGACGGAGTCGGGTTCGTCCTGAGCCGCCCACCGGGACATCACGCCCTCGCAGATCGTGCCATGGGATTCTGCCTCCTCAACAACATCGCGGTGTCGGCTGCCGCCCTGGTGGCCGCGGGTGAACGGGTACTGATCGTCGACTGGGACGTCCACCACGGAAACGGCACCCAGGCAATGTTCTGGGACGATCCCGAGGTGTTCTATGTGTCGCTCCACGAATGGCCCTTCTACCCCGGTAGCGGTTCCGCTGGCGAGGTGGGTGGTCCGAACGCCCTGGGCGGGAACCTGAACGTCCCCCTCCCGGCGGGGGCAACCGGTGACGTGGTGTGCCGGGCTCTCGACGAGGTGGTCGCCCCGGCAGTGGAGCGCTTCGGGCCGACCTGGGTGTTGGTATCTGCCGGGTTCGATGCCCATCGCGACGATCCGCTGGCCGACCTCGCCCTCTCGGACGGAGACTTCGCCGCGATGGCCAGGCGCGTCGCCGCGTTCGCGCCGGCGCGCGGACGCCTGGCGCTGTTCCTGGAAGGAGGCTATGACCTCCACGCACTGCGCTCCTCGGTGACGGCCTCGTTGGGCACTTTGGTGGGCGCGCCCCGTCGACCGGTCAGCGGGGAGACGTCCGGAGGTCCCGGCATGGACCAGGTCGAAGGAGCCGATCGGCGATGGACCGAAGCGATCGAACGGGGCCGGGAACGATCCGATCGACGGCCCGACTGACACCGGTGCATCGGAGGACGCAGCGAGCCGACCGACAGCGGGAGGGGTGACGGATCGGGTCGATGTCGGCGGCAGACCCGGTTCCTGCCGGTCTTCGCCCGGTTGTGTGAAACTGTCCGCACCACCGGTTTGCAGGGGAGGCACCATGGCATCGACGAGCGAGCGGTTCGAGTTCGGGGGGATCAACCACTTGGCGCTGGTCTGTCGGGACATGGAGCGCACCGTGGACTTCTACAGCCGTGTCCTGGGGATGCCGTTGGTCAAGACCATCGAACTGCCTGCGGGGATGGGCCAGCATTTCTTCTTCGACTGCGGGGGAGGGGACTGTCTCGCCTTCTTCTGGTTCCCCGATGCCCCCGATCGGGTGCCCGGGGTGTCGGGGCCGGCGGGCCGACCCGATCAGGCCAGCCTCACCAGCGCGGTGGGTTCGATGAACCATGTGGCCTTCACGGTTGCTCCCGACCGCATGGAGGCGTACCGCGACCGGTTGCTCGCTTCCGGGGTCGACTGCACCGAAATTGCCAATCACGACGACAGCGAGTGGGGCATCGCCGACACCGTCCACCCCGGCGTGTTCATCCGTTCCCTGTACTTCACCGATCCCGACGGGATCCTGTTGGAGTTCGCCTGCTGGACTCGCCCGTTCGACGCCCACTCCACCGACGACGCCGCACTCCGACCGGTACACGCCGCGGGCGCGGGACGGGCCTGACACGATGGCGCCGAGGCTCCGTCAGGTCCCCCGTGCGGAGGCAGAGGCCCCGCTCGTGCGGCTGCTGTACGACCACCTCTTCGACGGACGGGACCCGGTGGCAGAACCGGGAACCGCCGACGGAACAAGCGGGGACTGGTGGACGGTGTTCGCCTTGGTCCCCGACGTGCTCGACCATGCGGTCAAGGGCTTCGGCCTCTACCTCAGTCCTGACCGGAAGCTCGATCCTCGGCTCCGCGAGCTGGCCCAGGCCCGGGTCGGCTGGGCATCGGGGAGCCGGTTCGTCTTTTCGCAGCACTGCCGGGCATTGAGGTCGATGGGCACGCCCGAAGAGCTGATCGACGCCGTCGCCCACTGGCCGGCCTCGACCGTGTTCGAGGAGACCGAGCGGTTGGTGCTCGCCTACGCGGACTGCTTGGTGCTCGACCGCGGACGGGTACCCGACGGTCTGTTCGCGGCACTGCGCGACCGGTTGGGCGACGAGGCCCTGCTCGAGCTCACCTACGTGGCCACGATGTACCTGCAGCACGCCGTGATGTCCCGGGCACTGCGAACCGAGTCGGACGACCGCCCGGAACCGGTGACCGAGCTGATCGTGGACGCGACCGGTACCCCACCGTGACGACATCGCTCGCCGGAGTACACGGGGTACGGACCATCGACGAGGTCGACGGGCCGTGGATCACCAACGTGCTCCGCCGCTCAGGGGCCATCGCCGATGGGGCATCCGTGACCATCGTCTCGCGCAAGGCGGTCGGGACCGGGCAGATGGCCGCAACCTACCGGCTGGTGCTGGCTGGGGACGGCTCCTACGGGGGACCCGAGTCGGTGATCGTCAAGTGCGCGTCCTCGGACGAGCAGAGCCGCTCGACCGGTCTGTTGACCAGGGCGTACGAGATCGAGGTCTCGTTCTACGCCGAGGTCGCCGGGTTGGTTCGTACCCGTATGCCGGCCTGTCACCTCGGATGGTGCGATGCGGAAGCTGGATGGTTCGTCCTGGTCCTCGAGGACGTGACCGACGGTTCCCAGGGCGAGCAGCTGGCCGGATGCACGGTCGATGCCGCTGCCGCGGCGTTGGAGGAGCTGGCGGCGCTCCACGGACCGGTGTGGGGCTCCGAGTCCGTCGCTCAGCGGGCATGGCTCAACCGTGCATCTGCAGAATCCCATGCCTTCACGACGTCATTGGTGACGCCGCTGCTCCCTGGCTTCCTTGATCGCTACGGCGACCGTCTCGCCCCGGAGCACGTCGCCGTGTGCGAGCAGTTCATCGGCGTACTCGGACCCTGGTTGACACGACCGACAGGCCCCCCGACCGCGACGCACGGCGACTTCCGGCTCGACAACCTGTTGTTCGTCCCGGGCGATCCCCGGCCGTGGGTGGTCGACTGGCAGACGGCGGCATGGGGACCACCCGCCGGGGATGTCGCCTACTTCTTGGGGGGCAGCCTGACAGTCGCCGACCGGCGCACCCACGAACGCGACCTGCTCGCTTCCTACCACCAGCGCCTGGTGGCCCAGGGAGTCGAGGGCTACCCGAGCGCGACGTTCGAGCACGACTACCGGTTGGCTGCCTATGGTGGTCTGCTGATGACCATCGGTGCCTCCATGCTGGTACAACGGACGGAGCGTGGCGACGAGCTCTTCGCCACGAGCGCACAGCGCTATGCCCAGCAGATCCTCGACAATGGAGCAGAGGCGCTGCTCTCCGGTCTGCCGTGACTACATCCGGACCTCATGGGGTCGATCGGCGCGACGAAGCACTGCATCAGCCGGACAGCCACCCGCTCTGGAACGAGTCGTACTACCTCGATGCTGTCGCGGCCGACGGCTCGGTGGGTCTCTACGCCCGCCTCGGTCGGTACCCGAACCTCGGGGTGACGTGGTGGACGGCGATGGTGGTCGGCCCGGACCGACCGATGGTGGCCTCGGTGGCCTACGACCTCCCGATCGAAGGCGCTCCCGGTGAGTCCAGCGGATCGGTCGTGTCCGTGGAGACAACCCCGATGGACCCGTCCGACGCGACCGACGGCCGGGACACCGGCTCCCCGACCGGGTTCTCGATCGAGTGCGCCACCCCTGATCCGTTGTCCTCGATGACCGTGACCGCCACGGTCCCGGCCTCCCGGCACCGTGTGGCGACGGAGATCTACGACGGAGCCGTCGGGACGCCGACCGACCTGTCGATCGAAGCGGAGTGGACCACGGACGGGATCCCCTATCACTACGACATCACCACTCGCTACGAGATCCCGTGCCTGGTGCACGGACAGATCGCGGTCGGCAACGAGCGCTTCGCGCTCGACGGCCCCGGCCAACGGGACCATTCGTGGGGCGTACGAGACTGGTGGGCATTCGGTTGGTGTTGGGCTGCGTTCCGGCTCGACGACGGCACCCGACTCCATTTCGCCGACATCCGCATTCCCTCGAGCCCGATGACATTCGGCTACGTGCAAGCTCCGGGAGAGAACGTCGCTTCCATCGAGCGGCTGGCGGTCCGGGAATCCAGTGGCGCTGACGGGCTGCCGGTGGCCGGGTGGGCCTCGATCGAACCTGGGGGACTCGACCTCACGATCGATCCTGTGGCGTTCGGTCCGGTCGTTCTGACCGCCACCGACGGCCGTGTGAGCCGCTTTCCCCGGGCCATGGCCCGTTGCGCGACCGGTGACGGTCGACGTGGGCTCGGGTGGATCGAATGGAACCAGCCCGTCGCCCCATGACGACCGTGTACTCCAGTGCGTCGGATCGAGACTCCGCCGGCCGCGACGATCCCGACCGGGTCCCGTCCGACTCGGACCAATCGGGGAGGCTGGCGTCCGGGGAGCACCGCTTCGACCAGGGCGAGTTCGACCAGGGCGAGTTCGCCGTACGTTCGGTCGTCATCCACGGATACCGCCGGGCCTACCGGATGGCCGGATCGGGACCGGTGTTGTTGATGATCCACGGCATCGGCGACAGCTCCTCCACCTGGCGAGCGGTGATGCCTGCACTGGCCCGCGACCACACGGTGATCGCCCCGGACCTGTTAGGCCACGGCGCCTCGGCCAAGCCCCGTGGCGACTATTCCGTCTCGGGCTACGCGAACGCGATGCGCGATCTCCTGACGGTGCTCGACGTCGACCGGGTGACGGTAGTGGGTCATTCGCTCGGTGGGGGAGTCGCCGCCCAGTTCGCCTATGAGTACCCCGATCGGTTCGAACGCCTGGTCCTGATGTCGACCGGCGGCATCTCCCGCACACTGAGCCCGCTGCTCCGTCTGGCGACCGCCCCCGGCGTCGACCTCGCCATGCCACTGTTGGCGCTGCCGCCCGCGCGGGTGGGAGGGAGGGTGATCGGCGAGTTCCTGCGGTTCTTCGGTCAGGGACTGGGGATCGACATCGACGAGATCCTCGACGTGCTCGGGTCGCTCCCCGACGCACCAGCGCGCCAGGCGATCGTCCGCACGCTGCGGGCCAGCATCGATTGGCATGGCCAGGTGATCACCATGCTCGACCGTGCGTACCTCATGGAGGGCGTACCGACGCTCCTGATCTGGGGCGCGAAGGATGCGATCATCCCCGTGGCCCACGCGCGACGAGCTCAGGCATGCCTCCCGGGGAGTCGACTCGAACTCTTCGAGGACGCCGCCCACTTCCCTCATCACACCGACCCTCAGCGGTTCTCCGACCTCCTCCGACAGTTCGTCGCGACCACCGAAGCGGTACGGTTCACGAAGCAACGGTGGCGAGAGCTGCTCGTCGACGGATCACCTCACTCGATCCCGGACTGACCGCACGGGACGGGACACCGTCCACCGGGCCGCAACCGGGTTATGACACAATGCCTGCCCTATGACGTCGACGACCGATCCCTCACCAACGATCTACCGCTGTGATCGTTGTGGTGGTCTGGTGCACCCTAGCGACCGATCGTCTCCGACCGCCTGGTGCCGTCGTTGCGGGCGGATCGTGACGGCTACGGTGGATGGCGGACCGGGATGAGCAGGCGCCGACCGGTCGCCGTGTGACGGGGATCCGGTTCTCCTACGGACTGCCCACCCACCGGGTCGACCTCGGCGACGAATTCGTCGGACCGGGAGCGGTCGGTGATCTGGCGGCGGCGGCAGAGTCGGCCGGCTTCAGTGCGGTGTACGCCACCGAGCACCCGTTTCCGCCGGACGATTGGCTCGCCCACGGGGGACACCACGCGCTCGACCCGCTGGTGGCGCTGGCCTTTGCCGCCGCGGCCACGAGCCAGGTCGGACTGCACACGAACCTGCTGATCCCGGCCTACCGGAACCCGTTCCTTTTGGCAAAGGCGGTGAGCACGCTCGATGTCCTGAGCGGTGGTCGGGTGATCCTCGGCATCGGCGTCGGCTACCTCGAAGGCGAGTTTGCCGCGCTGGGCGCCTCGTTCGACACCCGCAACGACGACACAGACGACGCCATCGAAGCCATGGTCGCCGCATGGAGCGGTGAGTGCGTGGTGCGAGAGACCGATCGCTACCAGGTGGCCGGCAACACCATGCTCCCGGTCCCTCGACAGCGTCCTCACCCACCCATCTGGATCGGTGGCAACAGCTTCCGGGCTATCCGACGGGCCGTCGAGCTCGGTGACGGATGGGCGCCGTTCCCCACTCCCGGCCGGGCCGCCGGGCGAACCCGCACCGCCGGCATCGCCACGGTCGCTGAGCTGGCCGACCGGATCGGGTACGCGATGGACCACGGTGCGTCGGTGGGACGGACCGAGCCGCTGACCATCGCCTTCGTCCCCGAGGGCTTGTCGATGCAGGCCGCTTCCCGGATCGATGAGGCGGTCGTCGTCGAGTCGGTTCGTGCGTTGGCTGCCGTCGGGGTCGACTGGTTCACCGTGGCGCTGCAGGGCGAGACCCGCGACGCCCAGCTGGTGGCCATCGACCGATTCCGATCGGTGATCGACGCCGTCACGGGGTTGTCGTCCCCTCGCCGTTGACGGCTCCCAGCCCGTATGCTGCGTGGCAGACACCGTGACGGTGGCGTCGGGCGTGCGGAACAGGGTCAAGCACGGGACTGCCACGCCGAGCGCCGCCCGTCACCGAGACAGCAGAGGAAGGATCACATCATGACCATCGCCGTCGGCGATCGAATTCCGGACGTACCGGTGATGACCTACGGCGCGGAGGGACCGACTCCCGTCCGCACCGGCGACGTACTCGGCACCGGACGGGTGGTGCTGTTCGCGGTGCCTGGAGCGTTCACTCCGACCTGTTCCGATTACCACCTGCCGAGCTATCTCATCCGTCACGACGAGCTGCGGGCGAAGGGCGTCGACACCATCGCCTGTATCTCTGTCAACGATCCCTTCGTGATGCACGCGTGGGGAGAGGCCACCAATGTCGGTGATCAAGTGGTGCTGCTCGCTGACGGGAACGGGGAGTTCACGGCAGCGATCGGGCTCGAGATGGACGGCAGCGGGTTCGGCCTCGGCACCCGCTCCCAGCGCTATGCCGCCGTCATCCAAGACGGTGTCGTGACCACGCTCCACGTCGAGCCCGGGGCCGGGCTTTCGGTGAGTGCTGCCGACGCCATCCTCGAGACCCTGTAGCGCGCGGCACGTAACATCGTGGGCCGGGTGCCGCTACCGTCGGGACCATGGAACTCATCGAAGCACTCCGCAGCACCGGAGCGGTGCGGGCGTTCGAAGCCACCCCGGTGCCCGACGATGTCGTTGCCCGTCTGCTCGACAGTGCTCGCTTCGCTCCGAACGGTGGCAACCGCCAGGCGTGGCACGTCGTGGTCGTGAAGAACCAAGCGACCCGGGTGGCCCTGCGCGAGAGCTACCTCACCGGGTGGTACGAGTACCTCGCTCAAGTCCAAGCCGGGCTGACGCCGTGGGCCGCGGTGACCGACCTCGACAAGGAACGGTCAGCGCTCCAGGCGGCGCCGGACCTGGCCCGAGCGATGGAGGGGAAGCCCGGCGGGTTCGCCGAGCACCTCGACGAGGCGCCGGTCCTGCTGGTGCTGTTGGCCGATCTCCGTCGGTTGGCCACGGTCGATCGCGATGCCACCCACTATCCGCTGGCCGGCGGCGCGTCGGTGTACCCCTTCGTCTGGAGTCTGCTGCTGGCGGCGCGTGCCGAGGATCTGGCCGGCGTGATGACGACCATGGCGCTCCGCGACGAGGACTCCGTGCGTCGGCTGCTCGGAGCGCCCGACGAGCTGGTCGTCGCCGCCGTCGTAGCGCTGGGCCGCCCACTGCACCAACCGACCCGGCTCACCCGGGCGCCGATCACGTCGTTCGCCACGGTGGATCGGGTCGACGGTCCGGCCTTCGGAGCCACATGAAGGTCCGCATCGGCGTGGGTGTGGGCGCGTTCGACCTCCCGGACCACCAGGGGTTCGCCCATCTGGTCGACGACCTCGACGACTTGGGCTTCGACTCGCTCTGGCTGCCGGAGATCCTGACGGCACGTACCATCGACCCGTTGACGGCACTGGCGTTCGCCGCCGCCCACAATCCCCGGCTCAAGATCGGAACCACCATGCTGGTGCCGGGACGGAACCCGTTGCGGTTGGCCAAGGCGCTGGCCACGCTCGACGTGCTCTCCGGTGGTCGCCTGCTCCTCACCTTCGTCCCCGGAATCCCCCGGAGACCCGAGTCCGACGCCCTCGGCGTCCCGTCCGGAGAACGAGGACGGGAGATGGATGAGATCCTTCCCCTCCTCCGCCGCCTGTGGACCGGCGAGACGGTGTCTCACCACGGCAACGTTGCCGACTTCGACGATGTCTGCGTCGCTCCGGTCCCGTTGCAGCAACCGTTGGAGTTCTGGACCGGCGGCCTGGCCCGGGCAGCGCTTCGCCGATGTGGAGCCGTGGCCGACGGTTGGATGCCGTCAGCCTGCACCCCGGACGAGGCCGCAGAAGGCCGAGAGGTGATCGCGGCGCGAGCAGACGAGTGCGGCCGGTCGATCAGTCCAGAGCACTTCGGCGTGTCCATCGGGTACTCCCACCATCCGCTGTCGGTCAAGGTAGCCCAGGCCCTTGGTGCCGGCCGGCCCGGCCTGGACCCGGCCGCAGTCGTGCCGGTCGGGATCGACAACCTCCGTGACCTGATCGAGCGCTTCGTCGACGTCGGGTTCTCCAAGTTCGTGGTGCGATCGCTGGAGCCGCCGAGCTCCTGGAGGGCCGAGCTCGAGCACTTGGCGCTCGGGATCGCGGATCTCCAGTCGTGATCGAACGTCGATGACCCGGTCCCGCCCCGACGAGTTGGAGTTTGTGGACGGGCGCCGTGAAGCGGTCGTCGTCCGCATGGCGGCGATGGCGGCCGAGGGCACCGGATGGCTGAACGTCCGACCGGTGATCGAACCGCAACACGAGCCAGAACCGCCGGGTGTGTTCGCCATCTTCGGGGGTTCCCCCCACAAGATCCCCCTGGCCACGTGGATCCCGGGTCGGGTTCGCGACGACAGCACCCCGACCATGACGGCTGTCGGCCTGCAGCACGCATCGGGCCCGCGCGTCGCCCGTCGGTTGGCCGAGGCCGGTGCTCCCCTTCCTGATGGGTGGAAGGTGACCCAAGACCATCCCCGCCGGGGTCTCGTCGCCCACATACCCCCCGGTGACGAGGACGCCGTGCTGGCTTGGCTCGTTCGAGCCTCCCGTCTGGTGTCGGCGGTCCCAGTGACCGGACGTTGGCATGCCTGGATCCACACCCGGCTCCCTTGACTACGCTCAGGCCGCCACAGACCTGGGCGCCTCCTGTGCCGGCGGCAGCTCCTCCCGAGTGCGGATCCGGTCTCGAGCGCCAACGTCCACCACAATCAGCGAGGAGATGGAGATGCTGAAGGAATTCAAAGACTTTCTCTTGCGGGGGAGCCTGCTCGAACTGGCGGTGGCGGTGGTCATCGGTGCGGCGTTCACCGCGGTAGTCACTGCACTGGTGAAGGACCTACTGACCCCGTTGATCGCCGCCATCGCCGGGAAGCCGAATTTCTCGAGCCTGACGTTCACCATCAATCATTCCCAGTTCGCCTACGGGAACTTTTTGAACGCGGTCGCCTCTTTCGTCCTGGTGGCAACGGCTATCTTCTTCTTCGTGATCAAGCCGGTCAACCACCTGATGCGGAGGCTCGGAAAGTCGCCGGAGCCGGACCCCGTCCGCGACTGCCCGGAATGCCTGAGCCACGTACCCGTCGGGGCGACACGCTGTGCCTTCTGCACCACCACCCTGAGCCCGTCTGTCTGACTGGTGCTTCCTCAGTCCCGGTGGGTGCCGAGGTGCCAGCCACTGCAGTAGCTGCAGCGGTAGGGATCGAGGTCTGCACCCTCTTCGAGGCGGAACTGGAGAGACGCTCGATTGGCGTCGTCAGAGCTGGTGAAGCGCGCTTTGGGAGCACCGTCGGCCCGCCAGTGCTCCCGTCCGCCCGGGCTGACCTCGGGGGTCGGCCGGGTTGATCGCTTTCTTCCTCGGCGTGCCTTGGTCACGTCACCTTCCTCGTCGAGAGACCGTATCCGATACGACCAGGGCGATCAGCCGTCGGCCCGCGCCCGTTCCGTCGCCGGCCCGGTCACGTTCAGCCTCGGCCCAGCCCAGCCCAGCCCGGCCTGGTCCTGTGGTCGGTCCCGTGGTCGGTCCCGTGGTCGGTCCCCGATGGCCGTGCTCGCTCCAGCGAAACGACGACGCTTCGTTCCTGCGTCATGATCGTGCCATGTCCACCGCACCCGGATCCCCTCTGGGACCAGGAGAGCCTCCGGGCTCGTGCCACTTGACCGGTCGCCTCATGGTGGCCGCCCCGCGGCTGGTCGACACCCACTTCGCCCGCAGCGTCGTGCTGGTGTTGGACCACGGCGAGCAGGGCGCGCTCGGCGTCGTGCTCGATCGTCCGGGAGCGACGGAGGTCCGCGCCGTCCTACCCCGCTGGCACCCGGTGGCGACGCCTCCGGCAGTGCTGTTCGTCGGGGGGCCGGTCGGCCGCAATTCGGTGGTCGGCTTGGCTCGGCTGGCCAAGGCCGGAAGCGCGACCGCAACCGGTGCGAACGGGCTCCAAGCCCCAGCTGGCTGGCAAACGCTCATCGACGACGACCGCCCGATCGGGATGGTCGGTCTCCACGCCGATCCGGAGCCGTCCCTCGTGTCCGGCATCCTCGAAGAAGTGCGGCTGTTCTCCGGGTTCGCCGGATGGGAGCCCGGTCAGCTCGAGGACGAGATCGACGAGGGCTGGTGGTTCGACGTCGAAGCTCAGGCACAGGATCCCCTCTCTGCCGATCCGGAAGGGCTGTGGCGGCGGGTGCTCCGGCGCCAGGGTGGGTCCCTGGCGATCCTGGCCGGCCTCCCCGCTGATCCCTCAACGAACTGAGACCTGGTCGGACGGGACCTCGGACCCGGACGCAGAGCCCGGACAGTGGTCGCAGCGCACCGGATGCGGGTTCGTTCGACCCGTGAGTACGATTTATCCGATGCGACGCCCCACACCCCCCGTGGTCCGACCGGTCTCCCACTCGGAGATCGGTGCCGCAACCAAGCTGCTGGTCCGGGCGTTCGACGACGACCCGGTCTCGAACTTCATCTTCTCCGGTGATCGGCGGCGGCATGCCGGACTGGACGCCTTCTTCGGCACGCAGATCCGGCGCCAATACCTCCCATTCGGTCACGTGTACACGACCGAGGACCTGGGAGGCGTTGCGATCTGGGGACCACCGGATCGACCCCGGAATCCAGCTCGTGAGCTGCTGCAGCTTCTTCCGGCCGCGCCCTACCTGGTGGGGAAGCGGGCGATCCGCGCACTACAGCTACTGACGGAGATCGACGCGCTCCACCCCAAGGAGCCCCATTGGTACCTGGCCACGCTCGGAGCGGATCCGGACCGGCAGGGCACCGGGATCGGAACGGCGCTGCTCGCCGCGACCTTGGCCCAGGTGGATGAGGAGGGCATGCCTGCGTATCTCGAATCGTCGAAGGAGAAGAACGTTCCGCTCTATGCCCGATTCGGGTTCGAGGTCGTCGAGGAGCTGCATCCGCGCAGTGGTGGACCGGTGATGTGGCGCATGTGGCGGGAGCCTCGACCACCGGGTTCGTGATCGGAGACCCCGTCAGCGGACCCACTGGGCAGGTCCGGCAGAGCAGCTCAAGAGGCGGGGGGGTGGAGCCCTTCCGGCAAGTCTGTCGCCGAGGCGATGGTGGCTCCGAGCAGGTCGATGAGCGCCAGCGTCGGCGCGGACGGGAGGCCCCGACTGCGCTGCGCCACACCGACCCGCCGCCGGGGAAGACCTTCGATCATGATCGCCTGGAAACGACTGCGGAGGTAGGAGGGGATCGCGGTCGCCGGAAGGATAGCCGGCCCGTAGCCTTCAAAGGTGAGCGAGGCGATGAGACGGAGCCCGTCAATTTGCGTACTCGCTTCCAACACGACGCCGAGCGGTCGAACTGCGGAGTCCAACTCGTCACGGAACGCAGTACCGGGGAGCGGCAGAATGAGCTTCATCCCGGCGACGTCATCGAAGGTGACGGGCCGTGTCAGGCTCGTGAGTGGATGCTCTACGGGAACGACCAGCACCAGGTCCTCCTCGAACAGCGGTGTCGACGTGAACTCCTTGCTGGGGAGCGGGAGGTTCAGGACCGCCAGGTCGAGCTGGCCGCTACCGAGTTGTGGTTCGAGGCCAGTCGTCGAGCCCTCGACGACGACGAGTGCGAGATAGGGGTGACGCGAGGATGCCTGATCGATCACTTGGGGAACCAACCATCGGGCAGTGGTGCCGATCATGCCGACCCGAACCGTGCCCCGCACCTCGTCACTGCACGCGGCCACGTCGGACGCCAGCGCGTCGAGCTCGGTCAGAATCCTCCGAGCACGCGCCACGACCACCGAGCCCGGCTCGGTGAGCTGCCCATTGCTCCGATCGATCAGCGGCGCACCGAGCTCGCGTTCGAGTCGAGCGACGTGGGCGGAGATGTTCGACTGCACCGTGCCGAGGTGTTCGGCGGCGGCAGAGAACGTGCCGTGATCGTTGATGGCCACCAGGGCCTGGAGGTGACGGAGTTCCATCGCTCAAGATGATAGCTGCTATCGAAAATAACTGTTTGACTGATTGCTCATCTTCAGTCACAATGGTCACAGACCACAGGGATCAGGAACCCCCCTCCGTTCCTTGTCGTGTCAGTGTGAAGGGACCGCCCTCCCCCCCGGCGGTCCCTTCACCGCGTCTGGGGTCCGATCGACCGGTCGCGAAGGTGGCGACCGCCCTCACCACGGACGGTCAGCGTACGTTCCGACCCGAACGATTGCAGATGCGATCTCGGGGTGCGGACCCAGGTAGCGTGGGGAGATGGCGCAGACATCCCCAGCGGCGCGATCGGGTGCGGTCTTCGTTGACCTCGATCGGACGCTTCTTCGAGCGGCCAGTGGCCCGGTTCTCCACCAGGCACTGGTGGAGGAGGGCGTACTGGGCGAGGGGATGCACCTACCCGGCGACCGTTATCTCTATGCCTTCTACAACCGATTCGGCGAGTCGGCGCCGTTCATCGGGTTGGCCCGGGCCGCTGCCCGGGCGATGAGGAATCGCCCGGCCGAGGCGACACGGCGCGCCGGAAAGCGGGCAGTCGCCCCGCTGGCCGATCTGATACAGCCGTGGGCGCTGGCTGCCTTGGACGCCCACCGCCAGGAGGGAAGGCCGGTCGTGATGGCCACGACGTCACCGACCGACCTGGTCACCGGCCTCAGCGATGCACTCGGTTTCGACGGGGTGATCGGCACCCGCTACGAAGAGTCGGACGGTCTCTACACCGGTCGGTTGGCTTCCGGATTCGTGTGGGGCACCGGCAAGCGAGCCGCCGCGCGCGAATGGGCAGTCCAACACGATGTCGATCTCGGGGAGTCTCATGCCTACTCGGACAGCTTCTACGACCTACCACTGCTCACCGCGGTCGGCCACCCCCACCCGTTGAACGCCGATCCAAGACTGGCCATGGTGTCCGTGGCTCGCCGCTGGCCGCTCGAGTACTGGGACCGCCCTCCGGGTGTCCCGTCGATCCTGGGATTGGAGCCCTACCACCTGATCCGCCTGCTCTTCCGTCCCGAGGCGTTCCCCTACGCACGCTTCGACATCAGCGGCGTCGAGTCGATCCCGAAACAGGGCCCGGTGATCCTGGTGGCGAACCACCGCAGCTACTTCGACGTCGTGGCCATCGGACTGGTGGCCGCTCGACTCAATCGACCGGTGCGGTTCCTCGGCAAACAAGAGCTGTTCGATGCACCGGTGATTGGCCGCCTGGCACGCGCCCTGGGTGGGATCGCCGTCGACCGGGGCAGCGGGTCGTCCGACCCCATGAGGCGATCGTCCGAAGCGTTGCGGGCCGGTGAACTCGTGATCATCCTCCCCCAAGGGACGATCCCCAGGGGAGAGGCTTTCTTCGATCCCGTGCTCGTCGGCCACACCGGCGCAGCTCGGTTGGCCGCCGAGACCGGTGCCACCGTGGTGCCCATCGGCCTGTGGGGCACCGAGCAGGTCTGGCCCCGCTCTTCCCGCCTTCCCGAATTCGGAGCGTTGACCCATCCACCGCACGTTTCTGTGCGTGTCGGCGCCCCGGTCAGTCTCCAGAGCGGTGACGCGCGCAAGGACACCGAACGACTGATGACGACCATCAGCGGTCTGTTGCCCGACGAGTCGCTGCTCCCGCACGTGCCCACCGCAGACGAGCTGGCCCGCACTCGACCTCCGGCGTGACCTTGACCGACGGCAGGTCGACCCGACCGCTGAGCCGACGCGCCTCGATCGCCATCGAGCTGGCCTCGGCCGTCAACCGCGTGTCACGCCTGGCCCGACTGGGCAGCGGCACGGTGATCGGTGGCCGGGTGGCACTGGCCGTCGACCCGCACCTACTCCAGCACCTGACCCAAGGATGCCGGTTGGCTCTGGTCTCGGGCACCAACGGCAAGACGACGACCACCGGCATGCTGGTGGCCGCGCTGACCGGTGCGGACGGTGCGGCCGTGGGGACCAACCGGACCGGTGCCAACATGCTGGCCGGTCACGCCGCCGCGTTGTCCGAACATCGAACAGCCACCACCCTGGTGCTCGAAGTGGACGAGGGATACCTCGCCGATGCGATCGAAGCGATGAACCCCCGGGTCGTGGTGCTGCTGAACCTGTCACGCGACCAGCTGGACCGGATCTCGGAGGTGCGGATGCTGGTCGAGCTGTGGCGCGACGGCATGGCGTCGATCCCGCGCTCACCGGTGATTGACCATCCAACCGTGGTGATCGCCAATGCCGACGATCCGATGGTGGTGTGGGCCGCCGTGGCTGCCCCTTCCGTTCGTTGGGTCGGTGCCGGCCAGGTCTGGCGTGACGACGCCGTCGGCTGTCCGGCGTGCGGCGGTCGCATCGAGTTCGCACCATCCGGGACCTGGCACTGCGACACGTGCACGTTCGGACGACCGGACTGCCAGGCATGGTTGGGGCCCGACGGGTCCCTGATCTTCGACGACGGAGCCCGCCTGGCGCTCGAGATCGGGCTGCCCGGCGCGTTCAACCGCTCCAATGCGGCCATGGCCGCGGTGGCGGTGGCGGCGATGGGCGAGTCCTCATCCGGTGACGTGGTCACCGCCGAGACCGCGCTGGCCCGGATCGCCACGTTGGGCCAAGTGGCGGGGAGGTTCTCGTCGGTGACCCGACGGGGCCGTTCGATCCGCCTACTCCTTGCCAAGAACCCTGCCGGCTGGAAGGCGATCTTCGACCTCCTTGACGAGGAGGGCGGGAGCGAGGGGAGAGACGGGGGGCAGGTGGCCCGATCGGCGGCGATCGTGCTTTCGGTGAACGCCCGTGTCGCCGACGGGTTCGACACCAGTTGGCTCTGGGACGTTCCCTTCGAACGGCTCGCCGGTCGTTCGGTCATCGCCACCGGGGAACGGTGCCGTGATCTGGCTGTGCGCCTCCGGTACGCGGGCGTCGACCATCGCGTCGTCATCGATCCCCTCAGGGCGGTAGATGCTGCCATCGACCTCAGCCCAGACCACGCGGTCGACGGCCACTCGGCTTCGCCCGACGACCACGTCGAATTCCTGGGGAACTACACCGCGTTCGCCCAGTTGAGGAGCCGGTTATGACCAGATCGGCTTCGGACCGACCGACGAGCGAACTGGTCGTCGCGGTGGTCTATCCCGACCTGTTGGGAACGTACGGCGACGGAGGGAACGGCACCGTTCTCGCCCAGCGCGCCCGCTGGCGAGGACTGCGGGCGAACGTCCTCCCGGTCCGGTCGGGTTCGACGCTGCCCCGGGCTGACATCTACTGCATCGGCGGAGGCGAGGACGGTCCTCAGGTTCGGGCCGCCTCCGAGCTTCTCCGAGATGGCACCCTCCAGCGCGAGGCGAGCCGGGGGGCAGTGGTGCTGGGGGTCTGCGCCGGCTTCCAACTGCTCGGACATTCCTTCCCCGATGCCGACGACCGCCCCCACGATGGCATCGGCCTTCTGGACCTGACCACCCGCAAGGGGACGGGACGGCGCGCGGTGGGAGAGGTGGTCGCCCGGTTCGGGCCAGACGGACCACGGACGGCAGCCGGCACCGTCCTGCCCGACCTCAGCGGGTTCGAGAACCACGGTGGTGCGTCGATCCTCGGGCCGGGCGCCCGTGCGTTGGCTCGGGTGGCGGCCGGGGTGGGCAACGGGGGCGGCGATCGGACGGAAGGAGCATGGAACGGCCATGTCCTGGGGACCTACCTGCACGGTCCGCTCCTTGCCCGCAACGTGGCGATCGCCGATTTGCTCATCGGCTGGGCACTCGAGGCACGGGGTGAGGATCCCCATCTGGCGCCGTTGGACGACACCGAAGAGGACGCACTGCGGGCTGAGCGTCTGGCGGCGACTGACGGCAGGGGCGGACGGCGCCTGCTCCACTCGCTGGGGTCAGCGCCGACGCTCAGCCGGTGGTTGCGTCCGCGCCCGTCCTGAGCGGCCACCGCGAACGAGTCGCCGCCCGGCTGGGGGCCGGCTCCAGGGACCAGGACCGTCGCCACGGCGCGACATCCGGGCCTCGGAGCGGTGGCGTGGTGCCCGACGCGGCGCGCCGGCGCGCGCTCCACCAGTCACTGGACTGCTCGTCGGCCAGGAGTGCCACCGATCGCTCGATGCGCTCACCCAGACGCCGAACGTCCTCTCCTGGTTCAGGTCGTAGCGGCGTACCGAAGGTCACCGTGGTCTCGGTACGGCGAATGCCGGTGGCTCCCTTCGGGAGGACCTGGCGGGTCCCGGCCAGATGGACGGGAACCACCGGGCGGCCGGTCCGCACGGACAGGTAGGCGGCGCCTCCCGGGCGAAACCCCTGACCCCACCCATCGGGTGATCTCCCGCCTTCGGGAAAGATGATCAAGTTCCAACCGTCGCCGAGAAGTTCGGAAGCCAGCAGGGCGGACCGACGGTTGACCTTGGTCCGTTCGATCGGGATCGCGGCCAGTGAGAAGGCGAACAGGTGGGCCTTCCACGTGCGATCGAAGAAGTAGTCGGATGCGGCCGCAACCACCGTGCGATGCCGGAACCGGAGGGGGAGGCAGCTCAATAGGAGTGGGGTGTCGAGATGGCTGGCATGGTTGGCGGCAAAGATCACCGGGGCATCGTCCGAGGAGAGACCGTCGAGTCCACGCACGTCTGGCGCGGCGATCAGGGTGGCGAGCGGGCGGGTGATGTTGTCGAGAAGCAGTGCCCGGGCGAACCGGACCGGGTAACGACGGGCCCATGCCGTGTCGTAGTCGAGTCCGACGCGGCGTTCCGGTTCCGGTCGCTCGACCTGTTCGGGCCAGCTGGGCGCCACCAGAGGGAAACGCCGGCTGCCGACCGCCTTGGCGACGGCCGCCGGTGCCAGTCGGGCCAGGAGCCGGGCCCGGACCGGTGGCGCTGGTCCCAGCCTGGCCTCTGACCGGACCACTCGAGCGGACAGCAGGGATCGAGCGGATCCGTGCCCCGCGCTCACCGATCCCGTCATTGGACGTCTGCCAGCAACAGCGGCGGCGTGTGGATGTGGGTGAGGGTGGGCGAGCGCCCGACGAGGTCGGTCGCCATCTCGATGGCGTCGGTCATGGTGGACGCCGCCCGGAACCCCAGCCGATGCACTGCAGCCGGGTCACCGCCGACCACGATGACACCGCCGAGGTGCTCGAGCGCGTGGGCACACCAGTACCACATGTAGAACGGATGGACCCCGTGGTACGCGTGACCCGTCCGGTAGAGGTGGATATACCACGGGTCGTTGGCGAACGACGCCTCGAACGTATCGGCAACCTCGACCGGGTCGGTCGTTTGGCTCAGAACTTGTTCGAAGAAATCGATGTAACTGGGATGGTGCACCGGGTTGAACTCCCAGGGCGTCGGGTGGCTCATAATGACCACGCCACCCTCGCGCACGAGGGGGCGACCCCGATACAGATTGAAGAAGTACCCGAGTCCGAGGCATGCGACCAGGATCGGGTTGAGGATCGAGTTGACGTTGTACGGGCTGATGTAGGGCAGACCCATGGTCAAGATGTCGGTCTGGCCCTCGACCGGCACGCCCTGTTGCTTCCACACGTTCTCGGTGGTTCGGAGGTGCACCGCCTCCACCTCTCCCGCCTGCACCGACGTCATCCGGTGGGGGGCACGCACCCGGTGGAACACCTGGCGTGCCGCCGCGGCCGGCGTGCGATCGAGCACGGCCGACGCACCGACGAACGCCATCCGATCGCGCACACCCCACTCCCACTCACGCTTCTGGAGGAAGCCGAACGGTGGGGGAAACGCGTCGTTGTTGAGGGTGGTCTCGATCTGAAAGATCGTGACCCCGGACTCGGCGATCAGCTTCCCCATCCGCCAGTTCGCCGAGTGGAGCTCGGAGCGGTGCTGGTCCATGAACGAGCGGCTGTGACGCATGGTCTGCGGATTGTGGTGATGGCGGAGGCTCCGGTAGCTGGACAGTCCGGTGGCGACGCTCTTATGCCCCCCGTCCATCGCCACCAGGTTGATGTTCACGTACACGAGGAGGTCGCTCTCGGCCGCCCTCCGATTGATCTCCACGTCTTCGCCCTGGTCGGTCAGGCCGAGATGGACCAGGGCATCCGGATCCTCGGCATCGTGCTGGGTCAACAAGCCGGTGGGTGCGAAGGCGTCGTAGATCCGATCGCCGAGCGCGTGACGAAGCTCAGGCTCGGTCATCCTCCGGTGCAGCGCCAGGGCGACGATCAGCTCGACATCGTCGACGCCGGCGGCTGCGGCCAAGTCGAGGACCTCTTCGATCACCAACTGGCGTATGTCGGGGCGCTCCATGGGCGGGAGCGGGAGGGAGATGTCGTCGAAGGCGATGGTGAGGCGCATCCCCGGCCGTAGGAGCGCGGGCAGCGGTTGCTGGTCGCCGAGCGGATGGAGCAGCGCTTCGCGGATCGCCGCAGCGGGATCCGGGAGGGGATCGAGCGGCTCGGGGGCGTAGATGACCCGACTTCCTTCCGGAAGGCGCTCCAGGCGGAAGCGCTCACCATGCCAGAAGAGCGTCGGTGGTGTGGAACGGTCGACCTCGAGCACAAATCCGGGCCTCGGGCTCATCGGGTGGGTCCTTTCGGGTGACGGAGATCGAACGCGACCCGCACGGCACCGCGGCGCCCGGCGGAGCCGGCGTGGGTCAGGGCTTCCTCGTACCGTGTCAGCGGGTAGGCCGCGGAGACGAGCTGGCCCAGCCGGTCGCTGCCGACCAGGTCGATCGCCAGGGAGAACGTGCGATGGCTGGTCGTGTCGCCACCAGGCGACCGTTCGCTTCCGTAGGCATACGCTCCGACCAGCGTGATCTCACGGTGCCAGAGAGGCGTCAGGTCGACGCTGACCCGAGAAGGCATGCCGACCAGCACCACCCGTCCCCGTGGCCGCACCAGCGACAGTGCCTGTTCGAGCGACTCCGCCGAGCCCACGCAGTCGAACACGACGTCGGAGCCGCCGGTGAGCCGCCCGCCCACGACCAACGAGCCGGACTGACGGCGTACGGCCCGGGCCAGCTGATCCGGGGGTACCACCAGGTCGGCACCAAGCAGCTCAGCGGTGAGGCGCTGCTGGGGGTGGCGGGCGCCGACCACCACCGTGCTGGGTGCACCGGGCTTCACCAGGCGATTGAGTGCGCAGATGGTCAGGAGGCCGAGGGCTCCGGCACCGATCACGGTCACCGTGTCCCCGGCGACGACGCCACCGGTGAGCGCAGCGTGCACCGCGCAGGCAGTCGGTTCGACCATGACACCGTCTTCGTCAGTGAACGAGTCCGGGATCGGGTGGATCTGCGAGGCATGGGCGACCAACCCGGCAGCCGACCAACCGCCGCCGGTGTCGGCACAGAATCCGGTCTGCAGGCCCGGGGCGATCGTTCCGAAGGCGACGTTTTCGCAGAGGCCGCTGTGACCGGTGCCGCAGGCGTCGCAGGGAGGGACGATGTGCCGTGGCGTGCAGCCCAGCACCGGTTCGATCACCACCCGCGCGCCGGGGTCGAGGCGCCGTCCGGCATGGTCGACCCCTCCCTCGTCGAGGATGCCCACCACTTCGTGGCCAGGGACGAACGGGAAGCTGACAATGTCCTCGAAGTAACGGGAGCTGCGACCGTCCAGGGTGGCGAGATCGGAGCCGCAGATACCGGAGAGCAGTGGACGGAGGTGGTACCAGTCTGCCCCTGGGGCCTCCGGCGGGGTGGCATCGAGCAGGCGGAGCGGTCCCACGCCTGCCCCGCGGCCGGACCCGAAGGCAGACGCGACGCGAGACGCTGCGAACCGGGGAAGGCTCCGTTCCACCACGAGCGCCTTCATCGGTCACCCCCGCCGGCACGGCTCCGCCGGGCACCCATGAGGGCGGCGGCGCTGGTCGGACCCCTGCCGCGCGCGCTCCGGGTGTCGACGGGGCCGAGTGGGAGGAAACGGCGCCCACCCCCAGCGGCCTTCTCCCAATGCTCGACATGCCAACCCCGGCGGCGAGCGATGGCGGCCAGCTTGGCTTCAGGGTTGACGGCCACCGGGAACCCGACCGCCTCGAGCATGGGCAGATCACTCGCCGAGTCGGCATAGGCCATCGACTCGGCGAGGTCCAGACCCTCGGCTTCGGCGTAGTCGGCCAGTACCAGCGCGCGAGCCTCACCGATGGGCGGGAGCTCGTCCATCCTCCCGGTGAACGTGCCGTTGTGTTGGACCAACCGGGCACACACAATCTCGTCGAACAGCGGCCGGAACGGCTCGACCACCACGTCGAGAGCGCCGGTGATCAACACTGTGCGGTGGCCAAGGGCTCGGTGGTGGCGGACTCGGGCGATCGCCCCGGGGAACGAGCGCGCCAGAAGCTGCGCGTAGAACAGCTCCCACCCGTCCTCGCGCAGGCGGTCGACCGGCGCACCGTCGTAGCGCCGGTAGAACGAACGGAGGAAGTCACCCCGATCCTTGCGGTCGAGTGCCAGGAGGCCTGGTGCCTCGCGCAGCAGGTCAGCGACGAAGGCAACTCGTTGCCCGGCGGTCAGATGGCGCGATGCCAGCCACGCGTAGGAGTCGACGACGTTCGAGGCGATCAACGTGTGCTCGAGATCGAACGCCGCCAGGTGACGGTCGGGGGAGAGGATCGCTTTGCGGGCGCGCTCGGATCGGCTCGGCTGGACCGACCGGCCAGGGCTGGTGCGCACCCGCGCGTGCTCGATCACCGACGGCAGGTGGATCTCGCGCACGTAGTGATCCCAGTCCACCGCAGCGGGATCGAGGCAGAACAGCTCTCGGTCCGACGGCTCCAGTCGTTCCCACAGCTGGAGAAGGCGATCCACCCGGTACCGAGCTTCGGTCTCGGTGTAAGCACCGTAGAGCTCCACGTAGCCAAGAGCACGATCGGCCAGCATGTGCCGCTCTTCCAGGGCAGCCATCCAGGACGCTTGGCGGCCCCGGATCGGGAGTGACCCGACCAGCGTTTCGGCCATGGCCATCGCCCGGCTCGCCTGGGAGAGTTGGCGCTGGACCCTTCCTCGTCCGGGGAAGGACCACTCGGGCACCACGATCGGTTGACCGTCGGCGTCGTAGAGGGGATGCTCCGTGAACCACTCGCGGATCAGCTCCACCAGGCGCCCGTAGCGGAAAGGGTTCCGCACCCCCGAAGCGACGTGGTACACACTCGGGGGTCCGGGGGGGGACCCGGCACCTGCCTCGGCGAGACGATCACCGGCGACTGCGATGATCGCGGCCACCACCAGGTCGACCGGAATCACGTCGATGATGCCCTCGGGCACCCCCGGAAACTCCTTGAGGAGCCCGCGGGCGTACGAGATGATGATGGGTTCGGCCATCCGGAAGCCCCGAATCCACCCGGGTCGCGGCTCGGCCAGCGCCGACTCGATGATCGACGGCCGCACAATGGTGATCGCCAGCTCGTTTCCGAACTGCGACACCAGGGCCCGCTCACCCAATGCCTTGGTATAGGGATAGGCGTCGGGCCAGCCCAGTGATTGAGCTCGGACCTTTCCGATGTCCACCAGCTGCTTGCGAACCCACTCCTCACGGAGATGCTCGGCCCGCTGGGCGAGCAGGTGGAGCCCGGCCCCACCCAATTCCTTGCGGGCGGAGCGGGCGAACCTGGTGAGTTGGCCGGGGTGCCGCGACGCCGCCTCGCTGTCGGCTCGCAGGCGACGAGCGGCCACCACCTCTGCCCGCCAGTCAACGTCGAGGCTGAACCGGCTCCCGTCCAGCAGCTCCTCGGCAGCCTCACCCTGGTGGGTGCCGGCCACGTATGCCGTGGACACCGGAATGAAGTGGACCGGACCCGGCCGGCCTTCCGACTGGGCCAGCGAACGGGCGGCCACCACTGCCGCGGCCACCCGAGAGGGTCCGAGCAGGTTCACCTCCACGGCGCTGTCGAGGGGCGAGTCGAAACTGACCGAGGCGGCAGAGTGAATCACGACATCGCAGAGGGAGAGCTGGCGTCTCCCCTCGTCATCGAGCCCGAGTCCGTCGGTGCCGACGTCACCCCCGACGGCAGACACTCGCGCCACCACCGCGGAGTCGAACTGGTCACCCTGTTCGGAGCGAAGCCGATCGAAGCAGTCGTTCTTCAGGACCTCTTTGACGACACGCTGCATCGGCGTCGAACGTCGGGTCGGCCGGACCAGCAGCACCACCTCGGCATCCGGGAGTGTGCGGAGCAGGCGTTCGACGAGCGCGGTCCCGAGAAAGCCGGTCGCACCGGTGATGAAGAATCGCCGGCCGGCCAGGGCGTCGCGGACGCGGGTCACCCGATCTGTCTACCATATGGTAAGTGACCGGGTCGACCGCTGGACGCCACGAGGAGATCGGCGGGCGTGGCCGGAGTGCGCGGGCGGTGCCCTCGCGCCGCGGCCCGGGCGAGGAACCGACGACGCCAGAGCGGATCCTCGACGCCGCATTGGCTTCGTTCGCCGGCCGCGGCTACGACGGCACGTCGCTCGACGCGCTGGCGAGTGGGCTGGCGATCCGGAAGCAGACCATCCTCTATTGGTTCCCGTCCAAGGAGGTGCTGCTCGAAGCGGTCACCGACCGCAGCGCAGCCGAGCTCTCCGACGTGCTCGAGACGGCACTGGTGGAAGCGGGGAGCGGTTGGGGCCGGATCGAGGCGGTGGTCCGCTCCGTCTTTCGGTTGGCCGTTCGGCGTCCGGAACTGATCGGGCTGGTACGCGAGATGAGCCGGATCGGGCCGCCGGCGGCCACCCGATTCGTCGCCGACTTGGAGCCCTTGGTTGCCAGGGCGTCTGCCTTCCTCGAAGCGGAGATGGACGCAGGTCACATGCGCCGGCACCAGCCGCGCTTGTTGCTGCTGGCCATCTACTCCACGGTGATCGGCATGCTGACCGAGGTCGAAGTGCTGCGGGTCTTCGGCGAGGAACCGACCGCTCGTTCGCTGGTGCGCCGCCGGGCGGAGATCCTCGATCTCCTCCGGTCCGCCCTGCTCACCGAGGGGGACTGAGCGCGGGCAGGCCGGTGACGATGCCCAGTCGGTGGTGCCGTCAGTCGGTGGTGCCGTCAGTCGGTGGCCGCAGTGGAACGTCGCTCGCGGCGCGAGGGCTTCGGCGCCGGCGGGGGTGGCCGCTTCGGGGTGTATCGCTTGTTCCCGGTCGGAGGGACCGGCCGTTTCGGTGCGGTTCCACCTCTGCGGCTGGAGACGGTGGAACCCGAGGATGCCGCCTGGCTCCGAGAAGAGGACCGCTCTCGCATGGTCACGCCCGAGGCCCGCAACGTGGAGGCGGCTTGGCGTTGGGTTTTGTAGGAGCGGTAGAGCAACCAGATCGCCAGCGCGAAGAACGGCAGGCCAAGGACGAGAGACGAGCCCCCGAAGGCGGCTCCGGTGAACAGGGCCACAAACCCGACCGGAGCCCGGCGACCGAGGAACGTCGTGGCGACAAGGAGAGCGGCGGCGATCAGCCCCACCACCAGCGTGCTCTGCGGTGTCAGCTGGTTCTTCGCCAGGCGGAAGTGATGGTTCGAGGTCTCGGTGAGGTAGACGAGGAACCCGAAGAACGCGGCAACGACCGCAGCGACGAAGCAGTATCGGCGCTCACGGAGGTCGAGGCGGTCGATCGCCCACTTGGTCGGCACCACCGGACGGTCGTTTGCGCTCCCGCCCTTGCCGTCATCTCGGTCATCAGCTGGCACGAGGCAAGGCTATCGGCCCCCGGGCAGGGTCCCGTCCTCGGTTGCCCTTGGGCTCTCGGTCACCACCAGCCGTAGCCCCAGGTTGTCCTCGGGAGCGATCTCCCACAGTGGTTGCTGCAGGGTCGACCCTGTGCCCGCCGGATCAGCAACACCGGAAAGGCCAGCGGGAGCACGGTGCGCTCCCGACAGCGCTTGGGGATCCTCGCTGTCGAAGACGGCATGGTGCATGCGGCCGGTTCTGCCGCCAATCCACTGGCGGAGGGAGCCTGGCGTCCCCTCGACATCGCGCCCCGAAACCGGAGCGACCAGGCGGAGGCCGAGCGGCCCGTTCCACCGGAGATCCACCCACTCCTCATCGCCGCCCGGATCGCGACCCCGGGATGCGATCGTTCCACCGAGCAGCCCGGCGAACAACGCCAACCCCTCGTCGATCTCGGCCACCGCATGCGTGACCCACAGCAACGACGCCGGCGGGACCGGACCCTGCCCTGTACGCCGCTGCCGACGGTCGACGGGGTAGCCGTCCGGCGGGGGACTGATCCAGTCGCCACGGGCCTGTGCCAGTTGCACCACGATGCCGGTCGCCTGGCGGGGATGGAGGAACACCTCTTTCCATTCCGGGTCACTGAGGTCGACACCGACCGGTTCGAAACCGGCCTGGCGGGCTCGATCGAGAGCGACGTCGATGTCGGAGACTTTGAAGGTGAGGTGATGGGGACCCGGTCCGGCGCTTCCCAGGAACCGCTCGAGGAAATCGTTGCGCTCGACGTCATAGGGCATCAGCACTTCGAGCCGGGACCCGTTCGCGAAGCGGAGCTGCCCCGGTGCAAAGCCAGGGCCGGGCCCCCCGGAGTTCCACTCCGCACCGAGCTCGACCGCATAACGGGGCCACGCGGCTTCCCACGATGGGACGGCGTGGGCGATGTGATCGAGGACCGCGCCGGGAACGGATGCGCCACTGGGAGAGAGTTCTTCGGTCATGACTCCACACTGGCCGCCAACGGGCGATGTTGTCGAACGGGCCGTGGACCGTGGACACGTGACGACACTGGGCTACGGTCGGACGATGGACTTCCGCACGGAGACCGTCGTTGGACTGGCAGCACAGATCCGCCGGGGGAGCATGTCGGCGCGTGAGGTGGTCGGTCACGCGCTCGAACGAATCGACCGGTTCAATCCGACCATCAATGCCTTCGTCGCGGTCGACGGCGACCGGGCGCTGGCGGCCGCGGACCGGGTCGACGCCATGGTCGCGCGGGGAAACGATCCGGGGCCGCTCTGTGGCATCCCGATCGGCGTCAAGGATCTCGATGATGCGGAGGGGTTCGTCACGACGTTGGGATCGGTCGCCCACGCAGGCGATGCCAAGGCGACATCGAACTCGGTACTGGTCGCCCGACTGGTCGCGGCCGGATGCATCGTCCTCGGAAAGACGAACACCCCCGAACTCGGTTGGAAGCCGGACACCGACAACAACCTGTTCGGTCGCACCCTGAACCCGTGGAACCTCGACCACAGTGCCGGCGGTTCGTCCGGTGGCAGTGCGGCGGCCGTGGCGTCGGGGATGGTGCCTCTCGCCACCGGGTCGGACGGAGGCGGCTCGCTCCGCATTCCGTCTGCCGCCTGTGGGCTGTCGGGCATCAAGCCGTCGTTGGGTCGCGTGCCTTCGGGGGGGACGCTCGCGCCGGACTGGCACGAGCTCTCCACGAAGGGACCGATAGCCCGCAGGCTCTCCGACATCGTGGCCGCATTGGAGATGGTCGTCGGCCCGGACCCGAGCGACCTCCGCTCCCTTCCTCGTGCCGAAGCATCGTGGACGGCAGCCGTGGACGAGGACCCCAGGCCACCAGTACGGGTGGCCTGGTCGCCCACGCTGGGGTACGCCGATGTCGATGCCGAGGTCTTGGCACTGTGTGAACGGGGGGTCAGGCATCTCGAGGAGCTGGGTGCCGAGATCGTCGACGTCGGTTCGATCTTCGACGAGGATCCAGTGGCCCAGTGGATGACCCTCTCCGGCACCTACAACCTGAGAACGCATGCCCACTTGATCGGCACCCCAGACTGGGAACAGGTCGATCCGGTACTGGCGACCATCATCGAGAATGCACAGTCACTCACCGCCCTCGACCTGGTGCGCGCCGAGGACACCGGGCATCTGTTGAATCATCGCCTGGTCGATCTCTTCCGTGATGTTCGTCTGTTGGTGACTCCCACCACTGCTTCGGTGACGCCACCGTTCGCACTCGGTGGCTCAGGGATGATCAACGGGACCCCGGACATCAACTGGGTGAAGTTCACCTATCCCTTCAACCTGACACGTTCTCCGGCCGCGACCGTGTGCGTGGGCCGGTCCTCGGCGGGCGTCCCGATCGGCCTGCAGCTGGTCGGACCCCAGCACGGCGATCTGGTCGTCCTCCGGTCGGCGGCTGCCCTCGAGCAGGCGATCGGCTTCGCCGACCTGCCGGCGGACCCGATATGACACGAGCGCCAGGACTGGTCGCCGACTACAGCGGTCCGTCGGGTCACATCGCAGCACCGTGCGCATTGCGCTCCGACCGGCCCACCTGGCGAGCCAACTCGACGCACCCAGTCGAGACCGGTTCTGATTGGCGCTACGCTGACCCACGCAGCCGGGCCACTGAAGGACATCCCGGAGCACTGGGGCGCTTAGCTCAGTTGGTTAGAGCGCAGCCTTCACACGGCTGAGGTCGGGAGTTCGAGTCTCCCAGCGCCCACCAGCTCAGAGGGCATTTTTGGGTGTTCAGCCTGAAGCCCCCGTCCAAATCCCGTCCAAAAAATCGGGGGTTTCGGGCGGGACCCAACGGTCCGCAAGGGGCAGGCGGGGGTCCGAGACGGCAGGGGCAGCGGAGTCCCTACGCATTGGTACTGGCATGGAAGCCAGCCTGCCCGAACTATGGGACGACGATCGGTTGTGCGCGTACCTGGGGGTCGGATCCCGATTCGTCGCCCGGATCTGCTCCGAGAAGCGCATCCGATACCTCCGGGTCGGTGGACGCCGCCGGTTCGATCCCGCCGACGTGGCCGAGTATGTCGAGGCGTCGAAGCGGGGTGGTCCGGAGCGACGGGCAACCAAGCGGGGCGTCGGCGGCCGTCCGCTCAATTCGATGCGGAAGGCGGGATGAGCCCCCGCCGGGTGACAGGGGTCCGAGCGCACCCGAGCGGGGTCGGGTGGCAAGCCCGGATGATGCTTGATGGTCGGTCTCTCTCTCGCACCTTTACGCACTATGAGGAGGCGGTCGCCTGGCGCTCCAGCCAGGTCGTCCGGCGGGGGAGAGGTGCTGATCCTTCCAGTGGGAGAACGCTCTTCGGCGACCACTGGGACCAGTGGCGGGCGGGGTTAATCCGACGGCCTGGGACGTTGGCCCGCAACGACTCGGCGTACCGGACTTACATCGGGCCGCGGTGGCGGCGGACACCTTTGGATGCCATCACCCGAGCGCACTGCCAGGAGTGGGTGGGGGAGTTGGTAGCGGTGGGTCTGGCACCCGCCACCGTCGGCCGCGTGGTGCGGATCACGGCGACCTGTGTTCAGGCTGCCGTCGACGATGACGTGCTGGAGCGCAATCCGTTCCGCAGGCTCCATCTGCCGGAGGTGCCTGACGAAGAGTCGCGATATCTCACCGTCGACGAGGCCCACGCCATCGAGTCGGCGATGGACGAGCACTGGAGCCTGGTGGTGCCCTTCGCCATGGACACCGGCCTGCGGATCTCCGAGTTGTGCGGGCTACAGGTCGGAGATGTGACGTTCAACCGCCCGGCTTGGGTGGTCCACGTCCGACGCATCGTGACCGAGGAATCGGGCCGCGCAGTCATTGGCCCGCCGAAGACCCGAGCGGGCATTCGGGTGGTGCCGACCCTCACTCCGGCGGTGGCAGATCGGGTGGCGGCCCACATCGCCAAGCGGGGGTTGAGCCCGACCGACCAACTCTTCAGCGGGCCGCTCGGTGGCATTATGCGCCCGGTGAATTGGCGTGGCCGGGTGTGGCGGCCAGCCGTGGATGTATCAGGGATAGCGGACCCTGACGTAGCGACGCCCCACTCAATGCGGCACGGCGCAGTCGCTCGCTGGATCGAGGCAGGGGTGGTCGACCCCTACAAGATGGCGCGCTGGCTGGGGCACCGCTCGCCTGCCACAGTGACCGCCTTGTACGGCCACCTCATCCCCGAGGACACCACTTGGCTCACGACGAGGATGGCAGCCGAGAGCGATGCGGCGGAGGCGCGGGCGAGGAGTGGTGGAGTGCGGAAGATCGGTTGAGCGGACCACAGATCGCATCACCGTCGATCAATTCGTCAACGACTACTTGATCCCGGGAGGGGATAGAGAACTTAACGATGACAACCTGACTGCGTGAACCTGATCCGGTCCGTCTGACATCTGGCGTGGTGTGATCAGGACGGCTGGCGGCGGGCGCTGGTGTCTCTCCGCCGCCAGCCGCCGACGACCCAGTGGGCCTCGAGGGGCGTGGCCGGAGGCCGACCCCTACAGGCTCACCGGCTGTGTCGCTGATCACCGGATCGTGACGGCCCGGTCCGCACTGGGGGGCGTCGACGATGACTACAGAGAGGTCATGCGGGTGACTCTGGCCCGGCGGCAACAGCGGGCGGACTGGGATCGGCCGATGGCGATCCGGGGGAAGTTGGACACCCAGTTGCACATCGGGTGGGTGACCGGCCCGGGCACCGGGGCGAAGATCGGGTTGGAGGTGATGCCGCCCACGTTGTCGGGGGCGAGCTGGGTGGGGACCTGGTGGGCCGCATGCTTGGCCCCCGGGGACCCTGGGGCGAAGAACGACTCCACGGATGAGCGGCTGGGAGCGTGGCCGGCCAACACGGGACCGCACCAGGCGGTATTGATGTAGTGAGCAACGGTGGACTTGGAGGAGACCAGCAGTGCGCCCTGCCCGGTGAACAGTGGGTAGGGGTGGCCGTTGTAGTCGATGGTGAGGGGTGGCTTCCAACCGAGGGACTGGTCGGTGGCAGTTAGTGCCGACCCCCCGCTCGAGAGCGATGACACCACGGCAACCACGGCGACTATGACGGCAACCACGCAGGCCAGGATCGGCCAACGGCGGTGGAGGAACTCGCGAGTGCTCACGGAGAAGACCATGCGTAGGCCGATCGAGGCCACGATTTCGCCGGAGACAAAGAGGACCGGCAGCCCGTTGGGTTGCCGGTCCTCTTTGGTTGAGACGCTGCGGAGTTGGTTACGCCGCCGATCCG